>JAZQVM010000024.1:0-55996 GCA_045631845.1 Eubacteriales bacterium | reverse complement strand
ACCTACCAGTACAGGACTGTTATCGGCTCCTTTTTGAGAGAGTAAAACACTCATTTGGGGATAATACTTGTTATCGGTACCAAAAAATTTCGTACCGGCAGTTTCGTGATCTAAGGTAACCGCCAGATAGATAAAGTTATTGTCGTTGGTCAGCCACACCTTCGCAAGCTGCTCAGGATCATAATTGACTGTATCATAAATCCAATGACCGCTGGTGCCCCAGGTATCCAAGGCATGGTCACTGTTGGTGACAATCATGGGGTCACCCCATTCGGCTGTCGAAACCGAACCGTTGATGTTCGGTGCATTAAGTAATGCAGTGGCCTCACTGCGAGCATAGGTGTCCGTTGCCGCATCGGCGGCGGAAGTGGGGATGGTAATCAGCCCCAATAAGAGGATAGATGCCAGTAGCAGGGATAGGATCTTCTTCGTTTTCATTTCTGATTCTCCTTTTTCAAAAATATTCGTAATGCTATAACAAACAAAACTACAGCGATCAAAGCGGCGGCACTGCCGGCCACAATGATCCATAGATCAGGTGAAAACTCTTTGATTGGGGATGGATCGGAAGACGAATCCTCCGTTTCGACACCCGGAACCACAGATTCTTCAGGGGCTTCTGCGTACATAATGTGCAGAGGGTTGTTGTCATAGAATGCGGTGTTATTCTTGTCCTCATACGCCAATCGTTCCGCCTTGGATACGAACCAGCGATTGCCACAGTCCTTACCTGCCACACGAGCATCGGTCATTTCAAAAGCAAGAACGACGTCCTCGGTATCGGCAGTGATAACCCCGTACATATCGGAAAATGCCAAGGCTACTTCATAGGAGTAGATCATATTGTCTTCATCTACAAAAGAGTCACAAACCGGCGTTTTATAACTGCTCTGCCCCACGTTACCTTTTGTGGTAACCGTGGTGATGAATTTATCTTCCGAGGCATTATATTTGGGGCGAATGTTGAAGGCAAGCCATTTCTCATAACTTGTTCCGTCGCCACCCTTGTCGGTTTCAATAATGGTATCCTCGTGATACGCACCGAGCGCAAAACGCATACCGGCATGCTGCCAAGCATCCGCTGCGGAATATTCTTCATAGTCGATGTGATGCGCATTGACAAAGCGGAAAGCAAAATACAGATGGGTATCGTCACGACGGGCATATAGTTCTATGCTTTGGTTGGCAAACACCGAGGTGTCACCCGTATAATTCCAAATTTGCCAACCGGGGTTTGTCTCATTAGTGAAATCATCATAGGTGAAAACAGCATCCGGCTCGCCCCATTCTTCCTTTGTAATCTTGCCGTCAATGGTGACGGTGGGGGCAGTCGGGTCGGCATAAATCGGTACACTCATCGGAGACTGAGCGGCAAAGACAGGCAACGATGCAAGCATCGCCACAAGCAGTGTCAATACGATACATCTTTTCATGAGCGTCTCCTTCCCACCAGCATGACGATCGCCGTTGTGACAATCAAAAGCACTGCCACCGCAGCTAACGAGATGGTAACGATAGTTGCCGTAGATAGCGAGGTGGTTTGTTCTTGCAGCACATCTGCCTCCAGAATATCGGAAAATCCGTCTTGCGGCGTATAGTCAAGCCCTGCTTCGTTTGTGGTAGGCACAAATTCCGGTTTAACCAGATCTGCGGTCGTATTCATAATTACAATAAGCGGAAAGGTTTTCCGATGAACAAATTTTTCGGCGCCACCCTGACCGTTCCAGACCTTGGCTGCCGCATCGGAGAACATATATCCGGCGTATTTGCCGTCATCGATACAACCCACGTCAAAGGACATAACCACAGCCGAGTCGGATATGATATCAACCGTTGTCAAATCCTCCGCCACGCGCACCTCATAGACATAGGTTCGGGTTGCGGCATCGTAACCGATCTGGTAATCTTCCGGATATAACTTTTTGGCGTTATAACCCTGTGATCTGGTTACGCAGGTTTTTTGTCCGTCAACCATGCCGATTCCAAAGTGACCGTAGACTTCATAATTCTTTTCCTGATAGATCTTCGTCGGCACGACGCTATTCTCATCGTAGGTAGC
Source organism: Eubacteriales bacterium (assembly GCA_045631845.1). GTDB lineage: Bacteria > Bacillota > Clostridia > Oscillospirales > UMGS1783 > CAKSHC01. Next base: position 53,937 of record JAZQVM010000024.1, on the reverse strand, counting down.
CATGGTAAAGCCAAAATGGGGATATTTGGTGCGCAACTTTCCGGTATCCGGTGCCGAATCATCAAAATCGGTATTGGTAACCTTACACGCCACATAGAGAACGCCGCCATCGTTGGTGACGTAGATATCGACCCGCTGGTTGGCATTGGCTTCTTTATCGCCGGTATAGTTCCAGCTCATGTTATACTTTTCCCTGATCGTCTCAGGCGTCACGCTGAGAATGGGTTTACCCCACTCGTCACCGTCGATCTTGCCGTCAATGACAATGTTATGGGCTGTTGCATTCACGTGAATAACCTGGGAGATTCCGTTATACTGGGCGGCGCTGACCGACATAGTCAGGGCAAGCAATGACATCAGCAGGATTAAGAGAACGGCAGTAATCTTTTTCATTCCGTACTTCCCTCCTGTGCAGCATTGGATTTCTTTTTGCGTTTTACCACGGTAAGAACGATTGCCGACCCACATAGCAGAATAATCAGTGATGATGCTCCGATGGCGAACCAGTGGACGAAGGTAAAATCAGACTGGGTTTGCTGCTCGTAGCGGGGTCCCTGATACATTTCCAGCGATTGGTTGTGAGTCATGGTTTGGGTTGTAGAACCCGAATTGACGGTAGCATTTTGCGCTACCATCTTCTGGATCGCATCCTGATTTGCCAATTTAATCTTTATGCAATGGTTCTTATGGGAGAATTTACCTTTACCGGCATTGACCGCGCCGGTACCGATCAGAAAACGGTTGGAACCGTTCTTGTTGCCATTTACCATATTGCCGTCACGATTCAGGGCAATCAGGGCAGAGAAGGCGATTTCATTCCCCTTGGAAATATCCACATTTGTATAATTGTAAGGCACGATTACCTCATAGGTCAGGCTATGGGCAGTTTCATCGTATTTGATCTGATACTCATATCCACGGAACAAGTTGTATCTTGTAAGGCCCAGACTGGACGGAATATCCATCAATTCGCCGTCCGGACGCAGCATCAAACGATAGTAGGTATAGACCTCATCCGAACCGGTATCGGTGGTCTTGACTTCTACGCAACTGCCGTCCGTCCACTTAGAGAGAGAAAAGGCAAAATTCATTCTCTTCCAATTCGAGGTTTCCTGACTGACATCGGGAGGAACGTTTTTTATAACGCAAGCGAAGGCAATACCGTAATCGTTGTTTGTGACGTACAGATCAAAGGTCGTATCCTGATTGTTCGAGCCATCAAACCAGTATGCCGTTACCTGACTGTCAATCTTCTTTTCCTCTGCCGCCTGCAGGGAAACATCCTTATAAATCGGCTTTCCCCATTCGGCTTCCGATGCTTTACCGTCGATCACAACCATTTTCGGACCATCCACCTTATAGGTGGGGACGGAAGCAGCGTGAGCTGATGGCACTAAGCTGAAGCAAAAAATCACAGCCAGCAAGAAACAAATCCATTTTTTCACCATTCATTCCTCCTTTCTCAACATTCATTCAGCGCATAATTAAGCAAGTTGATCAGCATGCGATCGGCAACAGGAGTACCCAGATTGTCTAACAATTTGAAGGTATGGATCACGCATTTACCCTCACCGTGCGCATACGTGCCGGCAAGAACACCTAATTTCAAGGCTTCATTGGATTTATGTCCGTCATTACCGATAAACATGGACAGCGCCAGCGCTTCTTCCTCGTCTACAGGAATATTGAAATAGGTGGTCGGGTGCACTTCCTGATAATACATGGGGTTCGCCATACAGTTATCCTGCAAGCCATCGGTCAACGTAGTATCGAGCATCAGGGTATCGGGGTGATACAGCCAATTGCTGAACTCCACCTGAAAAATGTTATTTCCGAAAGGCATGTTTGCCAAGCTCCAGTCACCGAAAGCGGAGGGGTTGATGCCAACAAGTGTGGTGCCGGTAGTTTCTACCGATTCATAGAGCGCTTTCAGTTCACGGTTTTTCATATTTTTCCCGCCCAGCAAGACTGTACATCCGGCAGGGATATTATTGATATCCAAATCAATACAATTTAAACCGGATTGTTTCAAGAACTCCAGCGACTCGCCCTTAAAGCCTACCACATACACGGTGCCGGACAGTTTAGGCAGATTTTCCTCCTCGAACACCCAGAAGGTACGGGTACGGGATACGCCGGTACCGACCAGATCCACGTTAACACGGTATTCGCCGGCCGGCAAATCGGTCAACGGAATATTTCCTTTGTGCACCAATGTGGAAGGCAAGTAGTTGCCGTTTTTATCCCGTGCTGGCGTAACCGGAATTTCCATTTCCCATACCTGCCCCTCATCACCGGTAACGGTAATGCGAGCGGTATACTCTTTCGTTTCCAATTTGCCAAGGTCTGACAGGTAGATTTCCACATCCAGTTCATCGGTGTTATATACACTGTACTGATCGATGTTCAGGCACCAACGGGTATCCGCCCAGCCTTCACGGATCACTTCGTAATGACCGTCTTTCAAATCAGACGTATCTTCCAATACGCCTTCACCACGCTGGGTGGCGTCGGTGGTCATGGTCATGGAATAGCCGTTAATTCTATAATTGGAACGAATATAGTCAATATAAATTCCACGGTTATACGCAGAAAGAACCTGCGTATCCCGAATAAGAAGTTCGGGGGTGCCGTAAGCCGAAGCCATATTGTACTTATCGTAAAGGGAATACAGCGTCTTTACCTGTCCCAAACCACGTCCGGCCGTGCCGGCTTCCAAGGCGCCATGGCCTTCCTGCTGCCATATGCGAAGACCGGATACGACATTCGCCTGAGAGCCGATACCGCCCTCGGAAACAAAGACACCACGCTTGAAGGTACTAAAACGCATAAAAGATTCACGAACGCTGGCATCCAAGGGCAGGTGCGGATATTCATGAACGTCACCGACAGCATTTGCTCCGCCATGGTTTCCTTCTTCATCCAGCACGCCTTCGTCGCCTAAATAGGTATCCCACGTAGTGGAGCCGGGATTGGATGCCGAAGCCAGGGATGCATCGTTGTCCCATCTGCCGGAGGACATCAGTGCCAAAACATCTGTATCATATGCACGGATTACGTCAATGGCACCAACCGCAGCGTGAAAATTATTGACGTAGTCGGTTTTATTATCCTTCGTTTCATTCAAAACGCCAATAATCGCAAAAGAGGCATGATTGCGGTCTCTGGCAATGGTTTGTGCAAGGTCACGGCGGATAAATTCCTCGCCATATTCAGAATCTTCTTGCCAAGCCATTGAGATTTCCTGATATACCAACAAGCCGATCTTATCGCAATATTCCACGATTTCGCTCAAGCTGGGCTGAGACAAGAATCGGACCATATTGTAGCCGCTGGCTTTAATAAAGTCGAGCGTTGCCAAGAAAGGCTCCATATTCATACCCACGTATGAGGCATATACTGAACCATTTTGATAAGTAGTCATATGAATGGATTTCACATAAAAACGCTCTCCGTTGAGCATAAAGTATCCATCTTCATCAATGCGAAAATCCTTAAATCCTATCTGAACAGTTGTCGAATCGCTATAGGCAAACGCCTCAACCTTGGCGGTCACCTTGGCGTCGTACAAATAGGGATCGTCCGGTGACCATGCTCGGAAATCCTTGACCTGAACCGTCAATTTATGTGAAGAGAAACCGGGCGTGGCTTCCACCGTCGTTTCGCCGCTTGCCACCGTTACGTTATCAAAACTTGGCGTAATCACCGTCGCAAGATTCACCGCCACCGATTCGGTACCGGGGTTGTTCAGAACCACGTTGATCTCCACGTTGCCCGTATCGTACTTGGTATCCACGTAAACGTTATCCATGGCAATCTCCGGTACAACACTCAGATAAACCGGCTGCTGAATATACACGGTACCGCCACGGAGCGGGTAAACGTCGCTGGTCAGATCACGCATCGTAGAGCCGGCGATGGGGCCGTATAACCGAATGGCGATCATGTTCTCCTCATCCTCACGAATATAATCCGTCACGTCAAAGGAGAAACGGCAGTTAACACCCTCGTTTTCGCCGATGTAATTGCCGTTAATCCAGATCATGGAGTAATAACACAAGCCCTCAAATTGAGCAATAATGCGTTGATCTTCCGTTACATTGAAATCGGGAGTAAACTTGTTATAGAACCATATAGTAGCCACGTCCGTCATGCCCGGATTGTACGGCAAGGACTCAATCTTACCCATGCTGGGGAAGCCCTGATACCATTGCTCATCTATACCGACATTGGCTCTGTCAGCAACCACATGCCATTGCTCCTTGAGCATTAAGGTGGCGTCGGGTACCGGTTGTTCCAGCATAAGCACAGCCGAGTCTTCCTTTGCCGATGCACTTACCGGAACCAGACCCAAAACCAGCACAAGTGCCAAAAATAAAGCTATGTATTTCTTCACCCTTCGCACCCCCTTATTATGCGATAGCCGCAGCCAGCACAGCGGCGATAACAGGATTGCTGATATCGACATCAGCGGTCACAACAGTAATGCTACCGGAACCAACCGGATAGGTCGCAATCACACTGCCATAGTTCAAGGTATTATCCAATGTCAGACCAAAACCAGTCAGATAGGAGGTTCCTCCCTCTGCCTTGATGGCTCGGTCAAACGCCACACCGTCCATGGTTGCGATTGCCGTTCCGGCGAATGCGGCGTTGACTCGGTTATCCACAACGGCACCGGTCATGCCAGTCACAAACGTAGCATCAAAAGGCAATCCCGATTCAGCGGAAGCGTTAAGAAGAATAACCTTTCCGCCGGCTTCTGCTTTTGCCTTGTCATCGGCGGTTAGGACACCGCTTACGATCGTTGCCCCGCTCAGATCGGCTTTATCTACCACGTAAAATTCGGTTTCACCGCAAACGGGATGGGCCAGGTCTGTCAATTCTACCGCCACGGTATATTTCCCTGCGACACCCGAGATCGGCACAAACTCGTTCACCAAGGGGATCTGCGCCGTCATGTGACCCAACGCACTGGCCTGCGAGGTAAACTCAACCGTTTTATCCCAAACGATACCCTGATCGTTGGTGATTTTTATATAAGCATTAAACTTGTTAGGCCACAGAATATCCACGTCCACTAAATCCAGCTTAACCGAAACGCTCTCGCCTTTACGGATGACCGGATCCACAGACAGGATATAGCGCAATTCCTCAATGCCATCGGTCACCGCCAACAACTGTGCATCCGGATAGCTGTCCAATGCCGCACATACGCGAATGGCGGGAGAGCCAAAACGGCGTGCATCACGGATCGCATCGCTTACCTGTGACACATACACGTTACCCATGACATTGTACAGGTCAACGGCGCCGCCGTAGATGCGATTAAGTCCCATTTCCTTATACATATTATCCAGCGTTTCCACGGGCTTCTCCACGGCAAACTGCAGCCCCTGTCCAACGGGCGTCAATTCAGAGGAGGAGACAGGCATGAGGCTGACATGAGAATCAGCCCCATGCGTTGCAGAAACGGAGGGGTCTATCAAAACCATAATGCCAGTCTGATCACAGTAATCCAGCAGCGCCTTCGTGGGCGTTACCAGCGGATAGACCGCATTAAATTCCACAGTACGGATATAATCGACAAAGCGACGCATCGCCGTATCGTTCGCCAAAATCCGCTCCGGCACGTCAACGGCACGAAGGAAGGTCGTATTCCCGTTGAGTCGGAAATATCCCTCTTCATCCTTGGTCAACTCGGCAAAACCTACGTATGTATGAGCCATATCCACCGAGTTTGCCGTCTGTGCCTTTACCGATACATTATATAGGAAGGCGTGATCCTGATCCCATTTCACGTGATCGGGAATATTCAGAGTAAATACCTGCTCACTTACCCCCTCGCTCACCGTCACCTGCTCAATCGCACGCGTCATAACCCTGCCGGAATCCATGGCTGTCATCTCCACCGTAAATACCACGTCATCCTTGGCGCCGCTATTATCCATAACCGCAGTCACTGTGACGGTATCTCCTTCGGTACGGTTCTTAACCTCAACCACCGCCATCTTCGGACGAACCGAGAGTCCGATTCCATCCACATCAGCATTACCCTTAGCTTTCAGAACCAATTGATTCGTACCGTTACGCTTAACGGTGTCCGTCACATCGAGGTAAAAGATACCAGCGGCATCCTCACGATTATCAATCTGCTTGCCGTTGAGCCAAAGGGTCGCATCCTGCCCCAAATCGGCAGCCGAAAGAATAACACGGTCGCCGTCCGTCAGCGAGGCATTAAACTTATTGGCATACCATTTCACTTCGGATGCTTCACCGTTGGCGTCGGTAAATCCCTTAAACCATTTCTCACCTTCACCGATTCCGCTCCCATCTCCTCGCACAACCCAGCCGCTATCCAGCACCAATCCGGGTTGCTTCTCTCCGGAGCAGGCGCACAACGAAACCAGCATCAGCAGAGCCAACAGCCATACACAAATTCGTTTCATCGTTCTTCCGCCTTTCTGTTATATCATGGGTAAAAATTTTTCACACGGCACAATTACACATGCCTGTAAATTATTTCACCTTATCAAATACTCGGATGTAATCCACGACAAAGGTATCGCCTATTGCATCAAAGGCTTCCTCAACGGGCTTATCGTTCTGTCTGTAGCCCCGAACCTCTGTCGAGAGCAAAAGAAACTCGGGTTTATCCGTGATAAAGTCGGTAATTTTACCATTTTCTACGCCATCAACATAGAAGGTATAGCCGGTTTCATCCCACAAAAGACCAAAGCGATGGAATTCTTCCTTATTGATCTGATCCAAGCCGCCGACTTTTCTTCTTTTGTTATCTACGCCATAGCCACCGGTAAACACGTTATGACCGGCAATATTTCCGGGCGTAAAACTCTCCATAATATCAATTTCTACGCCGCTTTCCTTAGGATCAAGGCTTGAACCGATAATCGGAGACTGAATCCAAAAGGCAGACCACCAGCCCGGCTTTTGCTGCAAACGGCAACGGCATTCATAATAACCATAACCGTGAAGATATCTGTTTTCACGTAACTTACCGATTTTCCAGTCAAATTTGTGGCCGCAGAAATCAGCCGCCTGAACCGGCTCATCCATATAATTCTGACCGGTTTGCAGCTGCGAGCATACCGGCATGCCGTCCTCTTCGATTAACGTGAACACGACGTTACTGTTTCCGTCCAAATGTACACCCTTATCCGTCCAAGACGGCCAGCGCTTACCGGTCATACACAGGCGATAATCCCACGTTGTGCGGTCCAGCTCAGTTCCGTCAAATTCATCAGCCCAGGCAAGCTTCCAATCTCCTTCGGGCAACCAACTCGGCTCATGATTCTTAATTTCGAACTTGTTCATAATATATCTCCTTAAAATTAAATTGCAATTTTCGCAGATCAGCTATCTATCAACGCACCGCCCAAAGCCACCGATACACCTCTTCGGATTGGAAGGCATCATTCCATACGTCGTGACCACGATTCTCGACCAGTGTTAATTTGGCATTACCGCCGCATTTATTGATTCTTTCGACCATAATTTCACTTTCCCTTGGCAACACGGTTTCATCTAATTTTCCGTGAAACGCCCATACGGGAAATTTGATTCTGGCTGCCGCAGCAGTAAAGTACATACCTGCACCACAACAAATAATCGCCGCCGCAAATTTTTCGGGGTACATAACCGCTTGCGCCCAACAAGAATAACCTCCCATACTGGAACCGGTTATATATACCTTATTTTCATCTACATACTCTTGCGCAATTATATAGTCAGTAAAGGCGGTTAAGGTTTCAAAGCATTCAATCCACGTGAACGCCTCACAATATGGCGCCACAATAATAAACGGCATATCCTCCGGCATACGCTCACGCCGAACCGGAACGCAATCGATTACTTTTTGAATTCCGTTACGTACCATGCCCATGCCGTGAAAGTAGAATATAAGAGGATATTTTTTGTTTTTATCAAAATTTTCAGGATAATCAATTATGTACGACAATCTTTTTCCGTTTTCATTGTACAATTCAGATACAAACACCCTAACTCTCCCTATACCAAGTATTTTCACGAAGAAATTACTTCCCCGGCAGTTCTTCATTGACAACTTTTCTTTTTTATTGTATTATATTTCTTGGCTGAAATATATAAAAATCTTGTTATTTTTTTTAGAAATATTATCCTTTTAAAGGAGGCACAACCATGATTTTACCAAATATTGTAGCCATTGGAATTTTTGACTCAAAAATCAGTAAAAAATATATTAACGTTTCCACCACTTCCGCAGAAAGAAAAACGAATCGATTTGAAATTGAGATTCCCATCGAAAAAGGGGGTATCTCCTACATCAACGATAAAGAATATCCGATTCGTCCCGATTCCATTATTTGCGTTAAGCCAAATCAAATAAGACACACTCGATTTCCTTTTAAATGCTATTATATTCATATGACACTCGAGCCCGGTCCGCTTTTTGATATTCTATATAACGCTCCTGACTTTATCCCAACTAATAAACACGATCGTTATGCCAGAATTTTTAACAGAATGATTCGGCATAACAACCTTGATTCAAAGAACCGAAATGAAGAAATCATTATACAAAGCCTTATTTTAGAATTGATTTACACGATCAGCAACGAGTCTGCCATTAAATATACAACCCCCAAATCGTCAAATGATATTCATTGGATAGAAACCACGTTAAAGTACATCAAGGATCATTTAAGCGAAGATCTGCAGTTGGATACTCTCGCCAATCATTTTTTATTAAGTCCCGCATATTTTCACAAAAAATTTAAAGCCACAACAGGCAAAACCTTGCATGCCTATATTGAAGATCAACGCATAAAAAAAGCTCTAACCCTGCTGCAAGCCACAAACGATTCCTTAACAAAAATTGCTTTTGATTGCGGCTTTTCTTCACAAAGTTATTTTAATTATGTGTTCAAAAGGAAGATGAATCAAACCCCACGGGAATATGTTAAAAATTATTACAAAGAATATGAAATCTAGGTTGTCAATCACCTTCCACCTAAAGCAACGTGATTATATATAAAACGCAAACATTCATCTTCAAAAATAAAATCGGTACTGGTATAAAACTGGTTTTCCTTTTGTATTACAAGTTCTCCATATCATTTCCTATCGATTGATCAGGCATACTTTTTTCCACAAATCTCACCAGTTGTCTTGCCCCACAAACACCCCTCCCCACCCGTACTTATCCCCAGTTCAATAGAGAAAAAACAACTGTACTACACAGCCATAATCATTGGTATAATCCGTGGTTATGACCCAATGGCAAGTTCATACATGCACCTCAATAAGCAGACACACCATAACCGAGAATCTCATAATATCCAATGTCGTATTCTCTTATGCATACACTATTATCAGAATTACCCTCCACCGTATAAACCTTTCCATTCTCGACCTTATGCACAATACCCGTATGATCGGAAAGTCCATCCTGTGATCCCGACAAACCATCCGGATCATCCCAATCGAAGAAAATAATCATGCCCGCCACCGGCTCGATAGCACCGTCAAGCCATTGCCCACGGTCTTTGAACCAGGAAACGCCGTTTACACAGCCTGCATATTTAGGAATAATACCACTATCAATATACCCGCACTCGTTAGCACACCATGAAACGAAGCATGCACACCAATTAACGTGGGAGTCAAACCCGTACCATCGCCAATACAGTTGTCCTCCCGTAATACCGACTTGGGAAAGCGCAACCGATACAATAGGCACATTATCTGTACGTATGCCATAAAGCACCGCCGCCCACAAAGATTTGTTACTCTCCGAAAGCAACTCATTGAGTTGCTTTTTTTGCTCATCACTAAATCCAAACTGCGCCGCCATTTCTTCCGCCGTCTTATGGGTGACAGTAATATACAGATACGAACGTGTAACCGTCGCCTCAGTCTGCACAATATTCCCGTTACCGTCATCGGTTTCCGTTATGACAGTTTCAGTCTTAGCTTCAGAGCGAGAGGATATGGTGTTCATCTGCCAAAATATATCTCTTAGTATTGCCTTTTTGGTGTCATCCATCGTGACAACATCTTGAGCGTCATCCGGATCGGTAGTGGTCTTCACCGCATATACCGACAGTACCTCCTCCCATACCGCACGGGAGCCGGACACTTCCAAAACGCTGTAGGTCATGCTGCTTTTAATAGTTTCAAACTGTGTTTGGTATTCTTCATTGATTTCATGCACGACCGCCTGCATGGTGTGATTTCCTCCCGTATTCTCTCCTGAAAAGAATATCCCGAAACAGGAGCCGACAATAAGAGCAATAAGGCAAATAACGATAATCACAACCACCGCTATCCAGCCACCGGCGGCAATAGCAGCCGCTATCGCCTTCCCTGCTGATATGATCCATTTTACTGCGGCAACAATAGCCTTTACCACAACCTTGCCTGCTGCAATTGCAGCCTTGACCGTCGCTTTTACTCCTTTTGCCGTGGTTTCAGCCGCAGTTTTTGCTGCTTTTGCCGTAGTCTGTGAAGTCTTAACGGCAACTTTACCCGTAGCTTGAGCCGTTTTCACAGCCTTCTGTGCCGACTTTGCCGCAGCCTTTCCTGTCGTCTTCGCCGTTTTGTTACTCTTTATAATATCTTTAAGTTTATTATAGTTCTTCTTAGCCTTTTCAATGTTGTCCTTAACGTTACGTATCCCGTTTTTACCTTGTTTATCAAATTGACGAACTACCTCAGAACCCGCAGTTTCCACAGCAGATTCTAAATGGTTAGCTCCGTATTCCTGGGCGCTGTCCGCATTACCGTTTATACCCTGCTCAGTAGCATCCTTGGTTCGGATGGTGGCAGACTTCATGGATTTTTCTGAAACACCTTTTATTCTTGATTTCTTTGCAGGTAGTGGAACAACGGGACATGCTGTTATGAAAGCTAACGCTGAGGACGGCGGCAACCGCAGATTTATCCTCTGCACCAACAACGAAAACAATATCTGCCGTGAGGTTACGTACGAGCGTATTAAGCGTGTGATCGATAAAGAAGGTTAATCTTAGGATTGCGGTTGTTTTCTTTTACAAAGTCCTTTTTATTGGACATAAGGTCTGCTATAATTAAATCAAACAGATGAAAGAGGTGCTTATATGGTGATAGAAAAATATCAACGATTATCCCATTTGCTTTCAAAAAAAGTTGTCAACTGGCTCGAGGTAGAAGCAATAATAGAATCTTTTGGAAATCATATCAATGACAAATACAATGATAGTCCTTACAATGACGGTAATATTCGTGTAGCAGTTTCAACGTAGACGGACGCGGTGACGAAGAATTTGAAGCTGTCTTTGATGATGGTGTTGAAGAAGAATAAACATCATATTGCGAGAGTTCGAATTCATACGCAAAACTGCAAATGATATCTTTTTTGTAGCCCATAGACAAAAAATCCAAGTCTTGTGACTTGGATTTTTTATCCATTTCAAAGCCATGGTATACCACCATGTGATAGCGCGTATCTCAACACCGAAGGTGTAGATTATCAGCCGTAAGTCCTAATCGCTTCATGAATTTGCACACGGAAACATCTGACATAGACCAACCGTATTGATTTATGTTTGTTGCATCTTTGGGCCTTCCCATCTCTCTCAACTCCTTTTTTATTCCCTCATAAAAAAGTGATGGTAGACGCCTTTTGTTTCTACCATCACTATATCACTTCACCAAGCCTAGGTGTTCTTTTTTATTCTCAAAATTAAAAACGGCAGAGTCTTTCAACTCTGCCGCCTTTTTTATTCTCTTAGTTGAGTTCAGCGAAATACTTAATGGTGCGAACCATCTGGCTGGTGTAGCTGTTCTCGTTGTCATACCAGGAAACGACCTGAACCTGATAGGTGTCCTCGTCGATCTTGGAAACCATAGTCTGAGTAGCATCGAACAGCGAGCCGAAGCGCATGCCGATAACGTCAGAAGAAACAATCTCGTCGGTGTTGTAACCGAAAGAAGCGCTGGCAGCAGCCTTCATAGCAGCATTGATGCCGTCAACGGTAACATCCTTACCCTTAACTACAGCAATCAGAATAGTGGTAGAACCGGTGCAGGTCGGAACACGCTGAGCAGCTCCGATGAGCTTGCCATCCAGTTCAGGAATAACCAGACCGATAGCCTTAGCAGCACCGGTAGAGTTGGGAACGATGTTCTGAGCAGCGGCACGGGCACGGCGCAGGTCGCCCTTTCTGTGGGGACCGTCCAGAATCATCTGGTCGCCGGTGTAAGCATGAACGGTGGTCATGATACCGCTCTGAATAGGAGCATAGTTATTGAGAGCGTTGGCCATAGGAGCCAAGCAGTTGGTGGTGCAGGAAGCAGCAGAGATGATCTGATCGTCAGCAGTCAGAGTATCCTCGTTAACGCTGAATACGATGGTCTTCAGATCCTTACCGGCAGGAGCGGAAATAACAACCTTCTTAGCGCCAGCATTGATGTGAGCCATGGACTTCTCCTTAGAGCAGTAGAAACCGGTGCACTCGAGAACAACATCAACACCCAGCTCACCCCAAGGGCAGTTAGCGGCATCCTTCTCCGCATAAATCTTGATGGTCTTACCGTCAACCGTGATGCTATCCTCACCGGCAACAACCGTATCAGCCAGAGCATAGCGGCCCTGAGCCGAATCATACTTGAGCAGATGAGCCAACATCTTGGGGTTGGTCAGATCGTTGATGGCAACGATTTCATAACCCTCGGCACCGAACATCTGACGGAAAGCCAGACGGCCGATACGACCAAATCCGTTAATCGCAACTTTTACAGACATGTGAAAATCCTCCGAATATAAATATTTTCTTTTCCAACATCATATTATATATGATTTTCAAAATTTTACAAGTGGTTTTTCGTATTTTTTTACATTTTATCAATAATATGCTTGCAGGTCTTGGCTCTCACAAAATTAATAATAATAAATACCAATGCCAAGTTATTAAAAATGGCCGCCAACACAATCAAACCAACCGATTCGCAACGCCCAATCACCCGCTTGGGATCACGATCCAAATCCTCACGGCACTCGCCCGCCTTCTTGGCCATCACCAAGTTAACAATCGCAATCGGCAGATATAACAACCCCATACACCCATACATAATACCCACTACCGCCATGTCTAATCGGTAACTGTATCCCGTCATGCCACCGGCAATAATAATGGCTAGCGCACAGGTAAGGATGATCAGACTGCACACAAGGAAGATAATCCCAAATAACCGCCAGCCAAACCGTTCCCATTTGAGAAACTTGCGGAAATCCTCAATGCATTCTCTCTTCTCGGCCTCTATATTCCCCGTAGCCGCACCGCATCCGGAACAGAATTGCGCCGCATCCGTCAAAGCCGTACCGCAATTGGAACAATACTTCATAATCATCTCCCCCTTCTTATATCTATTGTACCATACCAAACATTTTAATTCAATAGAAATTGCTCATTCGCTTAACTCAACCGCCCCTTTCCTGTATAATATTTCTACACTGTGATTAGGAGATTATTATGAAAAGAAAAATGTTATCTGCCGTAATGGCCCTCATGCTTTTACTTACCGCTGTCGGTTGCGGCACCGCACCCACATCCTCGTCCGAGCCCGAGCCGGCACCCTACATGCCCGATCCGGCTCCCGTCCAAACCACCTATGAATTTGCCTATGACGACGAATTGGGCATCCCTGAATTTACCCCCGAATCCTCCGACTACTACCTGTTGGAAGTGTGGGGCGCTCAGGCCGGCGGCGGTGGCGGCTGGTACAGCGGATTTAGTGGCAGCCAGAACCCCGGTATCGGTAGCGGCAGCGGCGGCAGCGGCTATATCGACGGCGTTTTGCTCGGCGCAGTGGAATCGGGCGTCTGGCAGGGCAACGGCAAAGCCGTCATCACCTGGGCCGACAACACCGAGGACACCATTCCCGAAGGCTTAACCATCCCCCAAGCATAACAAAAAAAGACCATTTCCCCATAAAGGAAATGGTCTTCTTTTTTATTCCATCGTAATCGACTTAATTACCACATCACTGAGCGGTTTATCTCTCGGATCGGTAGCCACCGAAGCGATCTCGTCCACCACTTCAATGCCCTCAACCACATGGCCGAAAGCCGCATAGTTACCATCCAAGAACTCGCCATCCTGATGCATGATAAAGAACTGGGACGAGGCACTGTTAGGCATCTGCGAACGAGCCATCGAAATGACACCACGCTTGTGCGAGATGGGATTGTCTACACCGTTGGCACGAAACTCTCCCTTAATGGTCTCCTTGCTTCCGCCAAAGCCCGTTCCCATCGGATCGCCGCCCTGAATCATAAAGCCCGAGATCACACGATGGAAGATTAACCCATCATAAAACCCTTCCATAACCAACTTCTCAAAATTGGCCACCGTAATCGGCGCCGCCTTGGCATCCAGTTCCAACTTGATGATGCCGCCGTTTTCCATTTCGATGCGAATCATTGTTCTTCCTCCATATCTTTACAATCAAAATCTTCAAGGGGCAACCGCACAATGCGTCCCTCTTTTTGGCTCTTATAAATGGCCAGCACCAACTCCAGCGCCGCCATACCGGCATATGTATCCACCAACGGCTCTCTGCCCTCGGCAATCGCATCCAGAAAATCGCCGTACAATCGAGCATGCCCGCTTCCGTATATGTTATCGGGATGCTCATTAAAGGCCGTCATATCCTCATTTTTATCCGCAAACAACCAATGCTCTACACGGTTGACCGAACCGCCGCCCAACGTGACCGTTCCGCTCTCACCGAAAATGCTCAGCGTTTCTTCCATGTCCCGAGGATAGACGTTGGCCGTACCCTCTACCGTTCCCAGCGCTCCGTTACGGAACCGAACCACCGCCGTACCGATATCCTCACACTCGGTGTGCTCATGCAACCGCCGTGCCGTCATGCCACAAACCTCGGTGATCTCATCACCCATCATCCAGCGAAGCAAATCGATGCCGTGAATACACTGGTTCATCAGCGTACCGCCGTCCTGCGACCAAGTCCCTCGCCAGGCGGCCTGATCGTAATAGGCCTCACTGCGATTCCAACGCACTGTGACCGCCCCGTGCGATAATTTCCCAAACCGACCATTCTCCAACGCCTGCCGCAACTGCACCACCGCCAGATTAAATCGGTTTTGATGGCATACCCCTACCGTCACATGGCTCTCCTGTGCCGCCTTACAAATCCGGCGGGCATCGGCCATACTCAACGCAATCGGCTTTTCGATTAGAACATGCTTGCCCGCCGCAATAGCCGCCAAAGCCAGTTCGGCATGGGTGCCGCTATCGGTCGCAATGGCAAGGATCTGCGCATCACTCTCAGCCAACAGTTGCCGATAATCGGTATAACATACTACCGTATCTGATAACTGTTCTGCCGTCTCTTTCAATTTATCGGCATCCAGATCGCATAACGCTACAATCTCCAAGCCGTTTTCCATAGCCGCCCGAATATGATTTTGTGATATGCGGCCGCATCCGATCAATGCATATTTCATGAGTTCTTCCTCTTGTTTGAAATCCTATTTAGTATAGCACGAAAGCGGACTTCTGTCAAGAAATCCCAAGCAGATCCCGTACGATCTTACCCGCCATCAGATACCCCGCCACCGGCGGCACATAAGATACACTCCCCGGCGCCGGATGCTTTTCATTACCCGCATCCCGAATCGGGCAGGGCGGCTCGGTCGAATAGACAACCGATATGTTTTTCAGCCCCCGCTTGCGGCACTCGGCACGCATCACCTTAGCCAGCGGACACACACTCGTCTGATACAGGTCGGCCACCTGTAAAGCCCCCGCATCCAGTTTATTCCCCGCCCCCCTCGCCCAAATCACCCGCACATCGGCCGCCTTGGCACGGGCAATAATCTCTAATTTGGCCGTCACCGTATCCACCGCATCGGCCACATAATCATACTGCGAAAAATCGTAAGTATCGGCACACTCCGGCAGGAAAAATTCCTGACGGATATGCACCATACAATCCGGGTTAATATCCAATAAGCGCTCCCGCATCACCTCAACCTTGGAACGCCCAACAGTACTGTGCAAAGCCAAAATCTGACGGTTGATGTTGGTCACATCCACCTCGTCCTTGTCCACCAGCGTGATCTCCCCGATCCCCGCTCGCACCAAAGCCTCGCACAGCGACCCGCCCACGCCGCCGATACCAAATACCGCTACATGGGCTCGTCCCAGTTTCTCCAATTGTTCCGATGGCAGGATGCGCTCCATCCTTGAAAATATGGGGTTCATACTCTCCCCTCCTATCCTGTATATTATATCACAGGTTCAATCAATCCGCAACCGTACATTCGATCAACAATCATTCCAAATACCGGCGCCGCACTGCTATACCCGCTTTTTCCTCCTTCTACCAATACCGCAATGGCATATTGCGGATCCTCCGCCGGATAAAATCCCGTCACCCAGGTATGCAACACCTGCTTACCGTTCTCATAAATGCCCGTCTCGGCCGAGGAGGTCTTGACCGCACTGTGATAGACCGAGGCCGCCGCCGGCGTGCCCGAACCACCCTGCGTCGAGGCTACCATCATATCCCGTATCTGCATCGCCGTACCTTCCGAAATCACACGCAAGGACGATTTCTTACTCAAAAGTGAAGTGCTTTTTCCCGACTCATCCAGTATCCCCTCAAACACATGCACCGGCCGCCCCACACCCCCATTGGCAAGGATCGAACCAATCTCCAACACCTGCAAGGGCGTTACCTGCAAATCCCCTTGTCCGATGGCGAAATTCGCCAACGCCGCCGCTACCGACAAATCCTGCAAGGCGGGCAGCCGTCCCTCGGCCGCCTTGATCCCGTAGCCAAAGTCTATCGCCTGCCCAAGGCCGAATTCCTCGGCCATCTCCAGCACACCCTGCGCCCCCACCAGGGATGCCAAATGACAAAAATAGGGATTGCAACTCTGGGCAAAAGCCGCCGTAGCATCTACCACCCCATGCCCCTCCGTCTTGGCACAGGAAATCGTATGCTCCCCCGCCGCAAAAGCGCCCGTACACTCATATTCCTGCGGCAACTCGACGCCCGCCTCCAATGCCGCCGCCGTCACAATAATTTTAAATATCGACCCGCAACAGTAGGCATGTAACGCCTTGTTGAGCATGGCATCCCCCTGCTCTAAATACTCCTCCACCCGTAAGGGATCATAGGTTGGACGGGACACCCATGCGCAAATCTGCCCGCTTCTTACATCGCTGACTAAGATGACACCACGCTCCACCTTTTCTTGCGCCACCGCTTCGCATACTTCTTGTATCTCCCGATCCAAACTCAGCGTAACGCCCTTTTTTATCGGCTGTGCACTCCCCTCAAAGGCGATGCCGTATCCCGACAACGCTCGACGTGCCGCATCGGAAGTGAACAGAGCCGTATAGGAATACCCCTCGGCATACAACGGCTCATCCATGGCCGCCTCAATCCCAACCACGCCATGCCCCGCACTGTCCAGATACCCCATCAGATGTTGCGCCAGCCCGCCGTACCGCGCCAAGGCCCGCAATCCCGTCAAGCCCCGCCCCGTAATCGGCTCATTTACATACGCCAAAAAGGGACGGCCCGACGAGATGGCCTGATCCAACTCCTCGGCTGTCATATCCATGGCGTATTGACGCAACCGTTCAGCCGATTCTTCATCCAAGGACATCGGCTCGCACAGCACCGCATCCCGCTCCTCGCCGCCCACCAATGGGACACCGTTGCGGTCATAAATCACACCCCGTGCCTCGTTGATGCCTACGGATATGACACGGCTTCCTGTCACACTCGCATACTGGGCAATCTCCCGCCCGCCCGACAGATACACCAGCCGTCCAGCAACAGCAACAAAGAAAGATAAAATGATAAAAAATGAAATTAACATGCGTTTTTTCAAGCAAAATCACCCATAAAAGTATGCCCAAACGCAAAAAAATAAGCCGTTTTTCTTAAAAAACGGCTTGAAAAATTGCAAAAATAAGGGCAATTTGCGCCAAAATTAACAGCGGCAACCCTATCATAAACGACCGATGTTTGGTTTTATGACGAATCCATAGCATGGTCAACCACATAGCCCCACTCCCGCCGAGAATGGCCAGCAACCATAGCGTTCGTTCGGGTGTGCGGTGTTTTGGTCGATGATTGGCCGCCCATTTATCATACACGGTCACCACCATCGCCACCGCTGAAATCCCTAACAGATACCACCACATATTACTTTCTCAACTGCCGCCGCAGGTAAGCGCCCTTGGGTAGCATCTTAGGTACTTTCACATAGAAGCGCATGGCGGCATGGGGTGTCGAAGCAATCGGCTGATACTGTTCATCTAATAGCACATCGGCATCAAAGGTGATTCGATCCCCTTGCGGATAAAGGGCTTCCAGCGTATCGCCTTGGAAGAATTTGTTGCGCTGTTCGCACAACGCCAACCCCCGCAAAGCATCATACCGCAATACCTGCGCACAAACCTCCCAGTCCCTAATATAACTGGCACTGCCGTACTGCTGACCCTCACGCTTGGGATCTTCCAAAAAGAAGCCGGTAAAATACTCCCGATGGCTGACCTTGCAAGTATCCTCGAAAAATTCGTCCCGCTTCTCCATATATTCGTCCATATCCTCATAGAAGGTATCGAGGGCGCGGCGATAGGCCGACACGATCGAGGCCACGTAATAGGAACTCTTGACCCGCCCCTCAATTTTGAGCGAATCGATCCCCGCCATGAGCATTTCGGGCAGGTGACGGATCATATTGAGATCTTTGGAATTCATGATAAAGGTGCCGGTATCGGTTTCACTAATAGGCATATACTGCCCAGGGCGTTGCTCCTCGACCAAGGCATATTTCCAGCGGCAGGAATGGGCGCAATCGCCACGGTTGGCACTGCGGCCGGCCATATAATCACTAAGCAAACACCGCCCCGAATGGGACACGCAGACCGCACCGTGCACAAAGGTTTCCAATTCCACATCGGCAGGAATCCGTCGGCGAATCTCGGTAATCTCCCGCAAACTCAGTTCTCTTGACAGTACGATACGCTTAGCCCCCAACCGATACCACGCCATACAGGAAGCATAATTGGCGGTACTGGCTTGGGTAGAAATGTGCACCTTCAAATCGGGACAGGTTTCCCGAATAACCGAGAACGACCCCAGATCGCTGACAATACACCCATCAATCCCCGTCTGCGCCATGTTTTGAATATACTCGGGCAGGAGGGCAATCTCATGATTATGCGGAAAACAGTTGCAGGCCAGATAGACCTTTTTGCCAAAGCGGTGGGCATACTCCACGCCCTTGGCCATGTCGTCCACCGAGAAATTATCACAGGCGGTGCGCAGGGAGAACATCTCTCCGCCGGTATAAACGGCATCGGCACCATAGTCGATGGCGGTATATAATTTTTCCAGATCGCCGGCCGGTGCCAGCAGTTCTGCCTTTTTCATTGTTCCTTCTTTCTGAAAAGCACCACGCCGTCCCCAACGGGCAGTAACGCCTGCGCCGTCAGCCGCTCATCGCTTTTCACCTTCTCTAAAAATTCGTGCATACGGGTCACCGTCGTTTTGTCGCGCCGACTCTCCAAAGGAGCGCCCGCCACGATACCGCCACACAGCACATTATCGGCAATAAAGATGCCGCCCTTCTCCAACAGCCGCACACATTCGGGCAAAAACCGAGGATACTGCGCCTTGGCCGCATCCAAAAAGATCAGATCATACGGCCCTGTTAACTGCGGCAACACCTCGGCGGCCTGCCCCTCGATCAATGAGATATTCTCGGCCGCAAAGGCTTTAAAATTTTCCTTGGCACGGGCGATCATATACTCATACCGATCCACCGTTGTAATCTGCGTATCCATCGGGCAAACCGAACGCATAACCAGCGCCGAAAACCCGACGCAGGTCCCAATCTCCAAAATCCGTTTGGGGCGGGAGGTTTTACATATAAATTCAAGCAGGGCAATGACATCCCGACGGGCCACAGGCAATCCTTCCGCCCGCACTTGGCGCTCTAACTCACCTAATTGTCCTTGGTGGTCTGCATAAAACCCATCCACAAACCGACCGATATAGGGTTCTTGTATCTCTTTCATTAAGAAACAGCCTCGATATTATTCAAATGCTCCTGATAGGTGCGGCCGAACAAATGGCTCCCGTCACTGTTTGCCACAAAGAACAGATAATCGCTGGTGGCGGGATTCATGGCCGCTTTGATAGCCGCCAGTCCGGGGTTGGCGATCGGCCCCGGCGTTAAGCCTTCATACATATAGGTATTATACGGATTGTCAATCTCGGTATCCGCCCAAGACAGGATCGGTTTGCGCTCCTCTAATATATATTGTACCGTAGCGCAACTCTCCAATTTAATGCCCTGATTGATGCGATTATGGAAAACCGAAGACACAAGCGGTAACTCCTCCGCCTTCTGCCCCTCTCTCTCAATAATGGAGGCTAAAATGATAATCTCATTAAAGTCCCCGCCCGCCTGCGCCTGCAGGTCGGCCGTCTTGCTCTGGAAATTATCCAGCATACGCTGAATGATGGAAGCAATATTTTCAGCCGATGCCTCTTTATACACCTGATAGGTATCGGGGAATAAATACCCCTCTAACCGATATTCGGTATCGGTAGGCATCTGCGAGAGGAGCGGAAAATCAAAGGCGTAGGTATTGATAATCTGCTTAATCTCTTCCTTAGTGCCCAGTTCCAGTTCCACCAGCATATCGACAATTTCACGCACTTCCGTCCCCTCGGGCACGGTCAGCGTGACGGTGTCCCGAAGCGCCTGTGTCTGCTGGAGATCCTCGATCAAGGCATCATAGCCATCCGACGGATCAAGGGTAAAGGTACCGTACTGGAAGGCATAATTTTTTCCATAGGTATACAGACGGAAAATAAAGGCATTGCCGATCACGCCGTTCTCCTGCAAAACACGGCCAATGACCGATGCGCCTGCCCCTTGAGGGATCTCGACCGTTACCTCACCGTCCTTACGGCCAACGGCGGCAATCTCGGCAAACACATAGCCGATCACAGCAGTGGAAATCAACACAACCATCGCCGCCGCAGCAATCAAAATTTTTATACTTTTTTTCATTCTTACCTCCTGCACCAAATTCTCCGTTTTACATATGATAGTAGTGAAGACTAAGAAAGAGGTGCTAACTTATGAATAACTGCTTATGCAATCTGTTCGAAGGAAACGACTGGCTCTGGATCATCATCATTCTGTTCTTGGTGTGGATCCTTGCCTGCAACAACAACGGCCGTAGCGGCTGTGGCTGCGGCTGCTAAGCGCAAGTCATAAAAAAGCGCCCTGCGTCAAACGCAGGGCGCTTGCCTTATAAAATATTATATATCGACAAGACAATTTTTGCAACCCACAACAAGGCGAATATCGGCACAAAGGCAGGAATTGGCAACAAGCCTCCTTTTGTAGGCTTATCCAAGCAGTGGCGACGGAAATATTTTTCCAATGAGCCCAAATAGAAAAATGCGCACACCAAAAACAAGATAGCCGCCGCAAACAGGAAATAGGTATTGTAGCCGATATTAAAAAAGTTCTGTCCGTACATGGTAATGGTACCCGACAGCAGATTATTAAGCAAATGCGCCAACATAGCCGGATATACCGAGCCGCACACCACCGTCATATACCCGTAAATGACCGCCGCAAAAAAGGTTCCAAACAGGTTAGTAACCGACCCGTGCAACATGGAAAATAAAAGCGACGTATACATAACAGCGGCAAATTCGCCACGGCCACGGAAGGCACTCATAGCCGCTCCGTGAATAAAGAGTTCTTCAAAGATAGCCGGCACAATGACCAATGCCAAGAAGGGCGCAATCGGATCGGATACGCCGGCGGCAAAGGGATTTTGTACCTGTGGCATCATCCAATCGGGCAGACCGATGTTGGACAGAGCCAGATTGATCAGCGCCGCCCCCAGCATGGCCGCACCCGCACCCGTAATCGTGATGGGCAACCAGCGCAACCGAAAGATTTTCAGCCGGAAAAATTCTCCCGCTTTCTGTTTATGTACCTTGGCCGTGAGAATGGATGCTACCAATAATATTACCGCCGTAAAAATAGCGGCCACATAATAATACATCCCATCATTCTCTGGCAGGATCAACGGCCCGACCGCCTCAAAAAGCACCAGCACCACAAAGATGCCAACGGCGATCAGTCCTGTTTTTTGTTCCAAATGTTTTTGTTTCATAGAAAGGTATAGACTCCTTTTTCGGTTACGATATGACCGACCCGACGGTCATGATCTTCCATGGGTACTTCATCCAATAAAAAGGCTTCCCGTATTACGCCTATGCTCACCCCGTCATGTTCGGCCAAGGCACGGTCATAAAACCCGCCGCCTCGCCCCAAACGACCGCCCTTTTTATCAAAGGCCAGCGCCGGCACGATCATTAAATCGATCTTTTCCCGCCACGGGGGTGTGGTAGGCGCTAAAATTCCAAACCGATCGGGGGCGAGATTTCCGTCATAACGGCAAAAGACCATTCCCGACTCCTCGCACCGAGGCAACAGGACGGTCTTATTCGCATCTTTGATCAAGCCGCTCACCGATACTTCAAAGCCATTGGCCATATACAGCGCCACCGTTTGTGCCGACCGATAGGCAGGCAAAGCCCGCACCGCCTCGGACAGATCGCAGGGGGCTACCGCCGCATACTGCGCCCGCAGTTGCCGACGCCACTCTCTTTTTAGCAATAGAGCATCCCCTTGCAGATCTCATCGACCGTATCGCGGCCTTTCATCAAACCAACGAGGGTAAAGGCGAACATCTGTGCCGTGGCAGGGCCTTTGGAGGTAATAAACAGATCATCGATCTCCACCTCTTTGCCCGTCACCTCGGCCTTGCCCATGCCACCCTCACAACCGGGATAACAGGTGGCCTTCTTACCATCCAGTAACCCCTTGCGCCCAAAGACCATGGGTGCGGCACAGATGGCCGCCATGGGCACACGGTACTCCAAACACAGATCGATGCATCGCTGGACATCGGCACTTTCGGTGAGGTTATCCGCACCGGGCTGGCCACCGGGCAGTACCATCAGATCCACATCAATAAAATCAGCCTGATTGG
This sequence comes from Eubacteriales bacterium, assembly GCA_045631845.1. Taxonomy (GTDB): domain Bacteria; phylum Bacillota; class Clostridia; order Oscillospirales; family UMGS1783; genus CAKSHC01. The sequence goes on along the minus strand of JAZQVM010000024.1, from coordinate 30,814 downwards.
CAGGCAGATCCGCCCTCACGGTAACGCCGTGAGCACCCGTGATCTCCTCGCCGCCAACGCCGACGGTGGTAACTTCCAGATCGGCACGGCGCAGAATATCAATGACCGACATGGCCTCAATCTCCTCAAAGCCATTGGCTAAAAACACATAAATCATGAGATTACTCCTTAAACAACGGATCGACCAGATCCATAATTTTCTCGTGGATGGTATGGGGCGAGAACAGTTTGCCGTTTTCCACGCAGTTGATACGGGCCCAACCAAAATGGTCAGCCGCACACACGGCCGCTTCGTGGCAGGCCAGCAGGTAGTCCCGATCGGCCTCGTGAATATCCTTCTTTGAGGCATCGCCGTGGTACCGCTTGTCCATCAAAGACAGCGCCACATCGACGGGCATATCCAAAAAGATGGTCAGATCGGGCTTAGGCAGGCCCATCTTCTCGTATTCCAGATCCATAACCCAGCCCAAAAATTCGTCCCGATTCTCCTGCGGGACCTTGACCGCCTGATGAATGGCGTTGGAAGACACATAGCGGTCGCACACCATGTTCAGCCCATCCTGCAGGGGCTTACCCCAATCCATCTTATAGGAAGCATAGCGATCGGCCGCAAAGAAGATGGAGGCGGCATACCCGTTGACATCGGACACGCCCCCCATCTCGCCGGCCAAATACATTTTAACCAGCGCCGAGGAGTCCGACTCATAGACCGGAAAGCGCAATTTGCGCACGGCCAGCCCCTGATGTTCCATAGCTTCCAATAATAATTGGGTTTGCAACCCTTTTCCGCTGCTGTCCACGCCGTCGATGGCGATCAGTTTTCCACGCATAGCACAAACCTCCGCATACTTATAGGTTTATTTTACCACGCGTTACCTCATCACGCAACACTTTTCCGTCGGATATTTCCAAAATCCGCGCCGCACGCTCGGCCTGAGCGTTATTATGAGTGACCATAATGACGGTATAGCCGGCTTGCCACAGCTCGGTGAGGATGTCCATAACCATTTCGCCCGATTGTCGGTCAAGATTTCCCGTCGGCTCATCGGCCAAAATTACCTTCGGGCAACTGACCAGAGCACGGGCGATGCAGACCCGTTGTTTTTGCCCGCCCGACAGTTGGGAGGGACGGTGCTCGATCCGTTCCCCCAAGCCCACCCTCTCCAAGGCTTGATAGGCCAACTCGCTCCGTTTTTTCTTAGGCACGCCGCCATAAATGAGGGGCATCATGACGTTTTCCAACGCAGTCAGCGATCCGTCGAGATGGAAGCCTTGGAAGATAAAACCGATGACCCGATTGCGGTACTCGGACAGTTTGCGGTCGGTATAGTGCAGGATGTTCTGGCCGTTAAAATAATAGCGGCCGTGGGTTGGGCGGTCGAGGGCGCCGATCATGTTCATCAAGGTACTTTTTCCACTGCCCGATGTGCCCAATATGGCCACAAATTCGCCTTGATCAACGCTAAGAGATACATCGTTGAGGGCGCAGACTTGAGATTCTTTTTCGCCGTAGATTTTGCTCACATGTTCCAAGCGGATAAAATCGCTCATATTTTTCACCTCCTATTTACTATATCCATAAAAAAAAGAGGAAACCGAAGTTTCCTCATTTTTATCAGCGACGGCAACAATCGTTTTTGTCTTTTTTATCCTCTTTGGGTTTGCAACCGCAACCGCCGTCATACATGCGAGGCGGAGAGAACTGATCGACAGGGAAAGCGATCTTGCGGAAATAGTGGCAAGGCTCCTCCTCCGACGGGCCGGAGCACTCTTTCTCGGGCAGATAATAGTCGTAACTGGGCACCAGCATTTGGGCTTCCCGCTCCAGACGAATGACCGAGAACAAGCCCAAGGTCACATACAGGCGATTGCCGTTGCGGTCATCGACCAGCTCGCCGTCAAAGCAGCGGCAAATATTATCCGACAAGGCTGAAATATCGAAATCGCAACATCCGCAGCGGTCGTGGCATCCGACCACCTTACTGGCCAGAGGCATGGGTTCAACCGCCTCGACCACCGCCTGCGGCAGGTTGGTACGCATACGCCCCTGACGGTCGTTGGCATCGTTTCGATAGGTGCTGGAGAAGATCTGAGCGCCGCCCTGACTGCCGTACAGGATCACACGCTTGTTGTAGCAACACAGACCCTCGATCTGTTGGGGATTGCCACAGCCGTAAAAGGCATCGAAGCGGCATTTGAAGAAGAATTTGGCATCGACGGTGTAGAAGCCGTTATTGAAGGGGACTTCTTCCACATCGATATAGCAACAAAGAATCTCGCAATCCTTTGCCCGTACACTGATCGCACGGTCCAGCACCGCCTGCGAACAGGCCGTCGGATAGACTCGCAGATCTTCCAAGCAATCCTTGTCACGGCAAGAGTCGTACACCTGCTTGGCACTGATACAAACCGCATGTTTGGGACTTTCGCAACCGGTCAGCGGACCCGGCAAAACCTTATATTCAGCCATATTTTAGCCTCCCACTAAGTATTTCTCACTAATAGTGTATGTCACAAGCCAAAATATGTGCCAAAAACGCAGGGGAATTCCCTGCGTTTTCTTATGTATATGAATTGACGACGGCATCCACAATATCGCGATACCGCTGATAGTTTTGCGTCTGGGTAATGACAACGGGATCAAAGGTCTGCCGCCACTCCTCCTCGGTCTTGGGCGCATCGCCGCCGAGGATCCGAACCAATGTCTTGGCACCTTCATAGCCGGTGCGGTAGAGATCGCTACTCACCAGTGCGCAAACCATACCTTCTTTCAGGGCTTCCATGGTAATTTCAGAATAGTCAACGCCGACCAGTACAAGATCGGTGCGCTGGGTCTGCTCTGCCGCCATCACCCACGCCTGCGTATCACCGTCATGGGACGCAAACCCGCCCACAAGATTGAGGTTATCTTCGATTAACGGAACCAGTTTCAGGGCAGTATGATTTACCTCCAAACTGCCGAATACCTGCGGTAAGACGGTAAATTGCGGCGCCATCTCGGCTATGCGGTCACGAAAGCCGTCACAGATGGCATCGGTGATATCCCCCGTCCGGGTAATACCGATACTGCCCGAAGTAATCCCTTGCTCGGCAAGGGCTTCGATCATCTGATCGGCCGCCGTTTCTCCCAGTTTACGACCCGACACATAAAGGTTAGCCGAAATAAAATCCTTGGTATCCATATACTCATGCTGAAAATGAGGAATGACAAAGACGGTGCCGTGCTCCTTCTTCATCTCCCGCATGAACTGGTAAAAGGTATCGTCGCCCGACCACAGGAGCATCCCCTGCACGTCATTGTTCTCAAGACTGAATTTCCATTTCTCCTGCAGATCCTTGGCCGAGCCTTCGTCCAGCCCAACAATGGCCGCATCGGCGCTCACATTGGCCGCTCCCTCAAAAAAGCCGTGCTGCACCATGCGATGTATCGGATGATTCATACTGCCCATGCCGAGCGCAATTTTATGTGAAATCACCCCGGGCATCGGTGCAGGCTTGGGTGAACAGCCAAACAAGAGCAGAAAACACAGAATCAATAACCCGGCTACGATCCGCTTCATGACAGATTCTCCTTCATTTTATCGATCAGGTCATGATAAGGCGTCAGGTCGCTGTCCTTGGTCAGTCCGACCACGTCATAGACAATATCCCAATCTTCCTTGGTTTGATTGTAGGACTTGCCGTTGATGACGTCATGCAGGATGCCCACACTGTTATACCCCTCATCATACAGGGGCGTGCACATCAGTCCGGTAATCGGGCCATTTTCCAATACGTCCAAATTCGCCTCGGTGAAATCCACGGCAATGACCACTAAATCGGTGCGCCCGGTATCCTCCATCGCCTTGGTCCAAGACTGGGCACTCCCGCCCGTCGTCCCGAAGGCGCCGACAATGTCCGGATAAGAATTTATAATTCCTACTATTTTTATAGCGGCGGCACTCAGTTCCAGCCCCTCAAACACCACATCCGTCACACGAAATTGAGGAGCGATCTCCTTCAAACGGTGACGGAAAGCAGCCGAAGCCGCATTGTCTGTCACGCCGGCACCCGCCTGCGTATTGCCGATCGAACCCGAGGTAATGCCCTTGGCGTGCAAGGCTTCTACCAAGATATCGGCCGCCATTTCTCCCATCATACGGTCATCATAATGAGGATTGGCCGCAATAAAGTCCTTGGTGTCCACATACTCATGCGCAAAGTGCGGCACGACAAATTCGGTGCCGTGTTCCTTCTTCATGTCCCGCATGAATTGATAGAACATATCATCGCCCGACCAAAGCAACATGCCTTCAGCCTTTTCTTCGACAACAGCCCATTCATACTTTGCCATCAATTCCTGCGCCGAGCCTTCGTTCATGGTCGCATCGATCTTGGTTGCGCAATGGTGCTCAATCCCTTTGTCAAAGCCATACTGCACAATGCGGTGTACGGGATGGTTATTACTGCCCATGCCAATGGCAATTTTGACCTCATTTTCCGACTCAAAGAGGCCGGCGCATCCGCCAAGTCCCAGCACGAACCCTAACACAACAACCAATGCCAATATTCTTTTCATACTACCAGCCTCCTTTGTTTTTATGTTTTTATTATACCATATCTTCCCTGTTTTGTCTATTGACGAGGAGTGAGAAATTTGCTTTTGGAAAACCATACCAAATTCACACTATTGCACAAAAAAATTTCGCGCTGTAACCAACGCGAAATTCTTTATTCAAAGTTTATTTTTCATGTAGGCAATTTGGGCTTCGATGGAGGCCACCGAAGTGCCGCCCTCGCTGGAGCGCTTCTCGGCGCAGGCCGTCAAGTCAATATCCCCATACAAATCCTGCTCAAATAACTCACTAAACGACTGATACTCGGCAAGTTTCATACTCTCCAAAGTCTGCTTGGTGGCGATACAATGAGCCACGATCTGTCCCGAAATTTTATAAGCACTACGGAAGGGCAGACCTTTTTTAACCAGATAGTCGGCCAGATCGGTGGCGTTAATAAAGCCCTCGCCCGCCGCCTGCTTCATGCGATCGGTATTGACCTTCATGGTAGCGATCATACCCTCAAAAACGGGGATACACATATTGACGGTATCGCAGGCATCAAAGATGCACTCCTTATCCTCTTGCATATCCTTATTGTAGGCCAGCGGCAGTCCCTTAAGGGTAGTGAGCAATCCCATCAGATCACCGTAGACACGACCGGTCTTGCCTCGGATGAGTTCGGCCATATCGGGGTTCTTCTTTTGGGGCATGATGGACGAGCCGGTGGTATAGGCATCGCTCAACTCCACAAACTTAAACTCCCAACTTGACCACAGAATCACTTCCTCGGCAAAGCGGGATAGGTGCATCATAAGGGTGGCCATGTCGGCCAACATCTCCACCGCAAAATCCCGATCGGAGACACCGTCCAAGGAGTTGCGGCAAATATCGTCAAACCCAAGTTTTTCGGCCTCTAATTTACGGTCGGTCGCATAGGTCGTCCCCGCCAGCGCACAACAGCCGATGGGCGACACGTTGAGCCGCTTGCGGCAATCCTGCAAACGCTCAATATCCCGTGAAAGCATCATAGCATAGGCCATCAAGTGATGCCCGAAGAAGATGGGTTGCGCCCGTTGCAGATGGGTATACCCCGGCATAACGGCCGTTTTATAGGCATCGGCCTGATCGGCCAACACCCCGATAAAGGACTTGAGCGCCGCGATCATCCCGTCGATCTGTCCACGCAGATACATCCGCAGATCGAGCGCCACCTGATCGTTACGGCTACGGGCAGTATGCAGTTTCTTGCCTACATCCCCCAGCCGCTCGGTCAGCACTTCCTCGACAAACATATGGATATCTTCGCAGGACATATCAATGGCCAAAGCCCCGCTTTCGATATCGGCCAGAATCTGTTCCAAGCCGCCGATAAGGGTTTCGGCATCGGTTTGGCTGATGATGCCGGTAGCGCCCAGCATCATGGCGTGCGCCATACTGCCGGTAATGTCCTCTTTATACATACGGGAATCAAACCCGATGGAGGAATTAAAATCGTCTGCTAATTGTTCGGTTGTGCCGTCGGTTCGGCCGGCCCACAACTTTGCCATAATCCTACTCCAAAAAACTTATTTGCCATCCACCATGGCCTGCACCTTGATGGGCAGACCGAACAGGTTGATAAAGCCCTCAGCATCCTGCTGGTTGTAATCGCTCTCACCGAAGGTGGCGATCTCCTCACTATACAGGCTGTACGGACTCCATACACCGGCATTGATCATATTGCCCTTATACAGTTTCAGGCGAACCTTACCGGTAACCTTCTCCTGCGTCTTATCCACAAAAGCAGACAAGGCCTCACGCAAGGGCGTAAACCACTGGCCGTTGTAAACCAATTCGGCAAAGGTAACCGACAGTCTTTGCTTCTCATGCATGGTCATCTTGTCCAGGCAGATCTGCTCGAGCACGCTGTGTGCCTTATACAGAATCGTGCCGCCCGGCGTTTCATACACGCCACGACACTTCATACCGACCAAACGGTTCTCAACAATATCGAGAATACCGATACCGTTGGCGCCGCCGATCTCATTGAGCTTGAGAATGATATTCTTAGCACTCATCTTCTCATCGTTGAGAGCTACAGGCACACCCTGCTCAAAGTCAAGGGTGATATAGGTGGGAACATCGGGCGCCTGCAGGGGCGAAATGCCCATCTCCAGGAAGCCTTCCTTCTCATACTGCGGCTCGTTGCCGGTATCTTCCAGATCCAGACCCTCATGGGAGAGGTGCCACAGGTTCTTATCCTTGGAATAGTTGGTCTCTCTGCTAATCTTGAGGGGAATGTCATGCGCCTCGGCATACTCAATCTCCTCATCACGGGACTTGATATCCCACTCACGCCAAGGAGCGATGATGGGCATATTGGGAGCAAACGCCTTAATGGTCAGCTCAAAACGCACCTGATCGTTGCCCTTACCGGTACAACCGTGAGCAATGGCATCGGCGCCCTCTTTAATCGCGATATCTACCAGTGCCTTGGCAATGCAAGGACGGGCATGGCTGGTACCCAGCAGATATTCTTCATACACCGCGCCCGCCTTCATGGTGGGAATGATGTAGTTATCTACATAATCATCGGTCAAGTCCAAAACATACAATTTGGATGCGCCCGTTTTGATGGCCTTTTCTTCCAGACCCTCCAACTCGTCAGCCTGTCCGACGTTACCCGAAACGGCAATAACTTCACAATTGTTGTAGTTCTCTTTCAGCCAAGGAATGATGATCGAGGTATCCAATCCGCCCGAATAGGCCAATACTACTTTTTTGATTTGAGATTTATCCATTTTTTGCTCCTTTTTATGCATAAGTATGCATAAGTTTTTATTCATTATGCAGTATAATACACCCTTTTTAGGGGTTTGTCAAGCAAATTTCTGTATATTTTTACAGAATTTAAGGAAATTGCTCACGCAACCAAATATATAACTTTTGTGCCGTTGTTTGACTCATACCTTTGACCTGCGCCAACTCCTCTACCGAGGCCGCTTTGATAGCCGACAGGGTCTTAAAATGCTTCAAGATGGCATTGGCTCGTGCCTTACCGATCCCCTCAACGGCGGTAAACATACTCTCCAGCGAACGGCGTCTGGCGGCGGCCGCATGGTAGGTGATGGCGAACCGATGCGCCTCCTCCTGCATCCGCCCGCACAGGGGGAAGATCTGCGGATATTTATACAGCATGACCTCACGCCCATCCTCAAACACCAGCGACTTGGTGCGATGCCGATTATCCTTCTTCAAACCAAAGATGGGCAGATACAATCCCAATTCATTAAGGGCCTGTCGCACCGCCCGCACCTGCGGCAAAGCACCGTCGGCAAAAATGACGCTGGGCAAAGGCGCAAAGGACTCGTCCCCGTCCAGATACCGCCCAAAACGGCGAGAGACCGCCTCTTTCATACACCCGCAATCATCATTGGCATCGGTAGCGATGCGGAATTTCTTATAGCGATCTTTCAGAAAACCACGGCGGCCGTAAACGGCCATGCCGCACACCACGTCCGTGCCCGACTGATGCGAAATATCGTAAATCTCAATACTTTCAAGCTCGGCAATACCCAACAGTTGCGACAACTCAAACATGGCCCGTTCATGCTCTTGCGTCTTACCCTCACGAATGATTAACTCTTCCTTAGCATTGCGCAACGCCATAGCCACCAGCTGCTTATCCTCGGTACGGTAAGGCTCGATCACCTGCACCCGCTTATCCGCCAGCGCCGATAGATACTCGGCCAGCATCTCCCGCTCATCGGGCAACACCCCGCACACCACTCGCCGCGGAATACGGGACGGGTCATCGCCGTAATAGACCTTTAAATATTCATTTATATAGGAAGATTCGCTATCAATCTCCTCTTTTTTAACGGTATGGCTGTGCTTCCCCACCAGCATCCCACCGTCCACACGCAATAAGTATATGGCACTGAGTTGCTCACCGGTCAGCACCGTCAGATAGTCGCCCGACAGGGTCTTATCGCTGGCCACCGTCTGCTTCTCCAAAATGGAGCGAATGGCTTTGAGTCGATCCCGCAGCATGGCCGCACGCTCAAATTCCAGCATTTCGGCCGCCTGCTCCATCTGTGTCTGCGTACTCTCTAAAATCTCATGGATGTCCCCTTTCAGAAACTCCTTGGCAGACGCCACCGCCGCCAAATAAGAATCCCGTGTTACCGCCCCGCTGCAAGGACCCATACACCGCCCGATGCAATAATTGAGGCATGGCTTTCGCCCTTTACGGGGCAAGGGATTGTTGCAGGTCGGTAACCGAAAGGCACGGTTGGCCGCCTCAATGATGGACTTGGCCGAACGGGAACCGTAAAAGGGCCCGAAATATTCGCCCTCCTCGCCCAGTTTGCGGGCCAGTTTCAACTGCGGATACTCCCCCGTTGTTAAACGGATAAAGGGATACCCCTTATCGTCCTTGAGTAAAATATTATATTTCGGCTTATTTTTTTTGATGAGATTATTTTCTAAAAGAAGGGCTTCCAGTTGGCTTTTGGCCACGATCACATCAAAATCCCGAATATGTGATACCAGCGCCGCCGTTTTGGGCGTATGCTTTTCGGGCGTACTGAAATAACTGTAGACACGCCGCCGCAACACGATGGCCTTGCCTACATAGATAACCTTGCCCTCTTCATTTTTCATCAGATATACACCGGGTTCTTCGGGAAGCCCCAGCGCTTTTTCGCCTAACTCTTTGTATGTCATTTCTTAAAAAATATGCCCCAAGCTCTTGGGGCATATCCTCATTCACCTAACTTATTTTCTACCAAAGCAATCAATTCAGCCAAAGCGTTTTCTTCATCTACGCCGTCAGCAATAATCGTAAACTCGGTATTCTGCACAACGCCCATAGACAATACGCCCAACAGCGACTTGGCATTGACATGCCGCTCATCCTTTTCAATCCAGATGGAAGATTTAAATTCATTGGCCTTTTGTACAAACGCTGTTGCCGGACGAGCATGTAACCCAATTTGGTTTGCAGCCGTTACCTTTCCGGATACCATATATCTACCTCCCTCTTTATTTACTTGGTATTACTATGATACCACAGAAATTTCGAAAAAGATACCGTTAAAATAAACAAATTTCCATTATTTTTCATGCCCACTTTTGTGTATTTTTACCAAGCGCATAACGTCACACAAAAAGCAAACACTAAAAAAGCAGAAAGTGAGGTAATTATGAAACGGAAAAAATTTCTTATGATTCTGGTCAGCGCCCTTTCCTTTGCGGCGCTGTTTATCAATACCGTCAGTCCCGCTCCCATTGCCACCATAAACCAAAAACACCAGCCGCAAACCCTACTCATCGGCGGCCAGACCTTTGGCGTGAAATTCTACACCCAAGGCGTTATGGTGGTGGACATGAGCGCCTTTGAAACCGAAACGGGCATGTGTAACCCTGCCAAAACGGCAGGACTTCGCGTGGGCGATATTATTCTGTCCATCAACAATCAAATCGTATCCACCAACAACGACATCTCCGAATTGGTACAGGCTTCAAACGGCAATGCCTTAACGATCGAATATTCCCGTTCGGGCAAGGTAAACACCCTCTCGGTCACACCCCTTTACAGCACCGTACAGAAAGCCTATAAACTGGGACTATGGGTGCGTGACAGTACGGCCGGCGTCGGTACCGTTACCTACATCGACCCGCTCAACCGCCGCTTCGGTGCACTGGGACACGGCATCTCCGACGTCGATACCGGCCAGTTGATGCCCCTTGCCGACGGTGATGTCCTGCAAGCCTATATCGGCTCCGTCGTCCCCGGTCAAAAAGGCAAACCCGGCCAATTAAAGGGCGCCTTTGTCGAAGATGCCCGCTACGGCTCGTTGGATATTAACAGCAATCAAGGCGTCTTCGGCACCATTACCGGCAACGCCTTACTAAACAATGAGGAATTTCCGGTGGCCACCGCCGATCAGATCCACACGGGAGCGGCCACCATCCGTTCCACTGTAGACGGCTTTACCACCAAGGATTATCATATCACCATTGAGAAAATGGATCTGAAAGGCAACGACACCAAAAACTATGTCATCCGCATTACCGATAAAGACTTGCTCGCCATCACCGGCGGCATCGTGCAGGGCATGAGCGGCTCCCCCATCCTGCAGGACGGGCGCATCATCGGCGCTCTCACCCACGTCCTCATCGGCGACCCGACCACCGGCTACGGCATCTACATCGGCCATATGCTCGACGCCGACGACCTCTCCTAATTCTTATAAGACGGAAGAATTCTCTTCCGTCTTGCTTGCTTTTTTCGAAAATTCGTGATACACTACATTTGCGACACAATTCAATATTGCCATTTTTTGCGAGTCTGTATTTTTATTTCGGTAAAAATACATGCTCTTTTCGTGCATTCTCGCAAGAGTGGCAGGAATTGTGTCGCAGCAATCGGAGCATGCGTTTTTCGTGCGTAGCTTCGGCTGCGCACTTTTTATTTGCCGTTTTAAGGAGAATCAGAAACAATGAAATCAAAAGCTTCAAGAATTTTACGAACTATCTCTATCCTGTGTGCGCTTATGGCTATACTATGCTTTTTTTTAATCATTGCATGCCCACCTCCGGAGGATGCGTATTTTCTAGTCCTTTGGTTTGAATTACCAATCCTCCCTATTATCGCCAGTATTGTGACCGGATCTATAAGTAAAGGAATAAAAAAAAGCCATGAGCGGGAACTATTTATCGAACAGGGTCACTGGAAGGTTCCCTGCCTAGAATTTTATAAAATTTGCAAACACATCAAATTATCATCTTTTTCCAATCCCACCGAACTAAAAAGAGCACAGTTGATTATTGAAGATCTTTTGGCTCAAGAAAATCTTCCCACCAAATACAGCCATATATATTCAACTGAAGAAAAACTAACCACTTATTACAAGCAAGGAAGGCAACTGTATACAGCAGAACAAATTAAGGAAATAGAAAGAAAAAAAGAAGAAGAACGATGTGAACAGAAACGGCTTAATACACCTATTCGCACCAATTTGAATGACACACAACAGAAAGTGATTGACCTTGCATCTCGTCTGATGCGTCATCGTGGAAATGAAAAAAGAATTCACTGGCTCTCTGAAATATTAGAAACTGAACAAAATAAACTCACTAAAATAAATCGTAAATTATATGACTTGGGAAAAGAAATAAATGATTACTCCCAGCCTGTCGAATGGGAAAAACCCGTAGACTGGGCAATCATGGGTGGACTTGCGCAAGCGATTGGCGGACCCGCTGCAGGCGTTATGGCTGCAATGGAAACACAAGAGAGCAACGCCGGAGTTACCGAAAGAAACATTCAGCGTATAGAAACCAACAAAAAACTGCTTTCCTATGCTAAAAATGAGCAATATACAACCACAAAAGAACAGGAACATCAACTAAAAATAGTTAAGCAAGTTCAATCAGACCTAAATAAAATCAAATTTAAATTAGATTTTGACACTGTTTCTGCTACCGAATTATTTGCTAATCTTGAATTGTCAGGCACTGTCAACTACAACAAAGATACCCTTGAGATAACTGTGGACGTTAAAAACAACTTCACGCCGCCGGAAATCGAAGGAGCCTCTACCCCTCTCGTCGTTGATGGAGTTCTTATCGCAAAAGTCATTTGCCGTAATATTCTCGTCGATAGCGTCAAAATCTTACTTCCTGTCAATGGATTAAAAAAAGACGAATCGTCACAAATAACATCCTACACAGAATACCGCTTACCCAATATGTCTGAAAAATACACAGTCGAATTTGAGCCTCTCAAACTTTGGATCATGGAACGCTAACCGAAATGCCGCATCCAACGACCGGATGCGGCATTTTCCTATCCTTTCCCCACAAACCCGACATTACCGGCCTTTTCTCTGCCTTATGCGACAAAAAGATTTTTCCATTTTTTCCAATTTTTTCTAATTTTGTACTTGAAAAATTTTCCAGTATGTTGTATAATCCTTTCATAAATTAAGAAATTTTGGAGGAACCATCATGGAAAACCCGATAAAAGTCATAATCGCCGATGCCGGTCAGGAGTTTTGCGATCGGACGGCGCAGTTGTTGCGGGACAAGGGATTTGACGTCTGCGCAACCGAGACCGACGGCGGTCGATTGTTGCAGAGCATCGAAAAGCATCAGCCGCAGGTTGTCATCTTAGATCTGGCCTTGCCCTCATTGGATGGCTTTCAGGTCATTCGTCAAACCGAGAAATTACATTTGCAAAACCCGCCCGCCTTTATCGTGCTAACCTCCTTTACCAGCAACGACGTCATGCGGGATGCCGCACAAAGCGGCGTCTCCTACTTTATTCTCAAACCCTTTGATGTGCAGGCCATGTGCGAGCGCATCATCCAATGCGCCGCTCCCTGCGCTGACGCCGACAAGACGGGACACATCGATCCCGCCAAGTTAGAGGTACGCATTACCGAGGTGATTTTAGATGTCGGCATCCCCGCCCATATCAAAGGCTACCGCTATCTGCGCTCGGCCATTATGATGGCAGTCAATGATATTTCCATGATGTCGGGTGTCACCAAAATTTTATATCCCACCATTGCCGAGCAGTACGGCACCACTCCCTCCCGTGTTGAGCGCGCCATCCGCCACGCCATTGAGGTGGCGTGGGATCGGGGCAATATCGATACCCTCCACAGCCTGTTCGGTTACAGCATCAACACCGCCAAAGGCAAACCCACCAACTCCGAATTTATCGCCATGATCGCCGACAAACTCCGCCTCTCCCTGAAATCCGCATAAAATAACGGTCTACTCTGTGAGTAGACCGTTATGCTTATTTTGTGGTTCGTTGTACGATCATATCGGTAATACCGTAGCAATCCGTCCATGCACTGGAATATCCATATGCCACGATCTTCAAATCGGACACCCCGGTCACATCCGATAACATTGCCATCGAGCAAGACATCCGCCCGACCTCCATCCTGGCCACCGTCCTCTCTTCTGAAATGACCGAATAGAAAAAGGCAGTTGCGTAAAAACGCAACTGCCCTTTTCATACACTCACACTTGTATTTATTCTTGAGCCTCATTGTTATACAGATAAGGGTACTTATCATAACCTAAAGAAATGGCACAGCCTACGGATTTTGTATTTATCATATCCGGCTTGAGCCACTGATAGGTGTTTTCGTCCATCTCCGCATCCCAAATAAATTCATAAAAAAAGCCATTTTTTTCAAAGGTATATCCTTGTGTAGCTGGGGACTGCGGCCCTATAAAATGGCTACCCTCACCCAACACTGCCGTTATATTATCCAATGTTTCGTGCGGGGTAAGCTGTCCTTGCGTCATTAAAAGAGGTTCGCTAGAATATTTTGATGATATATTGGTAATTAGTTCATTTCCAGAAAGGTAAAATTTTTCCTCGTTAATATCATGCATAAAACGATTATATTCATCCTTTGAATGGAATCGAAAGTTCACTGTTACACCAAATGGTAATCGATCATCTTCATAATATAGCGCTATTCCTGCATCCATGTGATAGAAAAATTCATAATCGTTTCCCCATATGTCAGCAAATTCATTTACCGTCATCCCCAGGTAGTCCTCAATATAGAGTTCCCTATCTGTCAAGTACGATACAAGATTATTTAATTCACTGCATTTCTCCGCATAGTAATCAACACTGTCACAGTCAACAGAATTTGCTGCAAGATACAACTTTGCAAGTATCGTGTCAATCTTTGATATCTTCTCATGATTCCCATCCCATATAGAAGAGTATGCATGTCTAGATGCCACCAATGCCATAATGGCTGACAGCCGCAAATCATTTAACGATGAAAAACTAAAATCATTGTTATATTTCAGCGATAAAAACGCATCATAGGCCGTTGACGAAACCTCATCCATCGCATATATCAATGACATATTATGTATTGTCTTAAAATCTTCTGGGATTATAAATTTAGTAAATGCAACCGTTATAGCATATGGCGCCACTGTTTTTGAAATAGCTTTTTTTGGCAAATTCTTATTAAAATACTCTCTAAACGCAGTTTCTGATGCGGCGCATAATCTTCCTGCATATTCCTCACCATACAAGGCTTGAATATTGTAAGCCGCATGACTGGCCGCAGAATTTGCAATCAAGGAGTTATCGTATACTGCTCCTAACATCCTACAATGATCTTCAATTTGATTTTGATATCCTTTTGATGTTTTTTATAATTATTTTTTCAAATACTCTCTATATAACTGAGCACCATAATCATGCAATTCACGCTCAAGTTTATGTGATATTTTATTCCAAATTACGATAAAACTAGCCGCTCCCGCAACACCTATTACTAACAGCGGTAACCATAACAATACAACCGCCAAAATAAGACACAATGCGCCAAACACACTACCGCCTACAATTAATAGTCCCGCTCTATCATTTCTCTTTTTTATTTCGTCCTTCTTTTCTTGATAATCTGTACTCATAGCAAGAAAATCATCCATAGATAAACGAATCGATACTGGCACTTCCCCATCCAAACGCTCACCACATTGCGGACAGAAAGAACTGGACACATTGAGCTCAAAACCACATTTACTGCAAAACATAACATATCCTCCCAAAATATAAATATATATTAGTATTTTAGACATTTTCCGTCTATTTGTCAATAGAAAGTTTCTATCTAGTGTAAACTATATGTACTATGTATACAGGAGAGTTTGTCAATGACCTTCGGAGAAAAAATCCGTCGATTGCGTGAGGAGCAGGAAATCTCACAGGGCGTTTTAGGTGAAAGACTGCAAATGACCCAACGCAAAGTATCCTATATTGAAAACGATAAATATGAGCCGAGCATCGAGGATATTCACATCATCTGCCAATACTTTCATGTTTCCGCCAATTATTTGCTCGATCTTCCCGATGATCTTCCCTATCCACGCTAAAACGACCTGTCCGCCGACAGGTCGTTATTTTTCTACATCAAATATGTTTTCAATCAAAATCTCTTGTCCGTTATCCAAGCACAGACAACGCCGATGCTCGTCAATCCGCAAAAGCGTGGCTCGCACCCGCAGATAGGCGCCGCCCTCTTTTCTCTCGTCGGGCTGAAAATAGGTGATGCACACCGATTGCCCCACCGACTCCCGTATCCGCTCGTCGAGTACCGCCTTGCGATTCTCGTCCAGTTCGATGCGGGGCTGGGTCACCCGTGCCGCCTCCTGCACCATCGCCTCATAGCCGGTGATGGCCGCAAAGGGTGAAAACCGTGCCGCACGGTCAGCCATCGAGGCCTGCGGATACTTTTTAGACACGGGACGCTCCCGCCCGATAATATCCTCATAGGGAAATCCGCTCATGCCTTGTGCCCCCCAATCGTATGGTTGCGCTCGGTCGCCGTTGCTCCCTCTTTGAGGTTGGTACCCTTCAAAATGGCGTTGGGGCCAAACTTACTCTTGATACCAATGACCGCCTTTTGCATCTTACGCTCCCGCTCCAACACCCGCTCAGCCTGCGCCGACTCGAAAAGAGTCATCTGCTGTACCTGCTGCGCCACCTCTTGCTCCGATTGCAAATGATTGGCCGTCACATACAGTCGGCGGATGAGCAGTTTTTTATTGATAATGCGGTCAAATAACGCCAATGTCTTATCAGTAATGGCTTTGGTGGACGAGGTGTACCCGTCCAGATTGGCTGTGCCGTGGGCGTGGCGAGGCACCTTGCGCCCGTATCGGTCCACCTCCACCTGCCCCTTATAGACTCCGGTTATATTCTCAATGTCGTACCCGATATGCAGTACAATCTGATCGGTCACCAGTCCTTGCTCAACCAAGCCCAGCACCAAACTATCCACCATTTCCCGCACGATGATACGGGTCTCGGCAGCCGTGTAGGGGCGTTGCAACACCTGCCCCGAGCTGACACTGGTTGATTCAGGACGGTAGGCCTTGATATCGGCGATGCCGACCGGCTCCCAGCCCCATGCCTGATCAATAATATATTGGGCATTCTTTCCAAATTCCCGATAGAGTTTCTCCTCATCGGTCAGCGAACAGCGGGCAATATCGCCCATCGTATAAAGCCCCAGCACCTTTAACCGCTCGGAAATGCCGGCGCCGATCATCCAAAAATCGGTCAGCTTCGGGTGTGTCCACAACTGCCGACGATAGGACATTTCATCCAGCTCGGCAATCCGCACCCCGTATTCATCGCTGGGAATATGCTTGGCCGTAATATCCAAGGCCACCTTGCATAGGTACATATTCGGACCAATCCCCGCCGTGGCGGTAATGCCCGTCTGTCGCAAAACATCCTGAATGATTTTACGGGCAAATTCCCGTGCCGTCAACCCGCTTCGGCGCAGATAGGCCGTCGCATCAATGAACACTTCGTCAATGCTGTAAGCATACAGATCCTCGGGCGATACGTGCTGAAAATAGATCTTTACGATCTCGGTACTGTACTGCCGATACAGGGCCATGCGGGGCGGGGCGGCAATATAATCCACCGCCAAGGACGGATTGGCTTTGAGTTCGGTATCATCAAAGGACGATCCCGTAAACTCACTGCCCAAGGCCTGCTTGCGCGCCTGATTGGCCACCTTTACCTGCTCCACCGCTTCAAACAGGCGGGCACGCCCCGAAATGCCGTAACTTTTTAGTGTGGGGCTTACTGCCAAACAAATGGTCTTTTCGGTCTTGGTCGCATCGGCCACCAACAGATTGGTGGTCATCGGATCAAGCCCACGCTCCACACACTCCACACTGGCGTAAAACGATTTGAGATCTATGGCAATATAGGTCTTTTCCATCATCTTACCCCCTTAAAACTCACGCCGCGCGGCGTCGTAGTATCAAAACCGCCCCGCAAACAAGCATCGGCAACCCGATCATCCATGCAGCACGGCCTAAAAATGTCATAATAAAATTGGAGAAAAACTGCGCCGGAAACATATTGATCATAATACTGGTATTCGGATCCATCAGCCACAGATCGTTGGTAAAGAGCAGTTTATGAAAACTTGTCCAGAAAGAGGAAAAGTCCAAAGCCGCCCACAAGCCCAGCGCACCAAACACCAGCACCAGACACAAGCCGGCCGTCAATAAGATCTTGCAAATCTGCCGCACCCGTTGTTGTTTGCAGACAAAGAAGAAGGACACCAGTGCCGCTCCCGCCACACCAAAGGCGATATACCGAAAGGTGGAAAATCCGACAATCAGCCGATTGACGTCCTGCATATGTACCGTTTCCTGCTCGTTAAAAACTTCCCTCTCGATGCCATGGACGGTAGCTATCACCGCCATATCCTCACTCTTGCCTTCCATGTGCAAGAGCAGTTTGTCGGTGGTGCGCATCAGATCTTCCTGTGACATACCGATCACCTGCGCCTGTCCGTATTTCTCATACTGCTCGGCAAAGAAACGGCGGTCGAACATCAACCCTTCCAGTATACTGTAAAGGACACCCACAATCAGAAGCGATGCCGCCAATACATAGACGGCCCTCCAATATCGTTTCATAGTTTACCCCAAAAAGTAAAAGAATAGTCCCATGAGAAAAGCGATGCCGCCAACGGCAAAGACCGATACGGGACATTTCACCGTGCGTAGTACAATATCCCCCACACGGTCGGGATCATACCCGATCTCTACGGTATCCCCCGGCGCGATATCAAAGGCGGCATGGGCGGCATTGACCTTGGCCTTTACTGTTCTTTCACCGTTTTGATACTCCACAATCAGCACCGTGTCCCGCTCTCCCGAGCCAAGCATGATGCGCTCCAATACTGTGGCCTGCGCCGTAATTCCTTTGCGGCTTTTTCGCTTCATCAACCACCACAGCAACACGCCCGCCGTTTCCGCAACACCCGACACAATAAAGAAGAGTATACCTACCTCTTTCATGCGGGGTTTTCCTCAAGATAGGCTACCGCCGCTGTGGCCGCTACGGCGCCGTCGGCACAAGCCGTTACAATCTGTTTAATGGGACTGCGGCGCACATCGCCGGCGGCGAACACGCCCGCCACATTGGTCTTGCAGTCCTCCCCTGCATCGATATAGCCGTCAGCCAGTGCTACCGCATCGGCCACCGCCGCCGTAGCAGGCAGGGTACCGACCGCTACAAATACACCGGATACTGCAAGGGTACGCTCGGTTTTGTCAGCCACCGATGCTACCGTCAAGCCCTCCACCTGCATTTTACCCTCGACACGGACAGGGATATGGGACAGCACCAGTTCGATGTTAGCCTTGGCACGCACCTGCTTTTCCAACGCCGCTACGCCACGGAAGGCATTTCTGCGGTGCACCAAATATACCTTTTGGCACAAATTCGCCAAATAGAGCGCATCTTCCAGCGCCGTATTGCCGCCGCCGACAACGGCCACCGTCTGCCCCTTGAAAAATCCGCCGTCACAAGTGGCGCAATAGGACACGCCGCTCCCCATCAATTCGGCCTCACCGGGGATGTCCAACTGCCGCTTCTTGGCACCGCTGGCAATGATGACACTGCGCCCCTGATAGGTGCGCTCACCGGCAAAGACGGTCTTTACATCACCCGAAAAATCCACGCCCGTGATTTCATCATAGGCCATTTCCGCCCCACAGCTTGTGGCCTGCTCGGCCATCTTGGCCGTCAGATCAGGGCCGGTAATATTGACAAATCCGGGGTAGTTGGCCACCTCATAGGTGGTCGCCGCTTGTCCACCGGGGAACAGCGACTCGATCATGAGGGTGCTCAGCCCCGCACGGCCGGCATAAATGCCGGCGGTAAGGCCGGCAGGGCCGGCACCGATAATTAACAGATCGTATATCATAATAGCCTCCGCAACTCTTTTTTATTAGTATACCACACTTTTGCAAAAATGGAAATAAAAAAATCCTCAGACCCGAAGATCTGAGGAACATTCTTATTTGCCGGTGATATTCACATATATCTTTTCGTCGCTCTCGCCGTAGCCCAACTGATCACGAGCGATGCCGGCGGCATATTCCTGAATATCGCCGCTGCTGATGACATCTTTCAGCTCCGCATTCTCATCGGTTTGCTGCTCAATCATCTGCTCATATTGATGAATCTCTGCCTTGGCTTGGCTTTGCTTAATATGATTAGAAAGAATACCGACGACCATAACCAAACCTACAACGAGGATCGCAATCATAGCGCCATGCTGCCATGTTAGTTTCTTAACTTTCACGCCGATTCATCCTTTCTTTTTGTACGTAAGCATACTTCGACTCTTCTATTATAGTATGTTTTTTGCGAAAATGGAAGAGTTTTTTCTCTTTTTTTGCCTCTTTTTTTTGATTTTTTTGCCGCATTTGATTCATTTTCTTCCTGAATTTTGCCATACTTTTACGCAGCGGTGCCGATAATACCGCAAAAAATCGCCGGATCTTATCGGCCACCCCGCGCCACAGCCGGTAGCAAATTCGTCCCAAAGTCATGTACCACAATGCGGCACCGGCCACCGCACTGACAAAAATATAAAGGCGGATAACACCCGAATGAAAGGTGAAGATAAACATACCGGTCAGGGCTGCCGTAATGAAAAAGAAGAGCAGATCTTCCACAAAAACGGCGACCGCCGACGGACGGAAAAGCAGACGCAGCACCCGAAAGACATCATACAGAATGCCCACGCCTACCCCAAACAAGGCGGCATATCCGACAACGGCAAGTTCCTCGGTTAAAACCAGTTCCATCGATTATCGAAACACCTTGGAGAAAAAGCCGCCGCCTTTTTTACCTAAATCATCCGTATAGGACAAGGAGTAGATATTCCCCTCCAGTGCCAGTTCGCCCGTTTCGATGGAGAATTTATTGATGTGCAGTTGCTCGCCCCGAATGGTCAAGAGACCCATGCCGGTGAAGATACTCACCGAATTCTCATCAAAACTGTCTACATCTTCTACCCCTGACGCCGAGAGGGCGGTTCGTCCTTCCAGAATAATATTATGTAATTTTGCGGATCGGTTTTGCTCGTCATTCATCGTTTCCGCCTCCTTTCATTTCATAATATTCTTTAGAAAGGGGCTTTATACCGAGAACTTTTTGTGGTATACTGTCAAAAAGACCACTATTACGGAGCCTTATATGAATATAACAGTAGGCGAATGTGCCGAGAATCGGGCAGGCGAAGCCCTGTCTTTACTTCGGCGCTCTTTCCAAAAACAAGAAGCCCCCTTGCAAGCCCGTGCGGGTCGCAACTCGTTGTTGCGCAACCTGTCGCAGGACAAGGAGTGGCACAAGAAAATTGAACAGGGGCAAGTGCGGCTGTTTGGCATCTTTGACGGGGAACGGCTCATCGGTTGTTGCCTGATGGAACAGAGACATATTCTGTATTTCTGTTTGGAGTCCCGCTATCGGCGCGGCGATGCCGCTCCGTTGTTGTTGGATTATTTACGCACCATTCACTCCGATCTGACGGCCGATGTGGCTCTATATGACTGCGAGTTGTTCCATGACTGCGGCTTTGAGGGAGATTCTATTCAAGAAAAGGATGGCCGAAAGATCGTTCCCATGCAATCCCACGGGCATAAGATCACCCATGAAATATGGGATTTACGGGATGAGTTGGGTGAGCCTACAGGGCGGTATGCCAGCCGTGACCAGTACCGTTCCCTGCGCTCGGGTGACTATATGCTGGCGGTACATATTTTCCTGCATACCCCCGATGGGCGGTTCTTAGTGCAAAAGCGCTCACAGGAAAAGGATGTACTACCCGGTATCTGGGATATTACGGGCGGAGCGGCCAAGGCCGGTGAGGACGGACGACAGGCGGCCATACGGGAAACCGCTGAAGAAATCGGCGTTACCCTTACTCCCGACCAACTACAGTTGTCGGCTCGGCTCAAACGCAAGCGCAGTTTTGTGGAGCTATGGTTTGCCAAGGCTTCCGTGCGGGCGCAGGCGTGCGTATTGCAGGCGGGCGAGGTGGATGAGGTGAAACTGATCAGCAAAAAAGAGATGGTTGACCTGATCCGTCAGGCCAAGCATCGGGACGCCATTTATAAAGCCACGGCGATTGCCGCCATTCAAAATACAAAATAAATAAAAGAAAAATAAATCAAGGCTTGACAATCCTTTGATGTTTTGCTATACTATTTAGGCGCAAATGACTCACTAGCTCAGGTGGTAGAGCATTTGACTTTTAATCAAAGGGTCCGGGGTTCGAGTCCCCGGTGAGTCACCAAAAATCGGCGAGCGTTTGTAACGCTTGCCGATTTTTACTTATCGATGGAGGAAAAAATGAAGGAACGTTTTCTTGCTCTGAAAAAACAGATACTCAATCGGGAATACGGATTTCTCAATCCCGAGCAGCGCCGTGCCGTTTTTGCGCCCGACGGGCCGCTTTTGATTTTGGCAGGTGCCGGTTCGGGAAAGACGACGGTGATTGTATCCCGCATTGAATATCTCATCCGCTACGGCAACACCTATCACAGTGAGCACGTTCCGTCTGATTTGACGATGGAGGATCTGACGGCTATGGCTCGATATGCCGCCGCACCCGATCCGCTTCTTACGGCACGGGTGACGGAACTTATCCGTTTTGCGCCCATTTTGCCGTGGAAGATTTTAGCCATTACCTTTACCAACAAGGCGGCAGCCGAACTCAAAACCCGTTTGGAGCAAAAACTGGGTAGTGCGGGGCTGGATATTTGGGCGGCGACCTTCCACAGTGCGTGCGTGCGCATCCTGCGGCAGGAAATTGAGAAATTAGGGTATGACCGTTCCTTTACCATTTATGACACCACCGATTCCCGACGGGTGATTAAGGATTGCATTTCCAAGCACGGCTTGGATGAGAAGTTATATGCTCCGAAGAATGTGCTGTCCATCATCAGCAACGCCAAGAACTCCTGCGTGACACCCGATGAGATGCGCAAACAATATGAAATGGTGCCTCGCATGAAGCAGATTGCCAGCCTTTACGAATCCTATTGCTTGGCTCTGAAGAAGGCCAATGCCTTGGATTTTGATGATATAATTCTGCTGACCGTGCGGATTTTGCAAGATTTCCCCGAGACACGGCAGATGTGGATGAATCGGTTTGATCATGTACTGGTGGACGAGTATCAGGACACCAACCCGTTACAATACCAGCTGGTTTCCCTGCTTCGCAAGAAGGACGGCAATCTGTGCGTGGTGGGCGACGACGATCAGAGCATTTATCGGTTCCGCGGGGCGACCATTGAGAATATCCTCATGTTTGAGGAGCGGTTTGATAACGCTACCGTCATCAAACTGGAGCGCAATTACCGTTCGACCCAGACCATTCTGGATGCGGCCAATCATGTAATTGCCAACAATGTGGGGCGCAAGAGCAAGTCGTTATGGACGGAAAACGGCAAGGGGCAGACCATTTCGGTATGCTGTGCTTACGATGAAGGACACGAGGCGGATACGATTGCGGCCGCCATTGAGAAATTACATAACGGGCAGGGAGTACCCTACAACGAGTGCGCCGTTTTGTACCGAACCAATGCACAGAGCCGAGCCGTTGAAGGGGCGATGCGTTCCCATCGAATCCCTGCTCGGGTGATTGGCGGGCAGAGCTTCTTTGACCGCAAGGAAGTTAAGGATATCATGTCCTATCTGTGCTTAATTGTTAACCAGACAGATGATCTGCGGTTGCGGCGTATCATCAATGAGCCCAAGCGTGCCATTGGGGACACAACGGTGGCGGCAATTGCGGCGGTGGCCGAAGCGGAAAATATTTCGATGCTGGAGGTTTGCCGTCGAGCCGATGAGTACCCCACCCTTTCACGGGCGAGGGAAAAGCTAAAGGCTTTTGCCATGATGATGGTAGATTTGATTGCCTACAACGAGTGTAATCCGCTCAACACCCTCATTGATGAGGTATTGGAGCGGACGGGATATGCCGAGGCGATTAAGAGTGACGAGAGTTTTGAAGATCGCATTGAGAACATTACCGAACTTAACTCGGCCATTGTGCGATACATGCAGGGCGAGGAAAACCCGACCCTGTTTGGATTTTTAGAGCGCACTTCTCTGCTGAGCGATGCGGATGATTATGAGCAGGCAGATGAGAGTGTGGCCTTAATGACGATGCACACGGCTAAGGGACTGGAATTCAATCATGTCTTTTTACCCGGCATGGAGGAGGGATTATTCCCGTCCTCGATGTCTTTGGATGAAGAAGGCGGGATTGAGGAGGAGCGGCGGTTATGCTATGTGGGCATTACCCGAGCTAAGAAAACCCTTACCCTGCTCTACACCCGTATGCGTATGCTATACGGCACGACGCTGTATCCGCAGATGTCACGATTTATTGATGAGATTCCGCAGGAATTATACATCAAGAGCGGGGCGCCCGAGGGTGAGCGGCAGGCCGAGCAACGGGCGAGAAATCTAAGCCCGCAGAACACGCCCGCCTTTACCTTGCGGCAGGCGGCCAATGCCCGACCGGCAACCAAAGTCAGTGCGCCTGTGGTGCAGTATGTGGTTGGAGAGCAGGTGAAGCACCGAGTATTCGGTGTGGGCACTATACTTTCGGTTAAGCCGATGGCCAATGACTGCATGTTGGAGATTCAATTTGGGTCGCAGACTAAGAAAATTATGGCAAATTACGCAAACTTGCAAAAAATATAAAAAAACACTTGCACAAATGGAAATAATGCCTTATAATAGTAAGGTATTATCCGCCGGTGTGATGGAATTGGTAGACGTGACGGACTCAAAATCCGTTGGTGGTGACATCGTGTGGGTTCGACTCCCACCACCGGCACCAGAAAAGGCACTTGCGAAAGCAAGTGCCTTTTCTACACTTGAAGACACAGGAGAAGATCATCATGATTTTTGACAGTTTGAAAAACATTGATTCCTATAAGGGACTTTCGGTTTACCCGGCTTTGCAGTTTTTTGCCTCGCAGGATTTTTCGGCGTTGACGGCGGGACGGCATGAGCTGGATGGCGAAGATTTCTATGTGGTAAACGAATATGAGTCCTCGGCCAAGACGCTTAGCGAAGCGCATCGGGATTACATTGACATCCAGATAATGGTTGAGGGTGAGGAATACATCGGCGTAGCACCGCTGACCGAGGACATGGTTGCCGTTGACTGCAAAGAAGGCAAGGATTGCTGGTTTTATGACTGCGACGTGGATCGTGTAGCCATGAAGCCGGGGTATTTTATGGTGCTGTATCCGCAGGATGTGCACATGCCCGGTGACATGAAGGATCAGCCTGTGGCCTGCAAAAAGATCGTAGGTAAGATCAAGGTAAGATAAGATGAACAAGATCTACATTCCCGACGGCTATGCACCGGTACTGGATGTTTATGACACCCAGCGGGCCATCTCCTATATCAAGGAGACCTTTCAAGAGGAGTTCTCGGCGGCGCTTAACCTAAAGCGTGTTTCGGCACCGTTATTTGTTACCGAAGATTCGGGCCTTAATGATAATCTTAACGGCTACGAACGGCCGGTATCCTTTGATGTGCCTGCTGTGGGCGCAGAGGCGCAGGTGGTGCATTCCTTGGCCAAGTGGAAGCGGCTGGCGCTGAAACGGTATCATTTTGATATTGGCAACGGTTTATACACCGATATGAACGCCATTCGGCGTGACGAGGATTTAGATAACATCCATTCCATTTACGTGGATCAATGGGACTGGGAAAAGGTAATCACCAAGGAGAACCGCAATCTGGACTATCTGAAATTGATTGTACGGGCCATTGTGAGAGCCATTTGCGATACCAACGATCGATTGCATGTGCGGTTTCCGCAACTGCGAGTGGAATTGGAGCGTGAGGTTACCTTTATCACGACGCAGGAGTTGGAAGATCGGTATCCCGATCTGAGCGGATCCGAGCGGGAGAGTGCTATTGCTAAGGAGCATCGCACGGTATGCATTATGCAGATCGGCGGGGCTTTACGTTCGGGCAAGCCGCATGACGGACGGGCGCCCGACTATGATGATTGGTCGCTCAACTGTGACATCTTCTTTTGGAATGATGTACTGGGGCGGGCATTGGAGATTTCCTCGATGGGTATCCGAGTGGATGCCGAGTCACTGGATCGGCAGTTGCGCATTGCGGGTTGTGACGATCGACGTTCTCTTCCCTTCCATAAGATGCTATTAAATAATGAATTGCCGTTGACCATTGGCGGCGGTATCGGGCAGTCCCGACTGAGTATGCTGATGATGGGTTGCGCTCATATTGGTGAAGTGCAATCGAGCATTTGGGACAGAGACACAATGGCGGCCTGCGAAAAGGCCGGTATCCGATTATTATAAGAAAAATCCACCCATACGGGTGGATTTTTTTAGAAGTTATTTTGGTAGGGGCCGGAGAGTTTTTGCAGGAGCATCCGATAGATGTCGGCAGCGTTATCCCTGAAATTTTCACCGGTGGAAAAAGCAAATTCCTGCGAGGGCAGGGCGATCTCCAATTTAAAGAGCAGGTCTTCCCCGTCGGTCAGCGAACATTCGGCGATGTACTGGCCGTCCCTTTCAAAGGTACGGACATGGGTACCGCTTCTGCGATCCACTTTACTGAGCAGTTCCATTGCGCCTTGAATGACACGGTCACGCGCCCAGACAGGCAGGCGGGGCGCCAATTCCTTGACCGCTTCGTATCCAAGACGAGTCAGGACGGTGACACCTTCTTCAACATCGACAGCGATATGGCCGGTGCCGATCAATTCATCAATGGCTTCCTTAAGGGTGAAATACTCCACGATCTCGGAATTGAGAAAGAGATCGACCATGGCGCGGGTAGGAATAGCACGGTTGAGTTTGCTTAGGGTATATAGAATTAGGATTTTTACATCCTCTTTTTCATGAAGTCTTCCGCCTTCGAGCATGAGATCACCTCCGTGATTTTGTTTATTATACCACAAGGCCGGTAACAAATACAAGGCTTTCCCAATAAAATGTATCAAGATCAATTTTCTTGGGAGTGAAACAGATGGGTATTATCGGCGAAAGTTTTTTAGGGGTAAACAGCGAATCGGGCTTTGCTTCCTTTTATCGAGATTTTGTCGAGGGGCGCACCCGTGTTTTTGTGATTAAAGGCGGGCCGGGTACCGGCAAGAGCACACTGATGCGAAAAGTAGCACAAGGCGCTTGCGAAAAGGGGTATGATGTAGAACTACTCCATTGCTCCTCCGATCCGGATTCCTTAGATGCCGTTTACATTACACAGACCAACACCTGCATACTTGACGGCACGCCGCCGCATGTGGTAGAGCCGCCGTTGCCGGGGGCCGTGGGGCGGTTAATAGACCTATATCAATTTTGGGATCATGAATTATTGACGGCGCAGACGGCACAGATTAAAAAGGTAAACCAGACCATTCATAATTTATACTCTCGCATTTATCTTTACTTAGGAGCAGCGGGGCGATTGCAGAGGGATTTGACGAGTATTGGCTCGGCTTTGCTCAACCGCGCCAAGTTGCGTGGATACACCGATCGGCTATGTGCCCGCTATATCCGGCCGCGCATCGGTGCGGCAATCGAAGAAAGACGGTTCTTTTCAGCATTTACGCCGCAGGGAGTTACCTTTTATCCGCCGAACGGCAGGGGGATTGAGCGGCAGTTGGTGCTGGAGGATGAATATGGAATTCTTTCCCGCATGTTAGAGGTGGTGCGGTTGCGTGCCATCAAGGCCAATCATCGCATCATCAGCGGATATTCTCCCCTGATTCCCGATCAATTGACCCAGTTGATTTTGCCTGATGCGGGGTTGATGCTTTGCCTATCCAACAGTATGCACAAAATGGAGGCACAACCCTATTGCCGCATTAATGCATCCCGTTTTTTGGACACGGCAATCGAGGGACAGCATAAAGAAAAGCTCGGTTTTCTGCGGCGCAGTCGGGATGAGATCCTGAAAGAGGCTTGCGATCTGCTTTCGACCTGTCACAAGGAACATGATTGTTTAGAAGAATTTTATAAAGGCACAATTGATTATTCCGCTCTTAATGCCTATACGCAGACATTGATGGCACAGATTTTATCCTGAAAATTGCCGGAAGAGTAATCTTCCGGCAAACTTTTTCTTGACAAATATGACCGATTGGTTTATTCTATAAGTGACCGTATGGTCATAGATAATAAAGGGAGCACGAAAATATGAGATGTGGAGAAAAGATACGACAGTTGCGGGAAGGTGCACATTTAAGCCAGACCGATCTGGCGAACATGCTTGGCGTATCGTTGCGCACGGTGCAACGCTATGAAAAATGCGAACGAATCCCTACGGCTGATGTATTGGTTCATATTGGTACGATTTTTAATGAAACGAGCGAATCGATGCTCAGCGATGAGGATCTGTTTATCAATGCGGCGGCAAAACTTGGCGGTCGCTCTGCCCTGCAGGCCATGGAATTGGTCAACGCCGTGGGCGGGTTATTTGCCGGCGGTGAACTGAGCGAGGACGATAAAGACGCTGTCATGCAGGCGATTATGGAAGCCTATTGGGATGCCAAGGCTCGCAACGGCAAGAAGCAGGGATAAGCATGGCGCAACAGTACATACACCATTTGGCGCAGGATTTGGTAGACCGATTCGGCACGCGGGATCCCTTTGCGATTGCCGAGGGCCTTGGGGCACATATTAAGATTGTAGATAATTTTGTGTCACTCAAGGGGATGTACCGAGTCATTTTAGGGGAGCGGTATATCTTTTTAAGCGGAAATCTAGACGAAAAGACCAGACGGATTGTATGCGCACATGAACTGGGGCATGACCAACTGCACCGCCCGTTGGCGACCAGCAGTATTATACAGGAATTCATGCTATATGATATGAATTCCCGTCCCGAATATGAAGCCAATCTGTTTGCGGCCGCTCTGTTATTAGATGATGAGAGTGTGGCCGAGTGCGCCATGGAGGGATGCGACGTTCTGCAGACCTCGATGCAGTTAGACACCGACATTAATCTGGTGCTGATCAAGATGGCGCAAATGAATGAGCGTGGCTACAATTTTAACCCGCAACCACGCTCCAATACGACTTTCTTAAAAAACTGATATTTTATATTGTAACAGATCGTCGTAGATCTGACGAGGAATCTCAGGATACCCGAAGGGAATATTGGCTTTACGGTTGCCGTGGAAATCACTGCCGCCGCTGGGGAGCAAGGCGTAAGTCTTGGCGATCTCGGCGGCGGTTTTGCTTTGGGCTTCGGTATAAGAAGAATGGTAAATCTCCATACCGACCAGTCCCTTGGGTACTGCCTTTTCCAATAGCCGGCACAAGGGCTTATCTTCCATATCTTTGAGGGGATGAGCTAAAACGGGTATCGTCTTCACCTGCCGCAAAAAATCCAAGGCATCAAAAAAGGAGGGGCGTACGGGCGGGATGTAATAGCCGTGTTCTTCCCCTAAGAGGGTATCAAAGGCTTCCTTGATCGAAGCGACATAGCCACCGCGGCAGAGGGCGTCGGCGATATGGGCACGGTTGATATACAAGCCGTTTCTTTGGATAATATCGTCATAATCCATGACATAACCGCCCTTTCGCAGGCGTTCGATCGTTTGCCGATTGCTGATCTGCTTGCGCATGCGAAAATCCTGTGTCCAGTTTTCGATGGTATCATAATAGGGCTGTGACACAAACAGACCAAGAAGGTGTAACTCTTTTCCCTCATACTCGGTAGAAAGTTCGACGCCACCCACGGCGGTTACTCCTATAGTTTGCGCCAGACTCATAAATTCGGGCAGGCCGGCAACGGTATTATGATCGGTTAAGGCTATGACACGGTTGGTTTGTTTGGCCAATTCCACCAATTGGGACGGCGTAAAGGTGCCGTCTGAAACATTCGAGTGGGTATGCAGATCGCAATACAAGGTATCACCCCCATGACGATTATATCATGCCACAATAAAAATCACAATGGTTTGATCTTGGAATTGAGTCTTTTCTCGGTAGTTTTTATGACGGTATAAACGGTAAGCCAAACCGCAAAATAGACAACGAGAAAGATGGCACTGAAGATCAATACAACCATGGGATCAAAAGCGATCCAACGATTGACAATATAGCACAGCAGGTAGGCGACATAGAGGCAACCGAAATGACACAGCAGGGATTTGGCAATGGGCCAATGCTCAATTTGATTAAAGATACTGGCTCCTGCATGAACGAAGGCAAGCAGATAGGTAGAAACAATGATGATAAACAGATCGGTACCGCTGGTAGTAACGTTAGGCACACAACGATCTAAAATCACATAGATAATACCGGCTACAACGGGGCCAAATCCGCCGAAGATCAAGCCACGATGCAAAAAACTTTTTACATATTGATTCATTAGAATCCCATCCTTTCTTTTACAGACCGCAATTGTCGTCTGGAGATATAATCGTGATAGCCATTTTTCAGAATGACTGAAAGAGAACCGCCGATGGAAGATTGAAATTTTGCTATTTGGGAGAGGTTAATTAAGCAGGATTGATTGATCTTGACAAAAGACTTTGCATACTGCTGTTCAAGTTGATAGAGCCGATCTTTGAGCTGAAATTTTTCGTTATCGGTCAATGCATAGACCTTGCCTGACTCGATAAAGAAGCAATAGACATTCTCCACCTCTAATTTCACGGTATCTCCCTTTGCATAGCCAAACAGTTCCCCTTGTTGCGCTTCTAAAAGCGCTTCGATTTTACGGAGGGTATCGGTTTGGGCTTTGGCAGAAATGAGTATATCTTCCTTTTGATTTTCTACGATTTCAATTTTATATTTCATTTTCTCCTCCTTTCTATAAACCCATTGTATTCGTGAGGATTGCCAGTGTCAATGGATTCGCTTTATGCGGTGAGTTTGGGCGGCTATGCGGAACAGTAAAGTCTTATCAAATATACTTATTCACTATTACTTCTTACTTTCAAAAATCCCGAATGCGAAATTAGTGAAGAGTGAAAAGTGAATAGTGAATAAGTAAAATCCCGAACGCTTACGCATTCGGGATTTTTGGTACGCCCGACTGGATTCGAACCAGCGACCTTCAGAGTCGGAGTCTGACACTCTATCCAACTGAGCTACGGGCGCATATGCACTTTTGAAATTGCGTACTTGCACATTATATCAACTCGCTTTGTCAAAGTAAAGGGAAATTTTCCCGAAAAGATTGTTAAAAAATTTGACAAGTTGATTCTCGTGAGGTATAATAGCCTTCAGAAGAGTATCTGCGCACTATTGGTAATCCATTCGCACGTCACTCCTCGAAATTTCGACAAAGGACGGTTTATGACTTATGAAAAAGCAGAAGATCTCTGATGCTGTCATCCATCGTCTCCCCCGCTATTACCGCTATCTGGACGACCTGCACAACAAG
>JAZQVM010000023.1:0-3721 GCA_045631845.1 Eubacteriales bacterium | reverse complement strand
GGGATGCGTACCTTGTGCGCGGCGCTGGAGAGTTATGTGGATCAGCGACCGGTGGTGGCCTTGTTTGGGGTGTTTGCTGACAAGGATTACACTAAGGAATTGGAGTTGTTGGCGCCTCGTGTGAATCGCTTTATTACCTTGACCCCGCACGATCCCCGAGGGCTTTCGGGGCGGGAGTTGGCTCGGCTTTGCGAGAAGACGGGCAAGCCTACTGTGTATTGCGAGGACTATGAGCAGGGGTATGCGCTGGCGCTGGAACAGGCGGGCAAGGGCGGATGTGTGGCCATTTGCGGGTGCATGCACATGGCGTCCGATCTGCGCGGTATGATTTTGAAATAAGGCGACAGGCTTTGTTAAAATTTTCATAAAAATAGGACTATCATAAGGATAGTCCTATTTTTTATGCGAAAGGCAGTGAAGGTATGCAGATTACGACCCGACAGGAAGGACAAGTTCTGATTATTACGATGGTGGGGGAAATGGATCATCACAATCTGATTAATCTCAGTTCCCGTACCGATCCCATCATCAAGAGCGCACGGCCGCAGGTGGTGATACTGGACATGAGCGGGGTGCCCTTTTGCGATTCTTCGGGCATTGCGGCGGTGCTTGGTCGCTATAAGATCGTACGAACATGGGGCGGGCAGTTGATGCTTCACGGGCTTTCGCCGCAGGTGCGTAAGGTGCTCAATTTAGGTGGAATTTTTAATTTGATCAAGGAGGTGCGGGCATCATGAAGATTGCCAACCGTATTCAATTAACCTTTCCCAGCCGCTCGGCCAATGAGGGCTTTGCCCGACTGGCCATTGCGGGGTTTGTGGCGCAACTCGACCCGACGGTGGACGAGCTGGCCGAACTGAAAACGGTAATATCCGAGGCGGTGACCAACTGTACCGTTCACGCCTATAAAGACACCATTGGGCTGATTTACATAACGGCACGCTACAGCGATGACGGGGTGGTGTGGATCACCATAAAAGACTGCGGTTGCGGTATTGACGATACCGACACGGCGCGGGAGCCGCTGTATACCACCTGCACGACGGGAGAGCGTGCAGGCATGGGCTTTACCATTATGGAGAGTTTTTCGGACAAGATGCGGGTGGTGTCTAAGCCGGGGCGAGGGACAAGGCTGGAGATCTATAAAAAGATCAGTACCCGATCATGATCTGCTATGCCGAAGAAAATGAACGGTTGTTCGCAAAAGGGGATGCCGAGGAATTGGCACGGCTCAATCTCAATTTGGTATATGCCTTGGCGGGGCGGCTGGCTGCTTCGACGGGTGCCGAATATGAGGAGTTGGTGGGTGCCGGTTGTGTGGGGCTGACCAAGGCCATTCGCAATTTTGACCCCGAGCGCGGGTTTAGCTTTTCCACCTATGCCGTGCCGGTGATTGCAGGGGAAATGAAGCGGTTTTTGCGGGACACAGGCCCCATCAAGGTATCCCGAGATATTAAGGAACGGGCGTTGCGGATTGCCCGTGAAACCCAAGCCATAGTAGCTCAGTCAGGGCAGAGCCCGACAGTGAGGGAGTTGGCCGAGCGGCTATCTCTCACAGTGGATGAGATTACCGAAGCGTTGGATGCCGCCCGTGCGCCCCTGTCTTTAGAAGAAGAACGAGAGGAAGAATTAGGCGGGGCGGTGGTTGGATTTGAAGATGGGCGGCTGGATGCCGAATCCTTAAGTTTGCGGCAGGCGTTATCCTGCTTGCCGTCCAAAGATGCCATGCTGATCGAACTGCGGTATTTTGGGGGATTGACCCAAGCTCAGACGGCACAGCGGTTGGGGATGACACAGGTGCAGGTGTCCCGACGGGAGAAGAAAATATTAGCCGCCCTCAGAGAACAATTACAATAAACACGCCAAATTTGGCGTGTTTTTATTTTTATCCATTGAAATAGACAAATAGAAGTGGTATAATATATTGATATTTTATAAGGAGAATTATACCCTTATGGTGATTTTCGGGATTGACCCCGGTTTTGCCACCATCGGATATGGGGTGATCGACTATGTCGGCAACCATTTTAAGGTGCTGGATTACGGGGTGATGACCACGCCGGCACACACGCCTTTTTCCGATCGGTTGGCGGGTATTTATGAGCAGGTAACCGAGTTATTACAACGATATAAGCCCGATGCCGTGTCGATTGAGGAATTGTTCTTCAATACCAACATTACCACGGGCATACAAGTGGCTCATGCCAGAGGGGTGCTGGTGCTGGGGGCTAAGCAGCAGAACATTCCCATTTACGAATATACCCCTTTGCAGGTTAAGCAGGCCATTACTGGCTACGGCCGTGCCGAGAAGCGGCAGGTGATGGAGATGACGCGGATGTTTTTGAATTTAGATAAGGTTCCTCGCCCCGACGATGCGGCCGATGCTCTTGCCTTGGCCATTTGCCATGCCCACAGCGCGGGCAGTGCGTTATACAGTGAGGATCGAATTTAGGAGAGTATTATGTTTTATTATTTGCGTGGTACCTTAGCGCTCAATGAAGACAATACGGCGGTTGTCGATTGCGGCGGAGTCGGCTACAGGATGGCGGTATCGGCCATGACGGCGGCGCGATTGGAGCGGGTCGGTGTCGGTGAGACGGTGACGGTTTACACCTATATGGCTTTCCGTCAAGAGGCGGTGGAGTTGTTCGGATTCTACGATCGGCAGGAATTGGAGTCTTTCAAAACTTTGCTTGGTGTCAACGGCGTAGGTCCGAAGGCGGCTATGAACATTCTTTCTGTAATGACGCCCGACAATCTCGCACTTGCTATATGCACCGAGGATGTCAAGGCTATTTCCAAGGCTCCCGGAATAGGCGCAAAAACCGCGGCAAGAATAGTCCTTGAGCTTAAGGACAAGCTTGCAAAGGAGCTCGGCGACGGAATTTCTCTGAAAAAGTCCGGCTCAAAGCCCGTAACTGTAATACCTACCGGTAATCTCTCCGAGGCTACCGAGGCACTTATGGTCCTCGGATACGATAAAAACTCGGTGCTTCGTGCTCTTGACGGAATCGATCCCAAGACCGAGGTTGGCGAAATTATAAGATTTGCGCTTAAAAAGCTGGCAAGATAAGCGAAAGGAAAACACAGCTCTATGATGGAAGAAGTCAACGAATTCGATTACGAGAATCGAATTGTTTCAAATGAATACGATTCCTCCCAGGATGCAGAGGTTGAAAATTCTCTTCGCCCCAAGACACTCGACGAATACGTCGGTCAGGAAAAGGCAAAGGAAAATCTTCGCATTTACATAGAAAGTGCGAAGCTGCGCGGAGAATCTCTCGACCACGTTCTTCTCTACGGCCCTCCCGGTCTCGGAAAAACAACGCTCTCTACAATTATCGCTAACGAAATGGGCGTTAAAATCAGAACAACGTCAGGTCCCGCTATAGAAAAACAAGGCGATCTTGCCGCAATTCTCACCAATCTCTCCGACGGAGACGTGTTGTTTATCGACGAAATACACCGCCTTTCCCGTGCTGTGGAAGAAATTCTCTACCCCGCAATGGAGGATTACTCGCTGGATATCATAATCGGAAAAGGACCAAGCGCACGCTCTATTCGCCTTGCCCTTCCGAAATTTACCCTTATAGGCGCAACCACTCGCGCAGGTCAGCTCACAACACCGCTTCGTGACAGATTCGGCGTTCTTCTCAAGCTTGAGCTTTATACTCCCGAAGAGCTTGCGACGATAGTAAAGCGCTCTGCTACTATTCTTGAA
>JAZQVM010000022.1:0-22849 GCA_045631845.1 Eubacteriales bacterium | reverse complement strand
GCTCACCGCAGATACCGCAGTGGATAGCCGGACGGGTAGCCTTGCCCTTGGCAACGGCCATCTCCATGAGCTGACCGACACCGGTCTGATCCAGCTTAGCAAACGGATCGTTCTCATAGATCTTGCAATCGTAATAAGCGCTCAGGAACTTGCCGGCGTCATCACGAGAGAAACCGAAGGTCATCTGGGTCAGGTCGTTCGTACCGAAGCAGAAGAATTCAGCTTCCTTAGCAATCTCATCAGCAGTCAGGCAAGCACGGGGGATCTCCATCATGGTACCAACTTCGTACTTCAGATCGGAACCGGCGGCAGCGATCTCAGCGTCAGCAGTAGCCACAACGACATCCTTAACGTACTTCATTTCCTTCACTTCGCCGGTCAGCGGGATCATGATCTCGGGAACGAGGTTCCAATCGGGATGAGCCTTCTTGACATTGATGGCAGCGCGGATAACAGCGCTGGTCTGCATCTTGGCGATTTCAGGATAGGTGACGGCCAGACGGCAGCCACGGTGACCCATCATGGGGTTGAACTCATGCAGAGAAGTGATGATGTTCTTGATGTCCTCAACCGTCTTGTTCTGAGCAGCGGCCAGAGCGGCGATGTCAGCTTCTTCGGTGGGAACGAACTCATGCAGAGGCGGATCGAGGAAACGGATGCAAACGGGGTTGCCTTCCAGAGCCTCGTACAGCTTCTCAAAGTCACCCTGCTGATAGGGCAGGATCTTCTCGAGAGCGGTCTCACGCTCTTCAACGGTGTCAGCACAGATCATCTCACGGAAAGCGGCGATACGCTCAGCCTCGAAGAACATATGCTCGGTACGGCACAGACCGATACCCTCAGCGCCCAGCTCACGAGCCTTCTTCGCGTCGGCCGGAGTGTCAGCGTTGGTGCGGACCTTCAGAGTACGGAACTCATCGGCCCAAGCCATAATGCGGCCAAACTCACCGGCGATCTCAGCGTCAACGGTGGGGATGATGCCGTCATAAATGCAACCGGTAGAACCATCGATGGAGATGAAATCGCCTTCGTTATAGGTCTTGCCGGACAGAGTGAACTTCTTGTTCTCCTCATCCATGATGATCTCGCCGCAACCGGATACACAGCAGGTACCCATGCCACGAGCAACAACAGCGGCGTGAGAAGTCATGCCGCCACGAACGGTCAGGATCCCCTGAGAAGCCTTCATACCGGTGATATCTTCCGGAGAGGTTTCCAGACGAACGAGGATAACCTTCTCGCCACGGTTATTCCAAGCCTCGGCATCTTCCGCAGTGAAGACAACCTTACCGCAGGCAGCGCCCGGAGAAGCGCCCAAGCCACGGCCGGCCGGAGTAGCGGCCTTGAGGGCCTTAACATCAAACTGGGGATGGAGCAGAGTATCGAGGTTACGAGGATCGATCATAGCAACAGCCTGCTTCTTATCGATCATGCCCTCATCTACGAGGTCGCAAGCAATCTTCAGAGCAGCCTTAGCCGTTCTCTTACCGTTACGGGTCTGCAGCATGTAGAGCTTACCGTCTTCTACGGTGAACTCCATGTCCTGCATGTCACGGTAGTGATCTTCCAGAGTAGCGCAAACCTGCTGGAACTGCTCGAAAGCAGCAGGGAATTTATCAGCCATTTCAGCGATCGGCATCGGAGTACGAACGCCGGCCACAACGTCCTCGCCCTGAGCATTGGTGAGGAACTCGCCCATCAGGCCCGGTTCACCGGTAGCCGGATCACGGGTGAAGGCAACGCCGGTACCGCAGTTGTCGCCCATGTTACCAAAGGCCATCATCTGCACGTTAACGGCAGTACCCCAAGAATAGGGGATATCGTTGTCACGACGGTAAACGTTGGCACGAGGGTTGTCCCAAGAACGGAAAACGGCCTCGACAGCGCCCATCAGCTGCTCCTTCGGATCAGACGGGAAGTCCTTGCCGATCTTGTTCTTGTACTCAGCCTTGAACTGCTCAGCCAGAACCTTCAGATCCTCAGCGGTCAGCTCAACGTCCTGCGTAACGCCCTTTTCTTCCTTCATCTTGTCGATGAGTTCCTCGAAGTACTTTTTGCCGACTTCCATAACAACGTCGGAGTACATCTGGATGAAACGACGATAGCAGTCATAGGCCCAGCGGGGGTTGCCCGACTTAGCGGCCATGGTCTCAACAACTTCCTCATTCAGTCCGAGGTTGAGAATGGTATCCATCATACCGGGCATGGAAGCACGGGCACCCGAACGAACGGAAACGAGAAGCGGATTCTCCTTATCACCGAATTTCTTACCGGTGATGCCTTCCATTTTGTCGATGTGCTCCATGATCTGTGCCTGGATGTCAGCATTGATCTTTCTGCCGTCCTCATAATACTGAGTGCAGGCTTCGGTGGATACGGTGAAACCCTGCGGAACAGGAAGACCGATCTTGGTCATCTCGGCCAGGTTTGCACCTTTGCCTCCGAGCAGCTCACGCATCGAAGCGTCACCCTCAGAGAACAGGTAAACATACTTGTGACTCATTTCGTCAAAACCTCCTGGTTATTTTATATGATTTTTTTCATTTCAAGTGATTTTATCATAATCTGCGGTTTTTTTCAAGACATTTCTGTAAATTTTACGCAAGTTTTAATATCTTTTCCAGCAAGCGGTGAGCGCAGGCAAACAAGGTCGAGCAAGGGCATGTCTTATGTGTATCCTCCATTTGCTTATTACAACAAAATAAAGATTAAATGCATCCGCTATATTACCGCATTTCCTCAAAAAAAAGAAGATTTTATTTTTTTTATCCAAATTTTCGTTTTTTATCAAAATACCTCTTGCAAAAATTTCTATTTTCATAGATAATAAGAATAGAAATTTAGAGAATTTGTTATAGGGAGTTTGCCATGATGTCATCGTCATCTCAATCTGCAATTCCCGGATCTGCTGTCGCATTTCC
The DNA here is from genome assembly GCA_045631845.1 of Eubacteriales bacterium. Lineage (GTDB taxonomy): Bacteria > Bacillota > Clostridia > Oscillospirales > UMGS1783 > CAKSHC01. Next base: position 19,928 of record JAZQVM010000022.1, on the reverse strand, counting down.
GGACTAACCTGTCTTCCCCGCACAGAGGGAAGGTGTGTTCGTCCAAGGAAATGTTTTTTTGTGTGTTTTAATAAATTCAGATATACAACACGGAGGAAGAAAAAATGATCACTCACGGTAAGAACATCAAGATCTTTGCCGCCAACTCCTCGCCCAAGCTCGCCCACGCCGTAGCCGAAGAACTCGGTCTGCCCTTGGGTCGCAGTGAGGTCAAGCAGTTCTCGGACGGCGAAATTTCCGTTTCCATCGGCGAAACGGTACGTGGCAGCGATGTTTTCATTATCCAGTCCACCAGCAATCCGGTTAACGACAACATCATGGAAATGCTCATCATGATGGATGCCTTCAAGCGTGCCTCCGCCGGCCGCATCACCGCCGTTATTCCCTATTTCGGCTATGCCCGTCAGGACCGCAAGGCCAAGTCCCGTGACCCCATCTCGGCAAAACTCGTGGCCGATCTGATTGCCGCCGCCGGTGCCGACCGTGTGCTGACGATGGACCTGCACGCCCCCCAGATTCAGGGCTTCTTCAATATCCCTGTTGACCATCTGGTAGGCGCTCCCCTGCTGGCTTCTTACTTCGTGGATCGTTTCCGTGAGAATCATGACGATCTGGTCGTCGTTTCTCCCGACCTCGGCTCGGTTACCCGTGCCCGCAACTTCGCCGCCAAGCTCGATGCCCCTCTGGCTATCGTAGATAAGCGCCGTCCCAAGGCCAACTCCTGCGAAGTTATGAACATCATCGGTGATGTCAAGGGCAAGCGTCTGATCATCCTCGATGATATGGTGGATACAGGTGGAAGCCTGTGCAACGCCGCCAAGGCCCTCATCGAGGTCGGCGGTGCCAAGGAGGTCAGCGCCTGCGCTACCCACGGCGTCCTCTCCGGCCCCGCTATCGAAAGACTCAAAGAGAGCCCCATCAAGGAACTGGTTCTGCTCGATACCATCCAGTTGCCCGAGGAAAAACTCATCGATAAGATCCGTGTCCTGCCCACCGCTCCCGTCTTCGCCAAGGCGATCGAGCGTATCTATGAGGATCGTCCGATCTCCACTCTGTTTAATTGAGGAATTGTATGTTTAAGAAAAATCGTCCGGCCATCGATTACCTGATCGTTGGCTTGGGCAACTACGGTGAAAAATATAAAAACACTCGTCATAACGTCGGCTTTATGGCCATAGACTATATGTGTGATGAGCTAGGGCTGGACAAGGGCAAATCCCGCTGGTCGGGCAATGTCTGGAACACCAATATCGATGGCAACCGTGTCCTGCTGGTCAAGCCTCACACCTATATGAACCGCTCGGGTGACTGCGTGGCCAAGATCACGTCCTACTTCAAGATCTCGCCCGACCGTGTGATCGTGATCTACGACGATACAGCGCTGGATACCGGCCGTATGCGCATCCGTCCCAAGGGAACTGACGGGGGACACAACGGCATCAAGAGCATCATTCATGCACTGGGCTCTTATGAGATTCCCCGCATCCGTGTCGGCATCACCAAGCCGTCGGGTCAGTTCGTGCTGGCCGATTGGGTACTTGGCGATTTCCGCACCACCGAGCGCAAGAAGATCGATGCCGCTCTGCCCGATGTCTATGGGGCTATCCGTATGATACTCGACGGCAAGATCGCCGATGCCATGTCAAAATACAATACCGCACCGGCTTCGCCGGAAGCATAACAACTACGGGCGCAGTCTTTGGCTGCGCCCCTCTTATTCAAACTATGGATTATATTTCAAAACACCTTCTCAAAAACCAAAAGGTAAGCGAACTTCGTCAAGCGGTAAGAAACGGACTGCTGCCCGCCTACGCCACGGGGCTTTGCGAATCCTATAAACTCTTTTTAACCCGACTGTTCTGTCACGACCGTCGGGTCATGCTCGTGTTGCCCGATCGGGGCGAGACCGAGCGGATGTACGATCTGTTCTCCGCTCTGCTCCCCGCCAAAGATCTGTTGACCGTACCGGCACGCGAGTATGTCTTTTATAACTTTGAAAATATGTCGCACGGACAGGAGCACGCCCGCATCGGCGCCCTCGATCGCCTGTCCATGGGCGATTATCGTTTGGCGCTGATCCCCGCCGATGCTCTGCTCGCCTTAACCCCCACCCCCCAAACCCTCAAACGCCGCAGCAAAACCATCACCCGAGGCGGCACGGTGGAACTGGAATCTGTATTGCGATTTTTAACCGAGGGTGGCTATACCCGTAGCGAACTGACCGAACATGTAGGACAGTTCTCCCATCGGGGCGGCATCGTTGAATTTTTTGCCCCCGGCGCACCCTACCCTGTGCGTTTTGAACTGTTCGGGGATGAGATTGACTCCCTTTCACACTACGATCCCAAAACCCAGCGTCGGGTGGAGGATATTGATACCGCCCGCATCCTGCCGGTGCAGGAGGCCTTTGCCGATGCCGATGTAAAACGGGAGATTGAAAAGCGGATGCGTGCCCGTCTGGCCAAACTCGAACAGGGCGAGGACGACGATGCCATTCTCAACGCCCGTCACGATCTGGAAACCTTGCAGGCCGGCACATTCAAGGGGATCGACCGATTTCTGCCCCTGATCCATCCGGCAGGTCCAACGCCACTCGATTACGATCCCGACGCCCTCTGTCTGTGCTTCGACCTGCCCCGTCTGCGAGAGGCCATGCAGGGATTTGCCTATCGCACCTCGCAAGATCTGGCTTCTTTGGCCGAGCGTGGCTATACCGTCATGAGCCGTGCCTGCTATAACGAACCGGAGCGGGTCATCGATCGGATGGCGCACCACCACTTCGTCCTGCTCGAAGACTTTTTGCGACAGGAATCGGCCATGACCTTTGGCTTGGTACAGGGCTATCACGTGACTTCTTTGACCGCTCCGTCGGGCGACAGTGCCCTGTGCGAAGATGTGTCCTTTTATTTGGAAAACGGGGACTTAGCCGTCTTTGCCGGCTCGGCCGCCCGTGCCACCTATCTGCCCACCCTTTTGGGTGAGCATAACATTTCCTGCGCCCTGCTTCGAGAGGATGCCGATATCCCCAAAGGGGTGGCCGCCATCATCGGTCAAGGCTTTCCCGGCGGCTTCCACGATCGGGATGCCAAGTTTGCCGTGCTGGGCTCGGCTCGCCTGTCGGGCAAGAAGAAAAAACGGCACAGCCGCTACAAACCGGGGCAGGCCATCAACGATTTCTCCGATATCAAGATCGGGGACTATGTGGTGCATGAAAACTACGGTGTTGGCATTTACGACGGCGTGCATCAGGTAACCGCACAAGGAGTCACCCGTGAATTTATCCGCATCCGCTATGCCGGCACCGACACCCTCTTTATCCCCTGCGGTCAGTTTGATCTGATCTCCAAATACGTCGGCGCTTCCGACGAGGTCAAGGTCAAACTCAACAAACTGGGCAACGGCGAATGGGCCAAGTCCAAGGCTCGTGTCAAGGCCAATGTGAAAGACTTGGCTAAAGGCTTAATTGCCCTGTATAGCGCCCGTCAAAACACGGCGGGGCACGCCTTCTCGCCCGACAATGAATGGCAACAACAGTTTGAGAGCGCCTTTGAGTTTGAGGAAACCGAAGACCAAGCCCTCTGCACCGCCGAGATCAAGGCCGATATGGAAAAACCATCGCCGATGGTTCGTCTGCTTTGCGGCGACGTGGGCTTTGGCAAAACCGAGGTAGCCCTGCGTGCCGCTTTTAAGTGCGTGCTCGATACCAAGCAGGTCGCCATCCTCACCCCCACGACCCTGCTGGCTTGGCAACATTACAATACCATCTTACGCCGTTTCGAGGGCTTCCCCGTTACGGTGGAACTGCTCTCCCGCTTCCGCACCCCGCAACAGCAGGAGGCCATCCTGCGCAAGGTGCGCCGTGGCGAGATTGACATACTGGTGGGCACCCACCGCATCCTGCAAAAGGATGTAAAATTCAAGGATTTGGGCTTGCTCATCGTTGATGAGGAGCAACGTTTCGGCGTATCCCATAAGGAAAACCTAAAAGAAATGGCGAAAAATGTCGATGTACTGACCCTGTCTGCCACCCCCATCCCCCGCACGCTGAATATGGCGCTATCGGGCATTCGGGATATGTCGGTCATCGAAACCCCGCCCAACGACCGCCACCCCATCTCCACCTACGTCTGCGAGTACGACCCATCCCTGATCATGGATGCCCTGCGGCGGGAACTCTCCCGTGGCGGCCAATGCTACTACCTGCACAATCGGGTGGATACCATCTATAAAACAGCCAATCAGATTGCCGAGGCCATTCCCGATGCCACCGTTGAAGTGGCGCACGGGCAGATGGCCAAGGAAGAACTGGGCGAGATCTGGGATCGCATGACCGAGGGCAAGATCGATATTCTGGTCTGCACCACCATCATCGAAACGGGTGTCGATGTCCCCAACGCCAATACTCTTATTATTGAAAATGCCGACTGTCTGGGGCTGGCGCAACTGCATCAGATTCGTGGACGGGTCGGGCGCTCCTACAAACACGCCTACGCCTATTTCACCTATCGCCAAGGCCGCACCCTCACCGAAGACGGACGCAAGCGGTTGGATGCCATTCGGGAATATACCGAGTTCGGTTCGGGCTTTAAGATCGCCATGCGTGACCTGCAGATCCGAGGGGCGGGCAACCTCTTAGGTGCCCAACAGCACGGACACATGGACAGCGTGGGCTACGATATGTATATGCAGTTATTAAATCAAGCCATCAACGAGGAAAAGGGCATCGAAACCAAGGCGAAACTTAGCGAATGTCTGATCGATCTGAAAGTATCGGCTTATATCCCCGAAGAGTATATCGACTCATCCTTGGCGCGTGTCGATATCTATAAAAAGATTGCCGCCATTGAGAATGACGACGACGTTTCGGATATTGTGGATGAACTGATTGAGCGTTTCGGCGATCCGCCAAGAGAGGTGCTGGCGCTGATGGACGTGTCCTTGGTGCGCGCCGCCTGCACTGCCTGCGGCGTTACCGAACTTACCGAAAAGAACAAAATGCTCATCCTCAAATTCGCCAAGTACGATATGAAAATGGTAGCGGGCATCATCTCGACCATGAAGGGTAATATGTTCTTCTCGGCCGGAACTGATCCCTATCTCTCCTGCCGCATACAGGGTAATGCGCTGGACACGGCGGTAGATATGTGTCATAAATTAACGGAGGTATTTACAAATGCAGAATGTGAGTAAACTGGGCTTTGGCATGATGCGCCTGCCCATGAACGGCGAGGAGATTGACCTTAAAAAAACCCAAGAAATGGTCGATGCTTACATGGCCGGCGGCGGCAATTATTTTGACACCTCGGTCGCCTATCAGGGCGGTCGCTCCGAGCGTGCCATCTATGAAACGGTGGTAAAAAAATATCCCCGTGAGAAATTTTATATTGCCACCAAACTTCCTGCATGGCTTGGCCCCAAAAACAAAGACGAGGCTAAGGCCATGTTCGATACCTCACTCGAAAACCTTAAATGCGGCTATTTCGATTTTTATTTGCTCCATAACTTGGGCGGCACCCGCACCCAGCTGTTTGAGGATTGGGGGATTTGGGAATACCTGAAAGAGAAAAAGGAGCAAGGGCTGATTCGTCATCTGGGCTTTTCGATGCACGATACGGCCGATGCCCTGGAGGAAGTCCTCATCAAGCATCCCGAGGCCGAATTTGTGCAGTTGCAGATCAACTATGCCGACTGGGAAGATGCCACCGTTCAATCCCGCAAGTGCTATGAGATCGCCCGCAAATACAACAAACCCGTCATCATCATGGAACCGGTCAAGGGTGGATCCTTAGCCAACTATCCCGCCCCCGCCGCCGATATTCTAAGGTCGGTTGCCCCCACCGCTTCCCTCTCCTCTTGGGCTATCCGTTTTGCCGCAGGGTTAGAGGGCGTGATCACGGTGCTCAGCGGGATGTCCACCTTAGAACAGGTGCAGGACAACCTGCATACCATGCAAACCCCGCCGCTCACCGAAGCGGAAACAGCGGCCGTCTTTGATGCCGCCAAGAAATTATCGGAGATGCCTCGCATCCCCTGCACCGGCTGTGAATATTGCGTCAAGGGCTGCCCTATGAACATCAATATTCCGGATATTTTTGAGTCCTACAACATCAAGACCGTCTATAATAACCTAGACGGCGCCCGCCGTTCCTTTGGCTTTGCCATTCGCAATCACGGCAAGCCGAGCGATTGTATTGCATGCGGCAAGTGCGAATCGGCCTGCCCGCAGAAAATTTCTATCATAAACGAGCTAAAAACCGCCCAAAACACCCTCGAAAACTAACAAAAAGGAGCCAAAATTGGCTCCTTTTTTTACTGAATTTCTTTAATATCGTAGGGGGTGGACTGGTAAACGAAGTAGTTTAGCCAGTTGATAAAGAGCAAACTGCCATGCCCACGCCAGGTCACCAGCGGCGCACGGGACGGGTCGTTATCGGGGTAATAATTCTCGGGCACGGCCGTATTAAGGCCAGCCGCCGCATCCCGCCGATATTCGGCATCCAAGGTGAGCGGATCGTATTCTGAGTGGCCCATCACAAAAAACTGACGGCCGCCCTTCTTTCCTACAATATGCACACCCGCCTTATCGGAAGATGCTAAGATCTTCAGATCGGGCACCGCCTCGATATCCTCACGCTTGACGTAGGTATACCGAGAATGGGGGGCATAAAACACATCGTCAAACCCACGCATGAGCATCGACCGAGGGGCATCCACCGTATGCGGGAACACACCAAACAGTTTCTTGTCCATCGTGTGCTTATCAATGCCGTAATGGTGATACAAGCCCGCCTGCGCACCCCAGCAGATGTGCAGGGTGGAATGGACATTCTTGACGCTCCAATCCATAATGGTTTGGAGTTCTTCCCAATAGTCCACCTGCTCAAAGGGCACTAATTCTACGGGAGCACCGGTAATGATCATACCGTCGAACTTCTCATCCTTGATCTCATCAAAGGTTTTATAGAAGGCCAGCAGATGCTCCTGCGCCGTATTATGCGATTCATGGGATGCCATGTGAATGAGGCTAAGCTCAATCTGCAGCGGGGTGTTCCCCAAAATGCGGCAGATCTGCGTTTCGGTTTCAATCTTCTTAGGCATCAAATTGAGTAACACGATCTTAAGCGGACGAATATCCTGCGTGATGGCACGGGTTTCGGTCATGGCAAAGATATTCTCGTGAAGCAGAGCCTGCACCGCCGGCAGATCGTTCGGAATCTTAATGGGCATCTCTTACACCTGAGCGAGCGCCTGCTCAATATCGGCAATCAGATCTTCCACATCCTCAATACCGCAGGACAGACGAACCAGATCGGGACCTACGCCGCAGGCCACCAGTTCCGCATCGGATAACTGACGGTGAGTCGCCGTAGCCGGATGCAGGCAGCAGGAACGGGCATCGGCCACATGAGTTTCAATGGCAATCATCTGCAGATGCCCCATGAACGCCTTGGCCACCTCACGGCCGCCCTTCACGCCAAAGGATACCACGCCGCAAGTGCCGTTGGGCAGATACTTCTGAGTCAGTTCATAATCGGGCGAACTTTCCAGCCCGGGGAAGTTCACCCACGAAATCTTCTCATGCGATTCCAAGAACTTAGCCACCGCCAAGGCATTGTCGCAATGCTGGCGCATACGCACGTGCAAACTCTCCAAGCCAAGATTGAGCAGGAAAGCGCTCATGGGCGCGGCGGTCACGCCAAGATCACGCATCAACTGTGCAGTCGCCTTGGTGATATAGGCGCCCTCAATGCCGAAACGCTCGGTATAGGTCACACCGTGATAACTCTCATCGGGCGTGCACAGACCGGCAAACTTCTCGGGATATTTGGTCCAATCAAACTTACCCGAATCGACGATCGCACCGCCGACAGCACTGCCGTGACCGTCCATGTACTTGGTCGTAGCATGAACCACAATGTCTGCCCCAAACTCAAAGGGACGGCAATTCACGGGGGTCGGGAAGGTATTATCAATGATCAGCGGCACGCCGTGGGCATGAGCCACACGGGCAAACTTCTCAATGTCCAGCACTTTGAGCGCCGGATTGGCAATCGTTTCACCAAAGAGCAGTTTGGTGTTGGGGCGAAACGCCTTAGCCAGTTCTTCTTCGGTAGCATCGGGCGAAACGAAGGTGCACTCAATACCCATCCGCTTTAAGGTAACATTGAACAGGTTGAAGGTACCTCCGTAGATGGTGGCCGAAGACACAAAGTGGTCGCCACACGAGCAAAGGTTAAAGACGGCAAGGAAGGAAGCGGCCATGCCGGAGGATGTGAGCATAGCGGCGGTACCGCCCTCCATCTCGCAGATCTTAGCCGCAACCGTATCGACGGTGGGATTCTGCAGACGGGAATAAAAATACCCGCTGGCCTCCAAGTCGAACAGTTTTCCCATGTCGTCACTGGTATTATATTTAAAGGTAGTAGACTGGATGATGGGCACCTGACGGGGTTCTCCGTTACCGGGACGATAGCCGCCCTGCACACACTTGGTTCCGATCTTCTTATAACTCATACTGGTTTCTCCTTAATAGGCCTTGCCCCAATAGGTCAACGCCTTAGCCTTTTTGCCGCAGCAAACACAGGTATCGCCGATCGGCTCACCGTTAAAGGGCATACAACGGGAGGACACACCCGCTTCGTCCTTAAGTTTCTTCTCGCACTCGGGATCACCGCACCACATCGCACGGATAAAGCCCGGCTTATTGGCGGCAATATCTTTAAGTTCTTCCATCGAATGGGCATCATAGGTCATGCGCTCGGTACGCTCCTTGGCGGCCGTATACAGCCCTTCATGCAACGCATTGAGCAGTTCGGGTACAGCCGTGGTCAGTTCGGACAGGGGGACAATCGTCTTCTCGCGATTGTCGCGGCGCACGATGACGCACTGATCCTGTTCCATATCTCTCGGGCCGATCTCCAGACGCAGGGGCACGCCCTTCATCTCATACTCGGAGAATTTCCAGCCGGTGGAATTATCACTATCGTCGATCTTGGCGCGGATGCCGGCCGCCTTAAGGGTGTTCAGCAGTTCATACGCCTTGTCCAGAACGCCCTCTTTATGCTGGGCGACGGGGATAACCACGACTTGAATGGGAGCAACAGCCGGAGGCAGAACCAGACCGTTATCGTCACCATGGGTCATGATAATGGCACCGATGATACGGGTGGACACACCCCAAGAGGTCTGGAAGGGGTACTGCTGCTTATTTTCCTTATCCGAATAGGTAATATCAAAGGCACGGGCAAAGCCGTCGCCAAAGAAATGCGAAGTGCCCGACTGAAGCGCCTTGCCGTCGTGCATGAGCGCCTCGATGGTATAAGTAGCCTCAGCACCGGCGAACTTCTCGCTCTCGGTCTTACGACCCTTGACTACGGGGATGGCCAGACTCTTTTCGGCAAAGTCGGCATAAATATTGAGCATCTGCTCGGTCTCGGCAATGGCTTCTTCCTTTGTGGCATGCATGGTATGCCCTTCCTGCCACAGGAATTCGCAGTTGCGCAGGAAAGGACGGGTGGTCTTCTCCCAACGCACAACACTGCACCATTGGTTATAGAGTTTGGGCAGGTCACGCCAAGACTGGATGATATTCTTATAATGATCGCAGAACAGGGTTTCCGAGGTGGGGCGCACACACATACGCTCGGTCAGCTTTTCACTGCCGCCATGGGTAACCCACGCCACTTCGGGGGCAAAGCCCTCCACATGATCCTTTTCCTTCTGCAACAGGCTTTCGGGAATAAACATGGGCATATAGACATTTTCATGACCGGTTGCCTTAAACATACCGTCAAGGATCTTCTGAATATTCTCCCAAATGGCATAGCCATAGGGACGGAAGATCATGCATCCGCGCACGCTGGAATAGTCGATCAAGTCCGCCTTCTTCACAATGTCGGTGTACCATTGCGCAAAATCCTCATCCATCGAGGTGATCTCACGCACAAGTTTCTCTTTTGCCATAGTTTCCTCCGCATTAACAAACATTTTCTTCATATTATACTCTTTTTTTGGGCTATTGACAAGGGGTTTGCACGTAATTCTTTTGACAACCGCCGACAAATCGGCTATACTAAGAACATGAAACATGATTTTTGGAAACGGGCCTGCGCCACCCTACTGGTTGGACTGATACTGCTGACCGTTGGTTGCGCCGCCTATGAAGGACAACTGCATAACGACAAACCGGTCACGCTCTCCCAATCGACGGGATTGACTCCCTCCTACCGTCAGCCACAACCGGTACCCAATGCTGTAAATAAGATGCGGCACGCGGCATCCTGTGATGGATACATCCCGCCCCCGCCAAAACCGGAGATCCCACCACCTTCCTCCTCGGAGATAACGAGCACTCCGTCGGTAGCCGCACGGCAGGCCTTTGTCTATGACTATTCACAAGGACTACTCTTTTCCCAAGGCGGTATGACCGATGCCCTGTATCCGGCCAGCACCACCAAACTGGTGACGGCATTGGTGGTACTGGAGCACACCTCAACCGATGCGGTCTGCACGGCGGGAGAAGAATTATCGCTGGTTTCTCCCAACTCCTCAAGCGCCTATCTGCAAAAAGGGAAATCCTACACCGTAGCCCAGTTGCTGGCGGGCATGCTTTTGCCCTCGGGCTGTGATGCCTCCTATACCTTGGCCGCCCATGTCGGCCGTATCCTTGACCCGTCGGCCACCTCGGCTACCGCCGCAGTGAATGCCTTTGTTGCCGAAATGAACGCTTGGGCATCCCGCAACGGCATGAGCCATTCCCAGTTTAAAAATCCCGATGGCTATCATGCCTCGGGGCACTATTCCTGCATGCAGGATCTATTGACTCTCTCTATTTTATGTAAGCGCAATGCCACTGTGATGGACATTGTCGGCAAAACCTCGATATCGGGCTGGAAAAACTCCAACCAGTTGCTTTATTCCAATTCCGCCTACTACAATTCCTCCTGCGTGGGCCTGAAAACAGGCACAACCGGTCCTGCCGGCAATTGCCTGCTCTCCGCCTTTGAGGTAAATGGGCGCACCGTGATTATCGGTGTCTTCGGTGCCGGCACTTCCAACACCCGCTATACCGTAACCAATTATTTGTTCAATACCTATATAAAAGGTTGATGCTCACGCATCAACCTTTTACTTCTTCACTATTACTTATTACTTTCCAAAAATCGACAAGCTTCTAACGAAACTTGTCGATTTTTGGTCATCCCACCATGGGCCGATGGCCGACAGTTCTGACCCGCTTGTGAGCAGGTGGGTGTCCCGGCGTTGCTTTATGGGCTTCCAACGTCCGTCACGATAAAGTGACGGGAGGCCTGCACGCAGGGCAACTTCACGGACGGACTCCCTTTAACGAAATGTAGGTTCATGATGCCGGCTTCCCGAACCGGGCAGGATGATACTTAGTTTACAATTTCAAAATCGTCGCTCAGACGATCCTCAAAGGCCGCCCAAACTTGGTTGAATTCGGCTTCGTTGTCCAGACTGAGCAGCATTTCTTCGCCGTTCTCATCGGGAACCATTTTCAGGATCATAACCTGATAATCTTCGTCCAACTGCTCCTCGGGATCTTCACTGTAGGGCAAAAGCGCCACATAGGTCACGCCGTCACGCTCCAGCGCATCGATCATCTCGTAACTGGCCTCGTTGCCTTCCTCGTCCACCAGTCCGATGATATCGTTTCCATATTCGTTACTCATGGTTTTCTCCTCCTATTTTTCATCTATGAGTATTATATCAGTAAGTGCGGTAGACAATCCACGGGAAATTTTGTCTGCCGTTACCGAAACACTTTTTAATACGACACGCACACGCACCGCATCGGTTTCAAACTGCACCGTCATCTGCTCCAGCGGCATAGCCACCGATTCCGTTTCATCGGATATATGCTCGCCCAAATATTTGGCTGTAACCAACAACTGATCGGTTACATCCACTTCGGCTATTGTTTCTCCATCACGCACCACGACGGCCACCAGACTGTCGCCTGCAACTTGAGAAAAACGCACCGTATATGTCCCCTTTACCCCGACAATATCCTGCGCCACAAAATTAAACAGGTTATAGGTCGTGTAATTGGTCAGGATCATATCATACCCTTCGGTCTGATAATATTTTTCTTCCAGCAAGCCCATGTAGGTCTTGGTCACAATCGTGCTTTGTCCTACGGTGTCAAACTCACCCGCTACGCCAAAAACAGAGGCGAAATCCTTGCGAAAATCGAAATGAATCGGCAACCATTTCGCCATAGCAGTTTCCTGTTCATCACATAAATACTGTACCGCCCGTGACAACTCCAGCCGATCGCTCTCGCTCATGTTCTGCGGCGGCTTGATGCCCGACTCGGTCAGCATCCCGTAACGGTTGAGAATGGCTTGTGCCCGTGTCATTTGAGAATAGGCAGAAACGGTGTGATAATTCACATAGGGCAACACCGAAATAATCATGGCTGCCGATACGACCACGGCGGCTATACGGCTCTTATCTCTAATATCCACCAACATAAACAGCAGAAAAACGGCAAAAATGACCGAACCAAAAACCACACCGTATCGAGTTTCCGAGATGCCGTACTGCATGATCAATAAAATCAAGCGCCACACACCCACGCCCAGCACCAACAATCCGGCGCAGGGGAAGAAAACACGATAAAACCGACACAGGAAATTTTGGAATTGATGGCAAAGCAGATAGGTCAAAATGCCCAGCCCAAGCAGAACGGCAATCCGTAAAAAGGTATCGGGGGCGTCCGGCCAGTTATCATAAATCACCGCCCGCACGATCAACAACAATTCTACCACGAAATAACATAAAACCAAGGGAATGAAGATATAGGAAATCACCTTTTCCATCGTGCTCCGATATCCCACACTCTCCGTCTGCCATTCCTGATTTTCCGGCTCCACAAAGGCACGAAGCACAAACAACAGACAGATAAAAGCCGAAAAGATCAGCAACTGCATCATCAGATCGGCCGACCAATTCGCACCCGCTGCAATCGACACCAAAAAAACAACCACGCCGCAGGACAGGAAAAAGCCCCCGCCAAACACCAGCCCAACCAGCAACCGCCGCAGAAGCAGCCACGCCGATATCGCCATGCCGCACCGGCACCGCCGACACAGGATCATGAGGATTCCGACCAACATCACGCCAATCAACATCCATACCCGCATTTCCCAAAGTCCGGACGTATCTTCCATGCCATAGAGCAACAGAAAGATACCGCAGGGAATGACGATGCCGATACCGGTCAGTGCCAATTGCCAACCGCCCGAATGTTCCCTTCGCCGGAACAACAGCATCAAAAGCAGATTGCTGACCGCTCCCGCAACAAAGGTAAGAAAGAGGGTATCAATCAACGGAATCTGCCCTGAAGACCCAACCTTCATGATCAGGGCAATAGCCGCAAACAGGGCAAAAACCACTACGGCCGGAAAGGTCACAAAAACCGTGCCGACCCCGTGCAGTCGTTTCATTATCCATTTACTCAGATCTTTCATCGGCTACCCCTTTCTTTTGTTTCTATCATACCATAAAACTAAAAAAGGAGCAAGTATTACTTGCTCCTTTTATCGTTAGAACAACAGAATTAAGAACTGGGATACCAGCACGACCGCAATCAATGCGATGGGATAGGTGGCGGCGTAAGCACCTGCTACATCCTCGGTACCGGCTACGTTAATCAGCGTACCCAGTGCAGGGGTAGAGGTCATACCGCCGGTGATCGAACCCAGATTGTTGAGCAGGCTGAGTTTGAGCACGTAGCGGGCAAAGAAATAGCCGATAATCATGGGCAGAATGGTCATCCATACGCCATACACGAAGTAGATGGGCTGGAAGGTGGCCACAAAGTCGGCACCGCCGGCCACACCGGCACCGATCAGGAACAGCACCAGACCGAACTCACGGAACACCTTAAGCACCGAATCCTTGGGCATGATGCTGACACGGCCGACACGGCCGAAATGACCAAAGATCAGCGACATGAGCAGGCAACCGCCCGTCGAGGTCAAACTAAAGGTAGTGCCGACGATCTTCTCACCGGCAAACAGAGCCGCCCAGCCTTCGCCCGACAGAGGAATCTTGACCGAGCCAACCAGCACTCCGAGAACCGCGGCCAGCGCAAAGGGCATAATGCCGAACTCATCCATGTGGATGATCTTATCGATGGCCTTGCGAACCTTGCCGCCGTTTTCAACCGAAACCAGCTTGGCACGCTCTTCGTCCATATTCGCCTTACACATCTTGGGGATGAGCTGAACAAACAGAACTACGCCCAGCACGCCGAAGATGTAAGCGATACCGTGACCAACCGTAACCAGACTTTCCAGCTCGGGATTAACGGTAGCCTTAGCGGCCGAGAAGGCAGGAGTCGAGGTCAGCGAACCGGAGAGCAGACCGACGACCATAGCCGTCAGACCCTCGTCGCCGCCCTGAATGGACTCGGTACCGATGGCACGACCCGCATAGATGCAGGAGATGGCGGCCACAGCACCGGCCACAATGATGACCAGACCGAGCAGAACATAAGACTTGAAGTTCTTCTTCAGGTTGCCGAAGAATTTGGGGCCGGCAATAAAGCCAACCGAGGTAACAAACAGGATCAGACCGAGGTTTTCGATGAGTTTGAGTGCATTTTCCACCATACTGCCAACGACCACGCCGTCAACCTTAATGGCCAGAGCCGATTCCAGCGCTCCATACAGGAAGCAACCGAAAATCAGCGCCACAATGAACACACCCGAATCACCAAGGCTTACGCCCTTGACGGTGATGCGACCCAGCGCATAGCCGACAGCGGCAATGGCCAGTACGCAGAACACCAGGAATGCCACTCCCGAAACGGAGATCATTCCATTACCGAAAATATCCATTTTCTATATTCCTCCAAAAATTAAAATACCTTTTTACCCTCAAAGTTGGGGTTGCCGTGGGTATAGGTGGGAAGCAATTTCGGAGAAACTTCCTCGCCTTTGATGCCTGCGGCCGAGCGCTGTGCCTCAAACTCGTCAACGTGCTTGAGAGTCAGCGCACCAACGGTAGCATCCTTGGCGGCGGCAGCGGCATTCTTACCGGCACTGCGGCCAAAGACGATAATATCCAGCAACGAGTTGCCCATCAAACGGTTACGGCCATGGATACCGCCAACCGCCTCACCGGCAACAAAGAGATTTTTAATATTGGTGGTCTGCCCGTCAACCGTGATATCCAGGCCGCCGTTCTGATAGTGCAGAGTCGGATAAATCAAAATGGGCTCTTTGCGGATATCAATGCCGTACTTGGCAAACATACGGTGCATGGCAGGGATACGGCGCAGAATCGTACCCTCGCCGCCGATCTTCTCAATCATCGGGGTATCCAACCACACGGCCTGACCCGAACCGGTATCCACACCGTTGCCACGGTCGGAACACTCACGAATAATCGAAGCGGCCGACACGTCACGGGTCTCCAGCGGATGCATGAAGGCTTCACCCTTAACATTGATCAATTTAGCGCCCAGAGAACGCACCTTCTCAGTAACCAGCGCACCGAAGATCTGTTCGGGATAAGCGGCACCGGTCGGATGGTACTGAAGCGTATCGGCATAGAGCAATCTTGCCCCTGCACGGTAACCCATCACCAGACCGTCAGCCGTAGCGCCGTAGTGGTTGGAAGTCGGGAAGCCCTGATAGTGCATACGTCCCGCACCACCGGTAGCAATAACCACCGTCTTGGCACGAGCCACCATCAGCTCCTTGGTTTCCATATTCATCAGCACAGCGCCGGCGGCGTTGCCCTGATCATCCAAAATCAACTCGATAGCGGCAGTGAAATCAACCACGGGAATACCACGGCCCAGCACTTCATCACGCAACGTACGCATAATCTCAGCGCCCGAATAGTCACGAGCCGCATGCATACGCTTTCTGGACGTACCGCCGCCGTGAGTGGTGATCATGTTGCCCTCGGCATCCTTATCAAATTCCACACCCAGTTCACCCAGCCACTGGATGGCTTCGGGAGCGTCGCAAACCAGTTTGGCCAGCAGATCACGCTTGGCGGCATAATGTCCGCCGCCGAAGGCGTCTACAAAGTGGATGGCGGGAGAATCGTTGGGCTTATCAGCAGCCTGAATACCGCCTTCGGCCATCATGGTGTTGGCATCACCGATACGCAACTTGGTGACAATCATAACATCAGCGCCGGCGGCATGAGCCTCAATAGCGGCCGAAGAACCGGCACCGCCACCGCCGATGACCAGCACGTCAACATCATAATCCACCTTAGACAGGTCAACCGAATCGGAAGTGATTCGGCTGGCGGCCTGCAGGGAGGCGGCCAACTCCTTGGGAACCTTCTCACCCTTGTTCGGGCCGATGGTCAGTACCTCAAACTGATCCTGACGGTAGTCGGGATGATAGGCGGCCAGCAGGTCTTCCTTCTCCTGTGCCGTCATGCGACGGGGTTCGAGCGCAATATTCGCTTCTCTGGCAGCCTCAACGGCGGCCAAGGATTCTTTCAATCTTTCCGGATACATTCTAAAACCCCTCCTTATTTCTCAATCTCACGGTTGTTGTAAAGCTCCTTGAGCTCCTCAACCGGCTTTTGCATGAGCGCTTCGATCAGGTCATTAAAGGTACCGTCGTGGATCTCCTGCACACGGTTGTTCAGGTGATCACAGGTAGGCGCCAGATACTTGCCGTTTAAGCGGCGGGCCAGCATGGCCACCTGAGGATGGGAGATGCCGGCAGGGCAACGGGAGGAGCAAACGCCGCACATGACGCAGTCAAAAGACTCCTCGGCGCACTTCTCATACTCGCCACGCTGAGCGTAAGCGATGTACTGCATAACGTTCAGATCCTGCGTACAGGACTTGGTGCAGGCGTTGCAACCAACGCAGGCGTAAATTTCGGGGTAAAGCTGCATCATCACCTGCTCGGTGGGCTTAACATTGTTCATGTCATAAACCTGCTTAACCAGCGGGAAGAAGGGCAGAGTTGCCACATACATATCGTTCTCCACCTTGGTCTGGCAAGCCAGGCAGACTTTCAGATCGCGGTCGCCCTTGATGCGGTAGATGGTAGCGCAAGCGCCGCAGAAGCCGTTACGGCAACCGCAACCACGCACCAGCTGATAACCCGCATATTCCATCGCATTCATGATGGTGAGGTTTTCGGGAACTTCATACTTTTTCCCGAACAGATATACATTTACCATATTTTCCATAGCGGTTTTCTCCTTAATACTCGTCGGGCAGTTCATCCAGCTCATCAAAGCGGAAGACAGGACCGTCCTTGCAGATGTATTTATTAGCCACGTTACAGCGGCCGCATTTACCGATGCCGCACTTCATGCGCATTTCCAGCGTGGTATAGACCTGCTCCTTGGTAAAGCCCAGAGAAGCCAGCCCCTCCAGCGAAAACTTAATCATGATAGGCGGACCGCAGATGATGGCCACCTTATTGGTATCGAAGGCCAGTTCCTTCACGTAGTTAGGCACGAAGCCGACATGGCCGTCCCAGCCCTCTTCCTCACGGTCGATGGTCAGGTGAACATCCACGCCGTCATCGGTCATCCACTCGTCGAGTATCTCCTGATAATCGACCAGATCGGCCTTGGAACGGGAACCGTAGACAATGTCAATCTTGCCGTAGCGGTCACGGTAATGCCGCACATAGTTAATCACCGAACGAAGCGGCGCCAAGCCGATACCGCCGGCGATAAAGAGCAGATCCTTGCCCGCAAACTCGTCATCCACAGGGAAGGCGTTGCCGTAAGGGCCGCGCACGGTGATCTGCTGGCCGACCTCGGCCTGATGCAGCCAATCGGTCAAACAACCGCATTTCTTAATGGAAAATTCCATAAACTCCTCATTGGTCGGAGAGGAGGTGATGGAGAACATCGCCTCGCCCACACCCGGAATGGAAAGCATGGCGCACTGACCGGGCTTATGGATAAAAGGCTTTACCCCATCGGGGGTCACGACACGGAAGGTCTTGACATCGGGCGTGTCAATCCGAATATCGGTGATCACACCCAGTACCGGAATCAAGGTTTCGGGACGGTTATTCATGCCTGTTTCCCTCCTATCGTTTTCATGACTTTAGCAATATTCATCGAAATCGGGCACTTGGCCAGGCAACGACCGCAACCCACGCAGGAGCACATGCCGTCGTTGTTGGCCGGATAGTAGACCAACTTGTGCATAAAGCGCTGACGGAACCGCTCCTTTTGGGTAAGCCGAGGCTGACCCGCCGACATCATGGTGAAATCGGAATACATACAGGAATCCCAGCAACGGAAGCGGGTAATCTCACGCCCGTTATTGAAATCCTTAATATCGTAGCACTGGCAGGTCGGGCAGACAAAGGTACAAGTACCGCAACCGAGGCAAGCCTCCGACAGAGTCGCCCATTCGGGACGGTCAAACAACTCCATCGTCTTTTCGGGGTCAAATCCTTCGGTGGTCAAGCCGGCCAACGGGAGTTTCTTAAGAATCTCACGGGTCTTGGCCTGCTGTTCTTCAACCACCTTGCTGTCGCAATCCTCGGTCAAGCCCTCGATGAGTTTCATAAAGGCTTCGCCCTTCTCGGTCTTGGCATCGAAGTAGACGGCATCCTCGGTCATGTGGCAGACGACATCGCCCTCGGGGGCGGCGGCATCAATGCCGAAAGTACCGCAGAAGCAGGTTTCCACCGGACGGGTGCAGGCCATCGACACGACGGTTGCATGGGCACGGCGCTCGGCATAATAACTGTCCACCGGCTCGTTTAAGAAGACACGGTCGAGCACCTCAATGCTCTTGACATCACAACCGCGCACGCCGAACAGAACAAAATCCTCGCTGGCTTTGCGGATGTCAATAATCTCAATGGTTTTCCCCTCGGTCTTGAACTTAACCAAGTCCTGCGCCTGAGGGAAGAAGAAATCTTTGGGGGAACGGTTGGTGTTGAGCGCTTCGCTATAGGTCACCCCTTCACTCCACGCCTTGTACTCGGCGCCGTTATCGGTATCCACCGGCAGATAGAGGGTCTGTGCGGCGGCCACGGCGGCCAGCACTTGGCTTAAATCGGCTTTGGCACATTTACGCATCTTGGCCACCCCTTCCTACCGCATCGTTCGGCTCGACATCGTCCAGCGTATAGTTGACAAGCGGCGCACGGCTGCCGACCTCTTCGCCGGCCTGATATTCGCCGTAGAAGGTATTGATATCTTTAATAAACTTGCGGTTGAGCAAATGCAGAGGAATGTTCTGCGGACAGACTCTCGAGCACTCGCCGCAGTCGGTACAACGACCGGCCACATGGAAAGCACGGATGATATGGAACATCTTTTCCTCAAAACTGTCGGCCGGTGCTTTGTTCTCTACGCCCGAATTGGGGTTGCCGAAGACGCACTTTTCACAGGTGCAGGCAGGGCAAACGTCGCGGCAGGCGTTGCAACGGATGCACTTGGACAGTTCGTTCTGCCAGAAAGCGTAACGCTCTTCGGGGGTCATAGCTTCCAGCTGTGCTACTTGATCGAAACGCTTGGAGTCGAGAACGTCACCGTCCTCGCCCAGCAGTTCGTCATAGGCCACATGTTTTTTGCTCTTGCAGTTGATGCAACGCTCGGCCAGCACGTCAGCCTTGGCCATGGTCTTGGTGCCGTCATACAGCGTTTCTACCGTTACATCGGCTTCGCTCTTGACCGACAGGATGCCGTCGCCGGCCAACTCTTTGACCTTGGCCATGTCGATCATGCCGTCGCAGGGAATACCCACGGCGTAGACCTTTTCCCGATCAAACCGATGCTCGGTGAGCAGTTGGTTAAAGGAATAGGTATCGCAGGGCTTTAAGAAGACAAGCACCTTGCCCTCCTTGCCCGTTTCTTTAATGAGATATTTAGAGAAGTTAGCGCCGCAGAAATCGTCAAACACAAAGTCTTTCAGCGCCTCGACATCGGCAAAG
>JAZQVM010000021.1:0-27350 GCA_045631845.1 Eubacteriales bacterium | reverse complement strand
TGCGCCCTGTGCGAAAAGGATATGGAGGCCATCAAGGAAACGGCGGCCGAGTTTCTGGCCGATCGGTTGAATGAAGTTAGAACCTTTAAGGTGGAGGCCAAGCGTGCCGATAAGCGTTTCCCCTTAGGGTCGCCCCAGATTTCGGCTGAGGTGGGCGGCTATCTCTTAGAGAAATTCCCTCACCTAAAGGTGGACGTGCATAACCCCGACCTTATTGTTATGGCCGAGGTGCGCGACCGGAAGGCTTGCGTACATGAGGCTTCTGAAAAGGGGGCCGGCGGCTTGCCCGTTGGTGCTAACGGCAAGGCGATGCTTCTCATTTCGGGCGGTATCGACAGTCCCGTGGCCGGCTATATGATGGCCAAGCGGGGCGTGTCGCTGTCGGGCGTGCATTTCTTCTCCTATCCTTATACCTCCGAGCGTGCTAAGGATAAGGTGAAAACCTTGCTTCGTACGGTAGCTCGCTATTCGGGCAATATCCATTTGACGGTGGTGCCCTTTACCGAAATTCAAGAGGCGATACGGGATCATTGTGAAGAAGATTATTTCACTTTGGTGATGCGTGCCTTTATGATGATTATTTCGGAAAAAGTGGCAAAAAATAAGAAATGCGGTGCACTGATTACCGGCGAGAGTTTAGGGCAGGTGGCCAGCCAAACGATGGAAGCCATCGGCGTGACCGAATCCTTTACCGATATGGCGGTGCTTCGTCCCGTGATCGGTATGGATAAGGTGGAGATTATTGAGATTGCTCATAAGATCGATACCTTTGAAACTTCGATCCTGCCCTATGAAGATTGTTGTACCGTCTTTACTCCGCGCCATCCCCGCACCAAACCCAAGGAGTTTGCCGTGCGTGCTCAGATGAATAAACTGGATGTGGAGGGACTCATCGAACGGGCCATGGCAGGGATTGAAGAAGAGATCATCACGCCGAGTGCGTATTGAGGGATAGTATGACTTGTGAAATTTTGTGTGTAGGAACCGAATTGTTGCTCGGTGATGTGGTGAACACCAACGCCGCCTATATTGCTAAAAACTTGGCGGGTATGGGGGTGCATGTCTACTACCAAAGTGTAGTGGGGGATAATCCTGAGCGGCTTAAACTGGCATTGGAAACGGCCTTTGCCCATGCCGATTGCGTGATCACCACCGGCGGGCTTGGCCCCACCAAGGACGATCTAACCAAGGAAACGGCCTGCGCCGCCCTTGGTGTAAAACTGGAACTGCATCAGCCCTCCTACGAGCATTTGGCTGAGATACTGGCGCAGTCGGGACGGCAGATGACCGAGTCGCAGAAAAAGCAGGCCTACCTGCCCGAGGGTTGCACCGTATTGCACAATACCAAAGGTACGGCGCCCGGCTTTGCCATTACCAAGGATAATAAAACGCTCATCATGCTCCCCGGTCCGCCCAGGGAGATGACGGCCATGTTTGAGGGCGGGGTGCGCCCCTACCTGACCAAGAGCGATGCCAAGGAACTCTATTCCCGTCGGGTACGGGTGATGGAGATCGGGGAGTCGGACTGCGCCGATGCCCTGTCTGATCTGCTGGATGGGCAAAACCCTACCGTGGCCACCTACGCCAAGGATGTGGAGACCGAGATTCGCATTACCGCTTCGGCTGACGATGAGGCCGATGCCGAGCGTATCCTTTCTCCCGTGGTGGACGAGGTTTGTCGCCGCATGGGGGACTATGTGTACGGCATTGACGTGACGAGTATTGAGGAGCAGGTATCGAAGATGCTTAAGGAGCGGGGCATGACCATTGCCACGGCCGAGAGTTGCACCGGCGGGTGGATTGCGAAATCTCTCACCGATTTAGCCGGTTCGAGTGAAATCTTCGGGTTTGGCACGGTAACCTATGCCAATGAGGCTAAGACCAAGTTATTGGGCGTACCCGCCGATCTGATTGAGGAAAAGGGTGCGGTTTGTCCCGAGGTGGCCAAGGCTATGGCTGAGGGTGTACGCAAATTGTCGGGCGCGGATATCGGGCTTGGCATTACCGGCATTGCGGGACCTGACGGCGGGACGGAAGAAAAGCCGGTGGGCTTAGTGTATGTCGGTGTGGCGGGTGAGAAGGGAACGAGAGTAGAGGAATTTCGCTTGGGTTCCAAGACGCGCACCCGCAATATCATTCGCAAGTTTGCCGCCGCCCGTGCGCTGAATTTGGTGCGTAAATATTTACAATAGAAAGTATGATGTCTATGAAACGAATCTTTGTGTTGAGTATAGCCGTTCTCTTGTTACTGGGCGGTTGTGCTCTCAAAAAGGATCAGAAACAGAAGGATGTCGAAATATACGAAAATTTTTTCGCCGAGGGCGGATTGCAGGGGATCAGCGAGTATACGGTGGATGACGGCACCGAGATGCAGACGGTACTCTTTGATCTAAATGAGGACGGCCGCTATGAGATGTTGGTGCAACTCGATGGGTCATCGGCTTACCATTATCGGGAAAGTTTATTGCTGGGCATACAGGACGAAAAGGTGAGGCTACTGTATGAGCAGTCCCATGGCGGCGGTACGATGGGCGGGGCAAAGATCTATCCGCAGTATGACGTGATCGATGCCCGTCATTGTTTGATTGCCCAAGGCGCCTACGGCAACAGCGGCGATATCACCGAAGCCTATCTGGAAGTGTTGGGCTATGACGGCAAGGAGGTAACGCCGACGGAAAACTACCGAGGCTTTACCTTGTATTTAGACCCCGAATATCCGGACAATCAACAAAAGGTTGAGCAGATTAAGCAGGAGTCACCATACTGGTATGAGCGGGAAACCGAGTTTCGCTATTATCTGCACAACGGCACCTATATTGAGGAAAAGGAATACGATCAGGCGGTAGCTCGCTATGTCGATGTGACCGATACCGACTACGAGTGGCAGACAGTGCCGATTACCGATTATATTAATTTGCCGCAGCAATAAGAAAAGCAGCAAGGAGTTTTCCTTGCTGCTTTTTCTGTGTTATGTTTTTCTAATCGTGCAAGTGAATTTCCATTTTGCCGTGTTGCCGGCATATCGCCCGTGTCCTTCCCGAACGGTAATAGTTATGGATTTACTGGCTCCGCTTGTGAGAGGAATTCGTAATGTGCCGCTTCCGATATCAGAATTACTATCATCTTCTATCATTTTTGCGTTTATTTTAATATAGGAGCCTTCTGTACCTGTAATATAACTTCCGCTGGAAATTTCATTTCCAGCATACGTGACTCTATATGTCCAGTCGTTTCCTACATGATTATTTGATTGTAGTTCCCATTTGTATACGATTTGATAAGATTTTTGGGTGGGAACGGTCTTGCTTGGTTGGGGTGAACATGAGCTGCAAAACATCAAAAAAAGGATAATGCATGAAAAATTTTTTTACTCATTATTAATCCTTCTGTTGGAATATTGGTAATTTATTTGCATAATATCACATTATGAGATATATGTCAACATCTCAATACGCGATATTGTAGAATTTTCTACAAAGGGAGTGAGTAGGTTTGCGATTGAAAGATTTACGGGAAGATCGTGATATTAAGCAGATTGAGATAGCAAAATATCTGCACGTAAAACAGAATACTTACTCGCAATATGAGAACGGTCAAAGACAGATTCCTATTGAGGCGTTAATCAAATTAGCCGAATATTTTCAAACCTCAACCGATTATATTTTGGGGTTGACCAATGATCCTAAGCCATATACAAAGAAGTAAGCAGCATGGAGCGTCCATGCTGCTTTTTTCTCTCCCCCAGTCTTTTTGCGGAGCAAAAAGACAGCCCCCTCGACAGAGGGGGCTTAAGAGGTTTGGATTAGAATTTATTCGGTTTTGGAAAATTGGTCTTTGCCGACGCCGCACAGGGGGCACTCATAGTTGTCGGGCAGGTCGGTGAAGGCTACGCCTTCGGCCGCCTCATTATACTCGTAACCGCAAACATCGCATACGTATTTCATGATATTTCTCCTTTACTGGATTTCTTCAAAATCGACTGCGCCGTGTTTGCACAGCGGGCAGATAAAATCATCGGGAAGATTGTCACCCTCATGGACAAAGCCGCAGATCTTGCAGACGTAGCCTTTCTTGCCCTCGGTTTCGGGCTTGGGCTTGACGTTGGCATGATAGTAGGCGTAGGACATGGTTTCCCGATCGGACAGGACTCTCGACTCGGTGATCGAGCAGATGAACATGCCGTGGGTATCCAAGTCTACATACTGTTCTACTTTCAAGGACATGAAGGCGTTGATATAGCGGGGCAGGAAGACCAGCCCGTTATCGCTTCTCAGCGGCGTGCAGTCGGCAAACTTATCGACATGGCGTCCGCTCTGGAAGCCGAACACTTCAAAGACCTTAAAGGGGGCGTCGCTTGACAGACAGTTGAGATTCATCTTGCCCGTCTGCTTGATGACATGGTGGGAATAGTTTTCTTTATTGATGGTGACGGCGATGCGGTTGGGTGTACTGGTGACCTGCGTGACGGTATTCACGATCAGGCCGTTATCCTTTTTGCCGTCGTTGGAAGTGACCACATACAGGCCGTAACCGATGTTAAACAATGCAGTTAGATCATTCTTATTGGCCGTAGCATCCTGCTGAGCCAAGTAGTCCTTGCACAGTTCGCATGCCAGTGCATCCAGCTGCGCCTCGCTCTCCTCGTTGAGTGCCGAGAGAATACGAACAGTGGTGTCGGTATAGGTGATATTTTTGCTCTTTTCCAGCATACTACTCATGACCTTGGCGGCTAAGGGAGCCCACGAGCCGTTCTCAATAAAGGCCACGGTGCGGTTTTGGAAATTGCGCTCGGTCAGATGTTCGAGAAAAGAACGCATGAAGGGGAAGATGTCGGCATTGTAGGTGGTGGTGGCCAGCACCAATTTGTTATAACGGAAGGCGTCTTCCACCGCTTCGGCCATGTCGCACCGAGCCAAATCGTTTACCACAACCTTGGGGCAACCGTTGGCTTTGAGTTTTTCGGCCAATTTTAAGACGGCCTTTTTGGTGTTGCCGTAGACCGAAGTATAGGCAATGACAATGCCCTCATCCTCGGGCTGATAACTCGACCACGTCTGATACTTATTGATATAATAGCCGAGGTTCTCCTTAAGAACGGGGCCGTGCAGCGGGCAGATGATTTCAATGTCCAGACCGGCGGCCTTCTTCAGCAGAGCCTGCACCTGAGCGCCGTACTTGCCGACGATGCCGATATAGTAGCGGCGGGCCTCACACGCCCAGTCCTCCTCCACATCCAGCGCGCCGAATTTGCCAAATCCATCGGCCGAGAAGAGTACCTTATCGGTAGCATCGTAGGTGACGATGACCTCCGGCCAATGCACCATAGGGGCGGTGACGAAGGTGAGCTTATGATGACCCAGATCCAGCGTATCGCCCTCGCCGACGACCAGACGGTTCTCGGTAAACTCGGTGCCGAAAAACTGCTTCATCATGGCAAAGGCCTTGGCCGAGGACACGATGGTGGTGTTGGGGTAGGCTTTTAGGAAATTGACGATATTGGCCGAGTGATCGGGTTCCATGTGCTGGATGATCAGATAGTCAGGAGTGCGGCCATCCAGCGTGTGCTGAATGTTATCGAGCCATTCGTGGGTGAAGTTGGCATCTACGGTATCCATGATGGCAATCTTATCGTCGAGAATGGCGTAGGAATTATAGGCCATGCCGTTGGGTACGATATACTGTCCTTCGAACAGATCCAATTTATGATCGTTCACGCCGATATATTGAATGGTTTTGGTGATTGTCATTCGATCATCCTCCTCTTATTTTCTGAGGACAGTATATCCTAAAATTTGGGTCTTGTATGTTGTAAAACCAACAAAAGCAACAGATATTTCACTGTTGCTTTTATTTTTAGCCGATGATGGAAAGGGGGTCGATGCGGCGGCCGTCCTTGATGACCTCCAGATGCAGATGGGGATCTTCGGCCGATTCAAAGGGCAGGTCGTCACCGACGGTGCCGATGGCGTCCCCGGCCATAACGGTTTGTCCTGTTTCGGCAAAGACGGTTTCATTGAGTCCGCAATAGACCGAGATACAGCCGTCGGGATGGGTGATCTCCATGGTGTGGCCGGTCAGTTCGTCATAGTAAAAATCGGTAACCATGCCGCCGCCGATGGCGCAGACGGTATCGCCGACTTCGGCTAAAAAGTCGATGCCGGAGTGGGTGCGCCAGTCGTCCATGGTTTCGGAGAAGACCAAGGCATCGGCCGAGTACCCTTCGCCCAAGGCGCCGGCCAATGGGGTCATATACATAACCGGTTCAGGTTCAGGCTCGGGTTCGGGTTCGGGCTCAGGTTCGGGCTCGGGTTCGCTGGATTGGGATTGCGACGAGGACTGTGAGGGTTGGTTGACAATGGGCACTTCGGATTGGGACTCGCTTTGGATCTGGGCGATGTTTTCGGCCTGTTTATCGTTGAAGTGCTGTACCGAGAAATAGACGGACAACACCACCAACAGCAGGCAGAAGATGCAGGACAGACCGAAGATCAGCCGATCGCGGGCCCGTTTCTTTTCGTCGGTGCTTGAAGAAAATCTACTCATATATACTTACCTCCGTCTTCATTATGGACGAATTGGTAAAGTTTTATGCTATGTATTGAAAAAAGAAAAATTTATGATACAATAGAAACAAAGGAGTTGATCGTATGCTTAAAACAGAACGCATTGCCGTCATGAATTTTGAAAATGCCATGCGCGGCGCACGCAACCCCCTTAACAGCTGGGCCCGTTCGGACAGTTTTTATGATGAGCAGGGCAATTTTGTGCTCGGCCCGAACGATTTGGATTTGGCGAAGCGGCTTCGCAATGCCGGATCGGATCACCGCAAATACCTGCGTCAGGTGCTGGTGTGTATGGACATTACGGCGCCGATGTACTGGTGGAAAGAGTTTGATACTTATAAAGTAGGCACGGTGGCCAACTCGACCTCGACCATGCATAAGATCCACGCCGCCCCCTTTACGGCGGAGGATTTTTCCTGTGAGCGTATGACTGAGGAGACCCGCAAGCAGTTTGACGGGGTGGTCGCCTACTTGGAGGACCTGCGTGTGCGCTATAACGAAACTAAGGACAAGGCGCTGTGGGTGGATATGATCCAGTTTTTGCCCTCGTCCTATAATCAGATGCGTACCGTGACGATGAATTATGAGAATCTGATCAATATGTATCATGCCCGAAAGAATCATAAATTAACCGAGTGGCATGATCTGTGCGCCGCCATTGAGCAGTTGCCTTACGCCAAGGAACTGATCATCGGCGAATAAAATCGTAAAAAACCAAGCGGAGGGGAAGCAGGTGAGAGTCCTGCACGAGCCCGTCGCCGTGAGGTGCGAGATGTTTTCGTTCTGGCCGGATGCCGCAATCCGGGACAGGCCATTGGGAAACCGAGAAGGCGAACGAAGATGCACCGAGTCGAAATATCCGCCGGTTGGTTGCCTCTGTGTGGTTGCGAGTGCCAACCGAGAGGGAATACAAATACAAGGAGAAAATCGTATGAAACAGACAGAAAGTAAAAAAATTCTGTCACTGCTTCTTGTTGTGATGCTATGTGCGGCCATAGCGCTTACCGGTTGCAGTGACACCAGTTCTTCGGCTTTGCCGAGTGAAAGTCCGGACAAGGTCACGGTGGTGGGGGAAGGCCGTACAACCTTTTCCTTTATCGTGATCGATCCCGAGAGTCGGGAAAGGCAATATGAGGTTCACACCGATAAAACGGTGGTGGGCGAGGCGTTGTCCGAACTTGGCCTGATCGAGGGCGAGATGGGGCAGTATGGGTTGTATGTTCACAAGGTGGCAGGTATTGAAGTTGATTTTGAGAGGGACGGCAAGTATTGGGCCTTCTATGTTAACGGCGAGTATGCCATGAGCGGTGTGGACACGACCGAGATTAAGTCCGGCGAAACCTATATGTTCAAGGCGCAAGCATGAAGCCGACGGTACGGGAGATTGCCGTATTCGGCGTACTGGGTGCGCTGATGTTCGCTTCCGATATTGCCATGGAAGCCCTGCCGAACATTCATTTGATCGGTGTGTTTATCATAGCGGCCACGGCGGTGTATCGGCAAAAGGCGCTCTATCCGCTATACGTGTACGTGATCCTCACCGGATTGTATGCGGGATTTTCGCTGTGGTGGATTCCCTATTTGTATGTGTGGACGGTGCTGTGGGGTGTAACTATGCTATTGCCCAAAACCATGCCAAAATGGCTGGCGCCGATCGTCTATGCGGCGGTGTGCGGGTTGCACGGGTTGGCTTTCGGGGTGTTGTATGCGCCGTCGCAGGCGTTGCTGTTTGGACTAAACGGACAGCAGACTTTGGCCTGGATTGCGGCCGGACTGCCCTTTGATGTGATCCATGCGATCGGGAATGTGGTCAGCGGTTTGCTGATTTGTCCCATGATTCTGATTTTGCGCAAAACAAAAGAACCCATCGGTTGATGGGTTCTTATTTTTTAGAAGAGTTGCAGAGAACTGAGCAGGAAGATCCAGCCGAACAGGGAAAACAGGCAGAGTGCTGAGGTGAAGACGACGATCTGGGCGGCCAGTTCTTCGTCCCCGCCCATCTGTTGTGCCATAGAGAAGGATGATACGGCGGTGGGTGCGCCGAAGGCGACCATCAGGCAGACCAAAGCCTCGCCTCGAAAACCGAGCAGTATGGCGGCGGTAATGGCCAGTGCCGGCACGATAAGCAGGCGGGTGCAGACGGTAATGGCCAACTCTTTTACGCTGGTTTTGATGCTGGAGAAATTAAAACTTGCACCCAGCACCACAATTGCCAACGGCGAGGCGATGGAGGCGGCATCGCTGACGGTGGTTTCGATCAGCGACGGTAATTCTATGCCTGCCAGTAAGAAGATAGCGCCGACAAAACACCCGATGACCAAGGGGTTGGTAACGATGCCCTTCAGTAGTTTGCCTGCTTGTATCTTGCCGTCCCGAAACCGCTCAAGGGTAATGACGGCTAAGATATTGTAGAGGGGGATAATAACCGCTACAATTAAGGCCGAAAGTCCGCCGGCCGCATCTCCGCAAATGTAGTTGACCAGCGGGATGCCCAGAATGGCAAAATTGGAACGGAAGAAGCCTTGTAACATAACGCCGCGTTTGGCGTTTTCCTTTGTAAGAAGGAAGACCAGCCCGTATCCGATAGCAAATATAATGAGTACGGCAATCACGGCAAATAGGATCAACTTACCGTCAAAGAAGGTTTTAATGTCGGTTCTGTATACGCTGTAGAACAGATGAATCGGCAGGAAGATTTTGAAGATCAGCCGATTGATGGCGTTGAATTGATCCTTGGTGGCCACCTGAAATTGCTTGAGCCCATATCCCAGCATCATCAGTAGGAAGATGGGGGCAACGGCCTTGATCGATAAGAGTAAACTATCCATGAAAGCATCCTTTATTTTTTGTTTAGTATACTCTTACAAGCCCCGACTTGTCAAGTAAAGGTGTAGGGGGAGATCTCTACATCGGTGTAATAGGTTTTGAGAATGTCGGTATAGGTCATGCCCGCCTGCGCCAGTTGTCCCGCTCCGTACTGGCTCATGCCGACACAATGGCCGTAGCCTTTGACGGTAAAGGTAAAGGTGTCGTCCTGGCGGGCGAACTCAAAATTGGTACTGCGAAGGGAGAGGGTACTGCGAAGCTGGGCGCCGGTAAAGGTGACCCCGCCGATCTCAGCTGACAGTACCCCACCCGAGTCGCTACGGGTAACGGGGCCGACGGTGAGGGTCTTGTCGATGTCGGGTTTGGTTATGGCAAGCAGTTGATAGAGCTTCTCGCTTGAAAATTCGGCCGTGGACAGGTATTGGGCGGCGTTGACATCAATAAAACTTTCTACCGCCTGCAGGTAGGGTACATCCTGCCCCCATACATCGGCGGCCTTTTCGGTTTTGCCGGCGCTGATGGCGTGGAAAACGGCATTGATCGGTTGCCCCTCATAGGTTAGAACCTGTCCGGCAACGGCACTGACGGCGGCGGCAATCTTGGCGTAATATTCCGCGTAATGTTCCTCTCCCCAATGTTGCTTCATTTGCAAGGTGGACAGATAGCCTTTGCAATGGCTGGGGTCGTTGCAGACCCAAGCGCCTTTGTGTTCGGGGGCGTCGGGCTCGTTGACCGAGCGGTAGACCATATAGGAACAGGCGGCAACAGCCTGCGCTTTAAGGGCTTCGGGTTGATAAGAAGCGGGCATTTCGGCCGCTACCACGCCGCACAGATATTGGGTCAGGGGCAGTTCTTCCACGCGATCGTCTACCAGTACGGGAATGTAGATTTCAGTGGGGGTTTCCGGTGTGGAGAGGGAAGGGCGGTACTGGGCCAAGGAGGCTGTCCATCCTTTGGATAATATAAAGGGAAGAAGCAAAAGCAAGAGAATGTGGGCGGAGAGTGTAAGTAGGATCTTTTTCATGGGATTACCTCGAAAGTTTGCAAAATATACTTGTGTAAAAGAGGGAAATGAGGTATAATTAACATTATTATACCTAAAAAAGGAGAGAATGAAATGCTGCCAAGCGATAAAAAAGACGAGCGTTTCATAGAAAGTCTATGCGATACTCTGCGGAAAGATAACGTCATTCCGTCAGAATATTATGATCAATATAATGTTAAGCGAGGCCTGCGCAATACCGACGGAACGGGCGTTGTGGCGGGGTGTACCCGTGTATGCAACGTGCATGGTTATCTGCTCAACGAAGGCGAGCGGATTTCTCATGACGGAGAGTTGACCTACCGTGGCTATAATATAGAAGATCTGATTCGCGGTTTCCAGAAGGCCGATCGGTTTGGGTTTGAGGATACGGCATTTTTGCTGTTGTTCGGCCATCTGCCGTCCAAGCAGGAGTTGGAGAAGTTCAATGATCTGCTGTGGCAGTTTATCGAGTTACCCTATGGCTTCGTAGAAGACATGATTATGAAGGCCCCTTCGCCCGATGTTATGAACAAGCTGGCTTGCGGCGTGTTGGCCTTGTATGGATACGATGAGCAGGCGGGCAATACCGATATTGAAAATGTTGTGATGCAGTCGATCAGCCTGATCAGCCGTATGCCCTCCATTGCCGTGGCCGCCTATCAGGTGAAGAAGCGCTACTATGATAAGCGTTCCCTCTATTTCCACTTTCCGCAAAAGGGGCAGAGCATGGCCGAGAGTATTCTCTATATGCTGCGCTCCGATAAGAAATTTACCGATGCCGAGGCTAAACTTCTTGACTTGTGTCTGATTTTGCACATGGAGCACGGCGGCGGTAACAACTCGACCTTTACCACCCGTGTGCTGACCTCGTCGGGTACCGATACCTATTCGGCCATTGCCGGTGCCATTTGCTCCCTCAAGGGACCCAAGCATGGCGGCGCCAATGCGCAGGTGGTCAATATGCTTGAGGAGATCAAGACCAACGTTAAAAACTGGAAAGACGAAGATGAGGTGCGGGAGTATCTGCGTAAGATCGTGCGCAAAGAAGCGGGTGACGGCTCTGGGCTGATCTACGGTATGGGTCATGCCATTTATACCCTGTCCGATCCCCGTGCCGTGCAACTCAAAAAGAGTGCTCGCGATCTGGCTTTGGTTAAGGATATGATCGATGAGTTTGAACTGATTGAATCGGTCGAGCGTCTGACGCCCGAGGTCTTTTGTGAGATTAAAGGGGATCGCAAGGCCATGTGTGCCAATGTGGACCTGTATTCGGGCTTTGTCTATCGGATGCTGGGCATTCCCGAAGAACTCAATACGCCGTTGTTTGCGTCTGCCCGTGTGGTTGGCTGGTGCGCCCACCGCTTGGAGGAATTGATGACGGGCAACCGCATCATTCGCCCCGCCTATAAGGCCATTGAGGGGCGGCACGATTACGTACCTATTGTTGAGCGTAATTGACATAGAATAACAGGTTAGGAAGGTGAAAGGATATGCAATCCAACCCCAAACAACCAGCTGTTGTAGAAAAGAAAATAGATCCTAAGAAATTTATGCAAGTCTTCTTTATCGGCTTTGGTGCCTGCCTTTTGGTGGCGGCGCTGGCGCTGGGCATTATGGCGTTGGTGACCGGTGCGGTGGGCTCGCATGACCAGTTGGTATCGCACGGTGAAGCGGCCTTGGCCGAAGGCAATTACCAAAAGGCCGTGGGGCATTTCGAGAGTGCGATCAAAGCGCAGGAAGGTTCGGTTCCTGCCCGTATCGGCCTATGCGAAGCCTATGAAGGACTGGGTGATTATGAAAAGGTGGAAGAAGTGGCCATGCGCGGCATCAGCCTCTCTCCCGCTACCTATGAGTTCTATGCATTCAAGACCAAAGCGATGGCTATGCGTGGAGATATTGAAGGCGCTTATGACTTTATGAAGCAGATCACCAATGAGCATGTTTTGCTCAAGATCAATCGCAATCAGCCGGGAGATGTGACCTTCTCGGTGCAGCCCGGTGCCTACGGCGAACCGATCACGGTTGAACTTTCGGTTAAAGAAGGGGCAACGATTTATTACTCCAATGACGGTAGTGAGCCTTCGGTGGAATCGGCGGAGTATACAGAAGCCTTTACGGTGGAACACGGTACGTTGACTTTGCGTGGTTTTGCCATGTCGCAGGCGGGACTGGTCAGTGCTCCTTTTGAGGCGACCTATACCGTGCGTGACGGCAATGCCACCTTTGAGTTTAAGGATGAGGGCGTGTCCCAGTTGGCTCACGCGATCCTCGGCGTGTCTCCGTCGCAGAAACTGACCTATTCGATGCTGGATAAGATCACTTCGTTCAATACCTTTGAACTCACTTCCACCAAATCCATCCGCTCACTGGAGGACTTCAAGGAGTTTCTGAATCTCACCGAGATTCATTTGTATAACCAGAGCAATATCGATGATTTTTCCGTGCTGGCCGAGGTTTTGACCTTGCGCAAATTGACGTTGGATAACTGTGCGGTTACCAATAATAACCTCAAAGAGATTGCCTTGGCCAATCAGGTTACCGAGTTAACGGTAGACAATAACGGCCTGACCTCTACGGAAAATCTATCGACCATGAAGGGTCTGACCTTCCTGTCGGCCTGCAACAACCAGTTGACCAAGGTGGAGGGACTGGAAAAGCTGGAGAAGCTCACCACGCTTGTGCTGGTGGGCAATAAGGTGGAGGATCTGTCGGGGTTAAAGAAGGTGAAGACCCTTACCGAGTTGTCGTTGGCGGATAACGAGCTGAGCTCGTTGATGGTGCTTAACGGCATGACTTCGCTGAAGAAGCTGGATATTTCCAATAATAAAATGTCCTCGCTCAGCGGGATCTCGTCGCTCTCTTCGCTGGAGACGCTGACGGCTGTTAATTGCGGGCTGTCCGATATTGCGGCCCTATCTAAATTAACGGGATTGGTCAGCATTGATCTTTCGGGTAATAAGATCGGCGATTTTTCAGCTCTGCGGCAGACCGGTGTTACGGCGCTGACGGTTGTGGATTGCAATATCAAATCGCTTTCGGCTATCAGCGGTGTCCGTACATTGCGTACGCTCAATGTGTCGGATAACCCTATTGAGGATGTTACGCCGATTATCTCTTTGCCTACGCTGGAAGCGCTGGATATCAGCAATACCAAGGTCACCATGGTGGTAGGGCTTCGCGGTTGCGGCACGTTGCGTACCATTCGTGCGGTTAACTGTCGATTGGATGATGCCGACGGTTTGGAAGGTTCTAAAATCAAGCTGGAGAAATAAAAAAGGCTTGATTTTTGGAATTTTCTGTGATACACTAAATATGGTAATGTCAAGAGCAGGGTTTCGGCCCTGCTCTTGAGTGCATTTTATCTGAAAAACGGAGGGGTGTTCGTGGCTCAAAATACAGCCGAAAAGTTGCTGGATTTAGCAACGCCGATCGTGGAAGAATTGGGTTATACGGTATGGGATACCGAATTTGTCAAGGAAGGCAGTGAGTATTTCCTGCGCATCTATATCGACAGCGAGCAGGGCATCGGTGCTGACGATTGCGAGAAGGTTTCCCGTGCGTTGTCCGATCCGCTGGACGATGCGGATTTCATTAGTCACTCCTATATCTTTGAGGTCTGTTCCCCCGGCATTGAGCGCCGCTTGCGGCTGGATTGGCACTTTGAAGCCTATGTGGGTGAGAAGGTCAATCTCCGTCTGTTCAAGGCGGCGGAAGGCAAGAAGGAACTGACCGGTAATTTGGTGCAGTACGGTGACGGTCTGTGTACCATAGCGGTAGACGGGACGGAAATAACCGTGGATATAAAAAATATTTCAAAAGCAAGAACGGTCTTTGAATTTTAAGGAGGAATAAAGAAAAATGTCTGCAAACAGCGAATTCTATGAGGCGCTTACTCTATTGGAAAAGGAAAAGGGCATCAAGAAAGAGTATATGCTCGAAAAGATCAAAGCGGCCATCATCGCCGCCGTGAAGAAAGAGAAGAACATGGATATGCAGCCGGAGAATATCGACGCCGCTTTCGATGAGGAAAAGAGAACGGTTCGTTTCTTCGTGCGCAAGGCGGTCGTGGAAGAGGTTACCGATCCGCTGGTAGAGATCTATGTGGATGATGCTAAAAAAATCAGCAGAAAATACAAGTTGGGCGATGTTGCCGAAGTGGATCTCGACCCCAGCCGTTTCGGCCGTATTGCCGCCAAGGTTGGTAAGAACGTTATCGTTCAGGGCATCAATGAAGCCGTTTACGGATCGCTGACCCGTGAGTTCACCGAAAAGACGGGTGAGATCGTTACCGGTGTTGTGGAGCGTATCGATCTGAAGATCAAGGCTGCCGTGCTGAGCATCGGCCGCTATGAAATGCTCCTGCCCGTACGGGAAATGATCCCGCGGGAGACCATCGGTGAGGGCGATCGCATTAAGGTTTATGTGGTAGAGGTGCGCCGTAAGGAAAAGGACCGCGGCCGCGTGTATAACGAGGTTCTGCTTTCCCGTACCCATCCCGGCCTGGTTCGCCGTCTGTTTGAGATGGAAGTGCCCGAGGTGCAGGACGGCACGGTAGAGATCATGTCGGTAGCCCGTGAGGCGGGCAGCCGTACCAAGGTTGCCGTTATGAGCAACGATCCCGCCGTCGATCCCGTTGGTGCTTGCATCGGTCAGAAACGTAGCCGTATCTCCACTATTATTGATGAGATCAAGGGCGAGAAGATCGATATTATCAAGTACAATGCCGATCCGGCTCTGTATGTTACTGCTGCACTGTCGCCTGCCGTTGTCTTGTCGGCACAGGCCGATGAGAGCAAGAAGACCTGCTCGGTCATTGTGAATGACGATCAGTTGTCGCTGGCCATTGGTAAGGAAGGTCAGAATGCCCGTTTGGCGGCGAAGCTCACCGGTTATAAGGTGGATATCAAGCCGCTGTCTGCTTTGAGCGGTCAGAACTAAGGGGGAGTTTGGCGTGAAGGTACGCAAGACCCCTATGCGTATGTGCTCCGGTTGCGGCGAGAGTAAGCCGAAGATGGAGCTGGTACGGGTGGTGAGAAGTCCCGAGGGTGAGATCAGCATGGATCTGACCGGAAAGAAACCGGGGCGTGGCGCCTACCTGTGCCGAAAGGCGGAGTGCCTGAAAAAGGCACGCAAATCCAAGCGGATCGATCGTTCGCTGGAAACGACCATTCCGGCCGAACTATACGATACGCTGGAAGAGGAGTTGGCCGCACTTGAAGGATAAATTTTTATCAAATCTCGGATTGGCCCGCCGTGCAGGGAAATTACTGCGGGGTCGGGATGAAGTCTTTGCTGCACTTGGCAGCGGAAAAGCTTTTGGCCTGTATGCGGCAAGCGATTTATCGCCTCGCACCGTTCGACTGGTTGAGGAACAAGGTAAAGCATTGGGACTAGACCCAATCCGAGTGGACTATACCATGTCTGAGCTGGGAAATGCTTGCGGATTAAAACCTTTTGGCATTTTCTCGGTGGCGGACAAAAACTTTCGCAAGATGCTGGATACAGCATTGGAGAATAAGGAGGCAGTACAGTGAGTGATACACCGTTAAAATACAAAGTACATGAATTCGGCAAGGATATCGGGATTTCCAGCAATGAGATCATGGATCTGCTGGAGAAGTATTCGACCCGTCCGAAAAACCATATGGCACCCCTTAGTGCCAAAGAATTGGATATGCTCTTTGAGGTCATTACCGTAAAGCACGGCCATCAGAATATCGCCGCCTATATGGAAGCCCTCAATGCGCCTAAGGCTCATGCGGCACAGAGCAAACCCGCCGCCAAGCCTGCCCCCAAAGCCGCACCCAAGCCGGCGCCTAAGGCCGCTCCTAAGCCGGAGGTTAAACCCGCTCCCGTGCAAAAGCCGGCGACTAAGCCTGCTGATGCTCCTGCCGAGCGTAAAGGACCTACCCCCGGTGCGACCCAGACCATTTCCGGCCCGCCCCCCAAGAAGAAAAAGACGGGCGAGCGTCAGGAAAAGGGTCAGTTGGAAAAGCGGTATGTGGATACCCGTACCGTTACGGTTGACCTGTCCAAATACGATCAGAAGCTGGAAGATCTGGCGCCCGAAAAGGCCAGAGATCTCGGCAAACAGTTCCAGAAACTGAAAAAGCAGGGCGGCAACAACCGCCGTCAGAAGGGGCGTAAGGAGACCGAGGCCGAGAAGATCAAGCGTCTGGAGGCCGAGCGTGCCAAGCGCCCGCAGTTACAGGTGGTTATCGGTGAAGAAATCGTCGTTTACGATCTGGCCGCCAAACTGCATGCGACCAACGCCCAAATCATCAAGAAACTGATGGAATTGGGCATCATGGCTGCCGCCAACCAAACTATTGAGTTTGACGCGGCCGCTCTGGTTGCCGAGGAGTTCGGCGCTAAGGTTACCAAAGAAGAAGTGGTGACCATTGAAGAAAAACTGATCGACGAGAGCGAAGATATCGATGAGAATCTCCAGCCCCGTAACCCCGTTGTGGTGGTTATGGGTCACGTTGACCATGGTAAGACCAGTCTGCTCGACGCCATCCGTGATGCCAATGTTACGGCAGGCGAGGCGGGCGGTATCACCCAGCACATCGGTGCGTATAAGGTGACCATCAACGGTCAGGATATTACCTTCCTTGACACCCCCGGCCACGAAGCCTTTACTTCGATGCGTGCCCGTGGTGCACAGGTTACCGATATTGCTATCCTCGTAGTGGCGGCGGATGACGGTATCATGCCTCAGACGGTTGAGGCTATTAACCACGCCAAGGCCGCCGGTGTTTCGATTATCGTTGCCATCAATAAGATGGATAAAGAGGGAGCCAATCCCGATAAGGTCAAGCAGGCATTGACCGAGCATGAATTAGTACCCGAGGAATGGGGCGGTGATGTCATCTGCGTGCCCGTTTCGGCGCTCAAGCGTCAGGGTATTGAAGAACTGCTGGAAAATGTTCTGTTGGTTGCCGAAATGCGTGAACTCAAGGCCAACCCCGACCGTGCGGCTAAGGGTACCGTTATCGAGGCCCGTTTGGATAAAGGCCGTGGTCCTGTGGCTACGGTACTGGTTCAGAATGGTACGCTCCATCATGGGGATACTATTATTGCCGGTACTGCCGTTGGCCGTGTGCGTGTCATGGTGGATGACCATGGCCGTTCCGTTAAGGTTGCCGGCCCGTCCGATCCGGTTGAGATCGTCGGTCTAGACAGCGTGCCCGAGGGCGGCGATGTCTTCCATGCCGTATCGGATGAGCGCATGGCCAGAGAACTGGTTGAGCAGCGTAAGTTCTCGGCTAAGGAGGAGAAGTTTACTGCCTCTTCGGCCGTATCGCTGGACGATCTGTTTGCCCGTATTCAGGAAGGTGCTGTTAAAGACTTTAATATTATTGTAAAAGCCGATGTGCAGGGTTCG
Organism: Eubacteriales bacterium; assembly: GCA_045631845.1. GTDB lineage: Bacteria > Bacillota > Clostridia > Oscillospirales > UMGS1783 > CAKSHC01. The sequence continues at coordinate 9,550 of JAZQVM010000021.1, read as the reverse complement.
GCCGAAGCGGTGCGTCAGTCATTGGAAAAGCTTTCCAACGAGGAAGTGCGTGTTAAGGTCATCCATGCCGCTGTCGGTGGCATCAATGAGAGCGACGTTATGCTGGCCATGGCATCCAATGCCATCATCGTCGGCTTTAACGTCCGTCCCGATGCCCCTGCCCGTGACAGTGCCGCCCGCAATAAGATCGATATCCGCACCTATCGTATTATCTATGAGTGCATTGAGGAGATCGAAGCGGCACTTAAGGGTATGCTGGCACCGAAATTCAGAGAAAAGGTTACCGGTCATGCCGAAATCCGTCAGGTTATCAAGATTTCGGGTGTCGGTTCGGTCGGCGGCTGCTATGTGACCGACGGTAATATTCAGCGCGGATGCAGTGTGCGTCTGTTGCGCGACAATGTGGTTATTTTTGAAGGCGCTCTGGCTTCGCTCAAACGTTTCAAGGACGACGTGAAGGAAGTCAACGAGGGTTATGAATGTGGTATGAGCATCGAGAAGTACAACGACATCAAAGAGGGTGACGTGATCGAAGGCTATATCATGGAAGAGTACAAGGCATAAGGAGATACTATGTCAGGACACAGAATTTCTCGGATCAATGCCGATGCCCAGCGTGAGCTGGCCAACATCCTGCGTGATTTGAAAGATCCCCGCATTCCCGCCATGACTTCGGTTATGGCGGTGCGGGTAACCGAAGATCTGAAATTTGCCAAAGTGTATGTGTCGATGTTCGGCACCGATGAGCAGAAAAAAGAGGGACTTAAGGGGTTAAAGTCGGCGGCCGGACATATCCGCCGTCAATTGGCCTCCCGTTTGGATCTGCGTCAAACGCCCGAACTGATCTTCGAGCAGGATGATTCCATCGAGCATTTGTCCCGTATTGATACCATTCTCAAAGGGATCCATATTCCTGACGAGGAATAAAGGATTCTTCCTGAGTACGATAGGGAGGTAAAAGAATGGGAACAACAATAGGAAGAGCGGCGGCCGCCCGCATGTTGGCGGCGCAGGATAAGATCATGATCATTACCCATGTCAGCCCCGATGGGGATACCTTGGGTAGCGGCTTTGCCCTGTATCATGCCTTATCTTTGTTGGGCAAGCGGGTGTGTGTGGTTAATTCCGACCGCATTACCCCCAAATATTGCTTTCTTTCGGGAGCAAAAAGCGTGCTTCGCCCTCAGTTTGAGCCGCAGTTTATCGTAGCGGTGGATGTCGGTGCGGTTCATCTCATCGGCAAGGAGTTGGAGTGTTATGCCGATCGCATTGATATGTGTATCGACCATCATCCCTCCAATGCCCGCTATGCGACATATAATTTAATCGATGCCCATGCGGCGGCTACCGGTGAGATCATGCTGGATATCATTTCGGCTATGCATGTACCGCCGACACGGGAGATCGCCGATGCGTTATATACGGCAATCTCTACCGATACGGCCTGCTTCCGCCATTCATCTACAACGGCGACCACCTTGCGTAAGGCGGCTCGTACCGTGGAGTGGGGCGCCGATATGGCCAATCTGAACAATCATCTGTTTGTGGTTAAATCCAAGCAGTTGTTTGATTTGGAACGGATGGCTATGGAGAATATCCGTTTTTATCGGGACAGCACCATTGCGGTTATGCCCATTACCTTGGATATGATGAACAAGAGCGGTGCCACCGAGGACGATACCGATGGGATTGCCACTCTGCCCCGCCAGATTCAAGGGGTCGAGGTAGGTATTACCATGCGTGAGGTTAAGGAAGATGAGTACCGCATTTCGGCGCGGTCGGATGGGCGCATCAATGTCAGCGCCATCTGTCAGCGGCTGGGCGGCGGCGGCCATGTTCGCGCCTCGGGTGCTCGACTGACCGGCACCAAGGATGAGATCATTGAGCGCATCGTAAACGAGGTGCTGGCCGAGTATCGGGAAGTGGAGGGCGAATGAACGGCATCGTCCCTTTGAATAAAGACAGCGGTGTGCTCTCCCGCAAGGCGGGCAATGCCGTTTCCTTCTTATATGGTGAGAAGAAACATGGGCACGCCGGTACGCTCGACCCGCTGGCAAGCGGCGTGTTGCCGATTCTGCTCGGGCGGGCGACTAAACTCATTCCGTTTTTGGATGATGAGAAGGTATATCGGGCCAAATTGCGCTTCGGTATCGTTACCGACACGGGCGATATTACCGGAAATGTGCAAAAACGGAGCGATTTGCGGCCGAAAGTGAGCGATTTTGAGGCAGTAATTCCTCAGTTTTTGGGAGAAATTACCCAAGTTCCGCCCATTTTTTCGGCCTTAAAGAAGGATGGGCGACCCCTTTACGACTATGCCCGCAAGGGGCAGGAGGTGGAGATTGCGCCGCGCAAGGCGGTCATCACGTCCCTGACCTTGGACGACTTTGACGGCGAGTGCGCCACCATCACGGTGGGGTGCAAGACGGGTACATACATCCGCACGCTCATTGAGGATATGGCTCATGCCTGCGGAGTGTTGGCGACCATGACGGATCTGTGCCGCATCAAGGCGTCGGGCATTTCGATTGAGGATTGCCGAACGCTATCCCAGATGGAGGCGGGTGACCGTCCGATGGTGGATGTGCAAAGGTTGTTCGGACATTGTCCTGCCTGTGCGGTAGATGCGCCCGGACGGCATTATCTATTAAACGGTGGAACGCTCTCACCCAACCGGTTTACGGGGCAGGCGAGGGGATTGTTCCGAGCTTATGACAGCAAGAATGAATTTCTCGGCCTGTGCGAGGAGTCGGCGGGCGAGATTAAACTGGTATGGATGGACAAGATCTATGAATAAGCGAGTGATTGCACTTGGCAATTTTGATGGGGTGCACCGTGGCCATGCGGTACTGCTCAAGGAGGCGGTGGCGGCGGCCAAGGAGATGGGCGTCAAGAGTGCGGCGCTGATTTTTGAGCGTGACCCCGACAATGTATTTGCCGGCGCGTGCGTAACGCCGGTGCTGACCGACAATGAGAGCAAGGAGGCTTATATTCGCGAGCTGGGCATTGATGAGGTGATTTACATTCCCTTTGATGCTAAGACGGCCAACCTTTCCCCGACGGGCTTTGTGGAAAAGACGGTGCGGGAGTTTGGCGCGGTGATGCTGGTGTGTGGGTTTCATTATCGGTTTGGCGTGGGGGCTTCGGGCAATGCCGATACCCTTAAGCGGTTATGTGATGAGCAGGGTATTGGGTGCCGTGTGGTTGAGCCTGTGACACAGGACAATATGGTGATTTCCTCAACCAAGATCCGTTCCTTGGTACGAAGCGGGAATATGGAATTGGCGGCGAAATTGTTAGGCAGACCGTTTACCGTATGGGGGCAGGTTTACCACGGCAAGAAGCTGGGGACGACCTTGGGGTTTCCCACCATCAATCAGACCTTGGACGATTTTTCGATTGTGCCGATGTACGGGGTGTATGCCACTCGCGTGCTGGTAAACGGCGAGTGGTGCGAGGCGGTGACCAACGTGGGGGTGCGCCCCACGGTGGAAAAGACCCGTGCATACAACATTGAAACCTATATCATCGATCGGCAGATTGATCTTTACGACAAAAAGGTGAGGGTGGCTTTTTATAAGATGCTGCGACCCGAAACCAAGTTTTCCTCAGTAGATGCCCTGCGGGAAGCCATCCAAGAAAATGTTTTGCAAACAAAAGAATATTTTTCTCTTTACAAATGAAAAATAATATGGTATAATCCCATCGTATTATGCGTTCACCCATGCTCGGCTGACGGAAGGGTCCTCCGACCTCGGCTTAGTATGAGGCGAGAATAAAAATTTATGGAGGTGGAAACAATGATTTCCAAAGAAGAAAAGCAGCAAGTTATCGCTCAGTACAAGCGTCATGAAGGCGACACCGGATCTCCCGAGGTTCAGATCGCTATTCTGACCAATCGTATCAACTCTCTGACCGAGCATCTGAAGAAGAATCCCCATGACCATCATTCCCGTCGTGGCCTTTTGCAGATGGTTGGTAAGAGAAGAAATCTGCTTGCCTATCTGACCAAGATCGATATTGAGAGATATCGTTCTATCATTGCGCAGCTCGGCATCAGAAAGTAAGAGTGATTTTGGTGGGGGTGTTTTCTTGCACCCCCACTTTTCACGAAAAAGAAAGAGGACACGGGGTTTTATCAGTTATGAGAGCATCTGCCCGGGTGTTGTCATAACTGCTAAACTTCGGAGTTCTCAAAAAATATACAAAGGAGAATTCAAAATGTACGAAAATTTCAGAGTATTCAAAACTGAATTTGCCGGCCGTCCCCTGATTGTGGAGACCGGTAAGATGGCCGAATTGGCCAACGGTTCTTGCTTGGTTCGTTATGGCGACACGGTCATTCTAGCTACCGCCACCGCTTCCGAGCGTCCCCGTGACGGCATCGATTATTTCCCTCTGTCTGTTGACTTTGAGGAGAAGTTATATGCTGTTGGTAAGATCCCCGGTGGCTTCTTAAAGCGTGAGGGTCGTCCGACCGAGAAGGCTATTTTGGCTTCCCGTGTGATCGACCGTCCGATGCGCCCTCTGTTCCCGAAGGATATGCGTAACGATGTAGCCGTATGTGTTACCGTTATGTCGGTGGATCAGGACAATTCCCCCGAGATCGCCGGTATGCTGGGTGCTTCCATTGCGGTTGCTATTTCCGACATTCCTTGGGCCGGCCCGATTGCCGGTGTCAGCGTTGGTTTGGTTGACGGCAAGTTTGTCTTCAATCCCACCGCTGAGGAGCGTAACAAGAGCGATTTGGCTCTGACCGTTGTTGGTTCGGACAAGAAGGTTGTTATGATCGAGGCGGGCGCTAACGAAGTGCCCAACGATGTGATGTTTGATGCCATCAAGCAGGGCTATGCCGTTTGCAAAGAGATGGTTGACTTCATCAATTCCATCGTAGCCGAGATTGGCAAGCCCAAGTTCGAGTACACTCAGATTAACGTGCCTGAAGAGATGTATGAAGACATCAAGGCTTTTGCCATCGAGAAGGTGCGTGAGGCTCTCAACACCGATGACAAGAATGTCCGTGATGCGGCCATGAAGATCGTGACCGATGAGGTGATTGCCGAGTTTAGCGAGAAGTATCCCGATAGCGAGAAGCTCTTTGATGAGTGCTTGTATAAGTTGCAGAAATACGTGGTTCGTCAGTGGTTGCTGGAAGGCAAGCGTGTAGACGGCCGTGGCATTGACGAGATGCGTCCTTTGTGGGGCGAGGTTTCGGTTCTGCCCCGTACCCACGGTTCGGGTATGTTTGCCCGTGGACAGACGCAGGTTCTGACCATTGCCACCCTCGGCATGATCGGCGAGCGTCAGCTGCTCGACGGCATTGATGAGGAAGAATACAAGAGATATATGCACCACTACAACATGCCCGGTTATTCGACGGGTGAGGCTAAGCCCTCCCGCAGTGCCGGCCGTCGTGAGATCGGTCACGGTGCTTTGGCTGAGCGTGCCTTGTTGCCTGTGATTCCGTCTGAGGATGAGTTCCCGTATGCCATTCGTTTGGTGTCCGAGGTTCTGACCTCCAACGGTTCGACCTCGCAGGGTTCGATCTGCGGTTCGACCTTGGCTCTGATGGATGCCGGTGTGCCCATTAAGGCGCCCGTTGCCGGTATTTCCTGCGGTTTGATTACCGATAACGATACTTGGATGACCATGGTGGACATTCAGGGTATTGAAGACTTCTTCGGCGATATGGACTTTAAGGTGGCCGGTACCAAGAAGGGTATCACCGCCATTCAGATGGACCTGAAGATCGACGGTTTGACTGAGGAGATCATCTGGTCGGCTCTGGAGAAGACCGAGAAGGCTCGTTTCCACATTATTGATGAAGTCATTCTTAAGGCGATCGATAAGCCCCGTGAGGAGTTGAGTGAGTATGCGCCTAAGATGCTGATGATGAACATTAACCCTGATAAGATCCGTGATGTTATCGGTAAGGGTGGCAGTGTGATTCAGAAGATTCAGGCTGACACCAACACCAAGATCGACATAGAGGAAGACGGTCGTTTGTTCATCGCCACCTACAGCAATGAGGGCGGCAAGCAGGCGATGGCTACCATCAAGGCGATCGTGGAAGACCCCGAGGTGGGTGCTCTGTATAAGGGTACGGTTACCGGCATCATCAAGATTGGTGCTTTCGTAGAGTTTGCTCCCGGCAAGGAGGGCATGGTTCACATTTCTCAGCTGGATAACAAGCGTGTGCCGACGGTTGAGGATGTGGTAAGCATCGGTGATGAGATCTGGGTCAAGTTCCTTGGCGTAGACGAAAAGGGCAGAATGAATCTTTCCCGCAAGGCTGCATTGGCCGAGTTGGAACAGCAGAAGGCTGCTGAGAACGAATAAACTAACGGGGAGAGGGTTTACCTCTCCCTTGTCATTTTTTGGGGGATTATGGTAACAAGATTAGCAAACGGAGTGACGGTTGTGACCGAGCCGATGGATCATCTGCGCAGTGTGAGTTGCGGGGTATGGGTGAAAGGCGGTTCGGCGGCTGATCCGGAAGAATATGCGGGTATGGCGCACTTTTGCGAGCACATGGCCTTTAAGAGTACCGAGAATTACAGTGCGGGGGAGTTGGCCGAGCAGTTTGATGCGATGGGCGGGTATGTGAATGCCTACACGGCCAAACTTTTGACCTGCTATTACTGCACGATGCTGGATAAGCATGTGACCCGAGGATTGGAATTGCTCGCGGATATGGTGTTGCATCCGGCTTATCTGCGCGAGGAAGTGGAGACCGAGCGCAAGGTAATCTTAGAGGAGATTGCCATGTGCGAGGACAATCCCGAAGATCTAGTAATGGCGAAACTCAGTGAGGGTGTTTGGCGGGACAGCGTATTGGGGCGTGAGATACTGGGCAAGGCGGAAACGGTCAAGCGCATCACGGCCGAGAGTATGCGGGAGTATCAGCAGCAAAGTTATGTGGGCGCCAACATTGTCATCAGCGCCAGCGGGCGTTTGGATGAGAAAAGTTTCTTGGCTGATTGTGAGCGCTTATTCGGGCAGGTGGCAGAAGGGGTGGCAGTTGAAAATGCCGAGAATGGGGCGTATGCTTGTGTTTGTGCCTTGACCGAGAAGGACATCGAGCAGAACCATTTGTGCATTGGGTTTCCATCCTATCCGATGTTTGATGAGCGGCGGTATGCGGTGTCGGTGTTGTCGGCCTTGACGGGTGGTACGATGTCGTCACGCCTGTTCCGTTCGATTCGGGAGCAGGAGGGGTTGGCCTATAATATTTCGTCCTATTTGTCGCCCTATCTGCATACGGGGTTGTTCTGTATTTACACGGCGTTGGCGCCTACGTCCGAGTCCAAGTGTTTGACAAGGATTCGGCAGGAGTTGGACGACATTCGGCAAAACGGGTTTACCGATGCCGAGGTGGCACGGGCCAAGGAGCAGTTGGCCAGCGGTATGATTTTGGAGTTAGAAGGTTCTTCGGCGCACATGAAGATGCGGGCCAAGAGAGAGATTTACGGGATGGGAGAGACCGATGCCGATGAGATTTTGCGGCGCATTGAGAGTGTGACGGCCGAGCAGGTGCGGGCGGTGGCGCAGGAGATGCTGGATTATGCCAATATGAGCATTTCGGTAGTGGGACACGTCCAAACGGAAGATTTTTACCGCGGTTTCTTTTCATAAAAAATAAATGAAGCGAATATCCTTTTGATGAGGTGATTTACCGTGAAAAGGATATTCGCATTTCTTTTAGTTTTGAGTTTTCTGTGTGTGCCGGTGCTGGCCGATGATATGGCAGACAGTACCGATGTGATGGCCGAGCCGATTGATCTGGATATTAAGGCCAAGTCCTGCCTGTTGATGGAGGCGGGGAGCGGGACGGTGTTGTATGCGGAGAATGAGCATGAGGCGTTGCCGCCGGCTTCGGTGACCAAGATCATGAGTTTGCTCTTGGTGTTTGAGGCGATTGATCAAGGACGGATTACGATGGAAGATGTGGTGCAGGTCAGCGAGTATGCGGCGAACAAAGGCGGGTCGCAGGTGTACCTTGAGGCGGGCGAGCAGATGACGGTGCATGAACTGATTAAGTGCGTGGCGGTGGCCAGTGCCAACGACGCGACGGCGGCACTTGGCGAGTATGTGGCCGGCAGCGAAGATGCGTTTGTGGTGATGATGAATGAGCGGGCGGCAAAGTTGGGGATGGCCGATACTGCCTTTGTCAACTGCACGGGGTTGGATGATAACGGGAGTAATATGACCAGTGCCCATGATATTGCCGTGATGTCACGGGAGTTGATGAGTCACTCGGCGATTTTTAATTACACGACCATTTGGATGGACACCATTCGGGATGGGGCGTTTGGGCTGAGTAATACCAATAAGCTGGTGCGGTTTTATTCAGGAACCAATGGTCTGAAGACGGGTTCGACTTCGAATGCAGGATTTTGCATCAGTGCCACGGCCAAGCGGGACGACATGCAGTTGATTGCCGTGATTATGGGATCGGAAAGTTCGGCCATTCGCAATGAGCAGGCGAAAAAGTTACTGGATCACGGGTTTGCCAACTATGCGGTGGTGAATTTGGAGAGGCAGAGCGGGTTTGAGTCGGTGAAGGTAGATGGCGGGCAAGTTGAGGAGTTGACGCCCTACATGGAAGAAGAACGGATTACGCTGTTGGTGGGCAAGAGCGAGAAGAACAATATTACCTGCAAGGTACAGATGGTCGAGGGTGTGACGGCACCGGTGGAGCAGGGGCAGACCTTGGGTAAGCTGGAGTATTATTGCGGGGATAAACTGTTGCACACGGTAACGCTGGTGGCGCCGTGTGCGGTGGAACGGGTGAATTTCGGGTTTATGTTCGGGAAACTCTTGCGGATGGTGCTCCTATAAGGTATAATAGGGGCGAGGTGAAAAAGAATGGATGCCAAACGGATTGAAGGACAATTGCGGTTTTTAATTGAGATTGATAAAATGAAGACGGTGTTGCGGCAGACGCTTCTGGCTGACGGGTCGCATCGGGAGAATGATGCCGAGCATAGCTGGCATTTGGCCTTATATGCCATGATTTTGCAGGAATATGCGGCGGGGGAGATTGACATCAATCGCGTTGTGCAGATGGTGCTGGTGCATGATCTGATTGAGGTGTATGCGGGAGATACTTTCTGCTATGACGCTTCGGCTAACGCTGACAAGGCTGAGAGGGAAAATGCGGCGGCGGAGAAGCTGTTTTCCATGCTGGAGCCGGATCAGGGCGCGTATTATGAGGCGCTTTGGCGGGAATTTGATGCTGAGCAGACCGATGATAGCCGTTATGCGGCGGCGATGGATCGGATTCAGCCCTTGATGAATAACTATATGACGGGCGGGCACACCTGGCGGCTGGGGGATATTCACAGCAGTGATGTCTATCGGCGGATGGCGCCGATCAAGGTGGGAGCGCCTAAGCTTTGGCCGGTGATTGAACATATTGTAGAGGACTGCATACAAAAAGGATATTTGCCGAGATAGAAAAAAACCCCTCGAATGGATCGAGGGTTTTTCTTTTTTATTTGGAAAGGATTTGGCGGGCGACGTGGACGCCGCTGGCCGAGGCGTGGGA
>JAZQVM010000020.1:0-14602 GCA_045631845.1 Eubacteriales bacterium | reverse complement strand
ATTAAGATAGCGTTTTACCATTTCTATTTTCTCTTTTGCTGTATATCTTCTACTCTTCATTTGTTTCCCTCCCATCTTATTTTAACACATAAGAAAAAGTAGACACTTTTTTGTGTCTACTTTTATCTTACACCTTCAGATCGGGTGGCTCTTTTTATATCTGTTCTAACAACGCCTTACAACCCTTGACGATCTGCCCATAGACCGTCTCAAAATTACCCGAATACCACGGATCTTCAATATCTCCGGGGGTATCGGTAAAATCCATCAGGCGGGACACCTTGTGCCCGTTGTCCTGCCCGATAATGGCCATCAACCGAGGCAGATTATACCGCTCCATCACGATTACATAGTCAAACTCGTCATAATCGGCACGGGTAATCTGCCGAGCCCGATGCCGCCCGTAGGGAATGTTGTGACCCTCCAGCGTGCGAGCGGCGGCAGGGTAGATGCCGTTGCCGATTTCTTCTCTCGATACCGCCATCGACTCAATATGCACATCCATTCCCTTGGCCAAATCCTTGCACACATACTCGGCCATCGGCGACCGACAAATATTCCCGTGGCACAAAAATAAAATCTTCGTCATAGCAATACCTCTGTTTTTACTCCGTTTTCGCTGAAAAAGTCGGCCAAGGCTTGAAGATATCCCTTGCCGTCCACCAGATAGGCCATGCCGTGCCCCGCTTCGGGCACCGTCACCAGTCGTTTGGCGGTGGGGCAGGCCTCATAATTTTCTCGGCTCATGTCACAGGGAACATAATCGTCCGTCTCCCCGTGAATGAAAATCACAGGCACATTACAATGTTTAACTGCCGTAATGGGCGAAATTTCCTCTACATCAAAACGGCCAAACAATCGTGCGCCCAGTTTAACAAACGGATATAACAGTTTGGATGGCAAACCCAATTGGTCAATCACCTTGCCCATAATCGCCTTGGCCGAGGTGTAGCCGCAATCGGCTAAAATCCCTACCACATGGGAAGGTAACTCCCGTCCGGCGGCGCACAGTACGGTGGCGGCGCCCATCGAAATGCCGGTGAGAATAACCTTTTGTTCGGTGCCAAATCGCTCAATTATGTAGTTAAGCCAAGCCAAACAGTCCCGACTTTCTTTTACTCCAAAGGTAATGACCCGTCCCTCGCTCTTTCCGCAGGCGCGCTGATCGACGATCAGCACGTTGCGCCCCAGCGCAAAGGCACGCTGTACTCCGCCGCACAGATCCCGCTCGGCCGAGCCTCGGTAGCCGTGAAACATCAATTCCATCGGCGCGCCGGCCCGATATTCATAATACTTGCCGTGCAGTTTCAGCCCGTCAAAGGTGGTGATGAAAACCGACTCGTGCGGCATAGCCGTCACCTCATCGTTCCATTTTTTCATGATGTCATGATAGGGCAGATAAATATCCCCCGGCGGCAGAGAAAAGCCTTCGGCTTCCTTTTTACGGGATGCATAAAAGGCCATCAAAAAGCAAATCAGACAGACCAGCAGGCACAAAATAAGCAGGGCACCAACAACAATAAGTGCAGCAATCACGGTATCATCTCCTTTTGTGATAGTATAACATAATAAAAAAGAAAAAGAAAGTTCTTGCCTTTTCTTCATAAATCGTTTACAATTAGGCGGGAGTGTGATGAAATTGTATATTCCTGTCAATTATAAAAATAAAAAACGCTATAAGCTGGCCAAATACCCCATCCGCCAGCCGCTCATTCTTACCTGGATAATCTATCTGCTTTCCTTCTTTGGCTTGATCGGGAAGGATTATAAGATTGAGAAGATCAATATGGAAGGGCTCAAGGGTGGATATTTTCTGCTGAGCAACCATATGTATTTCATTGATTTTCTTGTCTGTGCCATGGCAACGGGCGGTCGTCGGGTCAATAACGTCGTGTCCTTTGACGGGTATTACCGCCGTCCTTGGTTGATGGAACTGATCGGCTCGATCGGTACCCGTAAATATGTTATGGATCTGCATCTGATCAAGTCCATCAATCGTGTACTCAAACGGGGCGATATTTTGAGCATGTACCCCGAAGCACGGTACACCCCCGCCGGCATTACCAATTATTTGCCCGAATCGTTGGGAAAACTGATCAAAATGAACAAGGTGCCGGTGGTTGTTATGCTCCATCACGGCAACCATCTCTATTCGCCCTTCTGGGATTTCCGCCATAAGCGCAAAGCGCCTTTGCGCGCTACGATGACTCAGATCCTCACCGCCGAGCAGGTCAAAGCCATGACGGTCGATCAGATCAACGCCGCTGTGCTGGAAGCCATGCAGTATGATGATTATCAGTGGCAAAAAGATAACCATATCCGCATCACCGAGCCGTTTCGTGCTCAGGGTCTGCATAAGATCCTCTATCAATGCCCCCATTGCAAGGTCGAGTCGGAAATGGCCAGCGAAGGCGCCGAGCTCTACTGTAAGGCCTGCGGTAAACGCTGGGAGTGGCAGGAGGACGGCTATCTGCGTGCATTGGATGGGGAAACCGAGTTTGACCATATCCCCGACTGGTTCCTCTGGCAGAGAAAACAGGTGGAGGAGCAGATCGAAAAGGGCGAGTATTTCTTTGAGGACGAGGTGGATGTCTATTCCTTGCCCCGCTCCATGTTCACCCCTCTGGGCCGAGGCAAACTGACCCATGACCCCGAAAAGGGCTGGATTGTGCAAGGCCACTACCGCGGCGAGGATTATTACCTCAACCGCCATCCCAACCAAACCAACTCCCTGCACGTGGAGTACGACTATTGCTATGTCCGTCCCGAGGATTGCGTGGATATCTCCACCGAGGACGATTCCTTCTATTGCTACCCCGTGAACAAGCGCAACGTGATCACCAAACTGGCCTTTGCTACTGAAATTTTGTATCAAAAATCCCTCAAAAAATAAGAAAAAACAGCCATTTTTGGCTGTTTTTTTGCATAAAACCCCGCATTTTTCCGATACTTAAGGGTAGAGGTGATGGTATGCAATCGTTATGGGAGAAGGAAAAGAATCGCCCAACCTTTGCGGCGGCTGACGGGGAATACACTACCGAGGTCCTGATCGTCGGCGGCGGTATGGCCGGTTTGCTGTGTGCCCGAAAATTGAAGGATGCCGGTGTGGATTGTATGGTGGTGGAGGCGGATTGTATCTGTTCGGGTATCACCAAGAATACCACCGCCAAAATTACTTTGCAACACGGGTTGCTCTACTATGATCTGATCCGTCGCTTCGGTGTGGATCGAGCCCGACAGTATTGGCAGGCCAACAAGGCGGCCATGCAGGAGTTTGAGCGGCTGTGTAAGGGGATAGATTGTGATTATGAGCATAAGGATTCCTATGTTTATGAATTACAGGACCGCCGGTGGCTGGAGCGGGAAATTTCGGCCTTGGATAAGATCGGACAGCCAGCGGATTTTGTGCGGCATCTGTCCCTGCCCTTTAAGGTAGCGGGCGCGGTAAAGATCAAGGATCAGGCGCAGTTTCATCCGCTTAAATTTGCCTATGCCATGGCCGAAAATCTGCCCATCTATGAGCATACCCGTGTGCGGGAGATTACGCCCGACTATGTGCTGACCGACCGAGGAAAAATACGAGCAAACAAGGTCATTGTCGCCACCCATTTTCCCTTTATCAACACCCACGGCTGGTATATCATGAAATTATATCAGCACCGTTCCTATGTACTGGCTTTATCGGGAGCGGCTTTGCCCGACGGCATGTATGTGGATGCGGCGCAAAAGGGGCTCTCCTTTCGCACCTATGGCGATTGGTTGTTGCTGGGCGGCGGCAGTCATCGCACCGGCAAGACGGGCGGGGGTTGGCAGGCACTGGAGATGGTGGCCAACCGCCATTATCCCGATGCTCACATTGAGGCACGCTGGGCTACGCAGGACTGCATGAGTCTGGATGGTGTACCCTATATCGGACAATACTCCCCTCGGCTGCCGCAGGTGTATGTGGCGACCGGCTTTAATAAATGGGGTATGACAGGGGCGGGCGTGGCCGCTCTGATCCTAAGTGAATTGGCACAGGGTAAGGATCACCCGTACGCCGATGTGTTTGCTCCCTCCCGTTCGGTGTGGCGGCCGCAGTTGGCGGTCAATATGGCCGAATCGGTGGTGCATCTGCTCAAACCCACGGCTCCCCGTTGTCCCCATCTGGGCTGCGCCCTTTCGTACAATAAGCAGGAGCATACCTGGGACTGCCCCTGCCACGGCTCCCGTTTCACCCATGACGGGCAGCTGATCGACAATCCAGCCACCGCCGGCAAGAGGAAATAATTGACGGGAAAATTATACGAAAAAAGAGTACAAATTAATTGACAAAAAGAGAGTGGATGTGTATAATAATTATGGTCATCTGCGCGACTGACGGAATGAATAAGCGGAGTACCGCAAGGGAACGCAGGTTGTTATTATGCCGACCGTCTGGGCGAATCAGTTGTGTGCTGACTCGCCCTTTTTATGTGTTTACAATATTTCTTTATATATAGGAGGTCCGTTATGGAACACCAAAATTGGAACGGATTTGCATCGGGTGTATGGCAGGATGAGATCAATGTGCGTGATTTTATCCAGCAAAACTACAAGCCGTACCAGGACGATGCCAAGTTTTTAGCCGGCCCGACCGAACGCACCAAAGGCTTGATGAAAAAGGTAGAAGCTCTCTTCTTCCTCGAGCGTCAGTATGGCGGCGTGCTGGACATCGATACGGCTACCGTATCGTCCCTGATCGGCTATTCGGCCGGTTATGTGGATAAGGATAATGAAATCATCGTCGGATTGCAGACCAATCGCCCCTTAAAGCGTGGCATCAATCCCTTCGGCGGTATCCGCATGGCCCGTCAGGCCTGCGAAGCCTATGGGTACAAACTGTCCGAAAAAATTGAGGAAGAATTCCGCTATCGTACCACTCATAACGATGGCGTCTTCCGCGCCTATACCGATGAGATGCGTGCGGCGCGTAAGTGCCATGTCATTACGGGTCTTCCCGATGCCTACGGCCGTGGCCGCATCATCGGTGACTATCGCCGTGTTGCCCTCTACGGCATGGATCGCTTGATCGAAGAAAAGAAAAAGGATAAGAAGAAACTGGAAGGCCATGCCTTTATGACTCCGGAGATCCGCGAGGGTGAGGAGTTGCAAAAGCAGATCAATCACATGGGCTATCTCAAGCAGATGGCGGCCATGTACGGGTATGACATCAGCCAGCCGGCCAAGGACGCCCGTGAAGCTATCCAGTGGACCTATTTTGCCTATCTGGGCGCCATCAAGGAACAGAACGGCGCCGCCATGTCGCTGGGTCGTGTATCCACCTTCTTCGATATTTATCTCGAGCGTGATATTCAGAATGGTGTGCTGACCGAGGAGCAGGCACAGGAGTTGATCGACGATTTTGTTATCAAACTGCGCATGGCCCGTCATCTGCGCACCCCCGAATATAACGAGTTGTTCGGCGGCGACCCGATGTGGATTACCGAGGCCGTCGGCGGTATGGGTGAGGATGGCCGTACCTTGGTCACTAAGTCCAGCTTCCGTATCCTCAACACCCTGTATACGCTGGGTTCTTCGCCCGAGCCGAATCTGACGGTGCTGTGGTCGAACTCTCTGCCCACTCCCTTTAAGAAATTCTGCGCGAAGGTGTCGGCGGATACCGACTCGATCCAGTACGAGAATGACGATGTGATGCGCCCGATCTACGGGGATGACTACGCCATTGCCTGCTGTGTGTCGGCCATGAAGGTGGGCAAGCAGATGCAGTTCTTCGGCGCCCGTTGCAATCTGGCCAAACTCCTTCTGATTGCCATAAACGGCGGCTATGATACCACTTCGGGTATGCATATCGGCCCTCAGATGTCGGTGCTGGAAGGGGATGTGCTGACCTTCGATGCGGTGATGGAACGGTTTGATATCTATAATGAATGGTTGATGAAACTGTACGTCAATACCATGAACATCATCCATTATATGCATGATAAATACGCCTATGAGCAGTTGCAGATGGCCTTGCATGACACCGATGTAGACCGCCTGATGGCCTTCGGTATTGCCGGTCTTTCGGTTGTAACCGACTCGCTCTCGGCCATCAAGTACGCCACCGTTCGTCCGGTCAAGGACGATAAGGGGTATATTGTGGACTTTACCCGTGAGGGCAGTTTCCCCACTTACGGCAACGATGATGACCGTGTGGATAGCATCGCTAAGGATATGACCCACCGTGTTATTACCGAACTGCGCAAGACTCCCACCTATCGCCATGCCGAGCATACCCTGTCGGTGCTGACGATTACTTCCAACGTTATGTACGGCAAGAATACCGGCGCTACACCGGATGGTCGTAAAGACGGCGAGCCTTTTGCGCCCGGTGCCAACCCGATGCACAACCGCGAGGAGAACGGCGCTTTGGCTTCGCTCAACTCGGTGGCCAAGCTCGACTATAACGATTGCCGCGACGGCATTTCCAACACCTTCTCCATCACCCCCGATGCCTTGGGGCATACCGAGGAGGAGCGTGTCGATAATTTGGTGGCCATTCTGGATGGCTATTTTGCCAAGAAGGCCCATCATATCAATATCAACGTTCTCAATCGGGAAACGCTGATGGATGCCTATGAGAATCCTGAGAAATATCCCAACCTGACCATTCGTGTATCGGGCTATGCGGTTAACTTTAATAAACTGTCCCGTGAGCAACAGCGTGAGGTCATCTCCCGCACCTTCCACGAAGCGATATGATCGGACGGATCCACTCCATTCAGAGCCTAGGCACGATTGACGGGCCGGGGGTGCGGTTTGTGGTATTTATGCAGGGGTGTCCGTTGCGGTGTGCCTGCTGTCACAATCCTGATACGTGGAACATCGATGACGGCCATGAAGTGACGGTCGAGGAGATCGTACGCAAGGCCGAGCGGTATCGGGAATATTTTGGCGAGGATGGCGGCATTACCCTTTCGGGCGGTGAGCCTCTGTTGCAACCCGAGTTTGTCAAAGAGGTCTTTTCCCTTTGCAAGCAGGTTGGAATCCATACCTGTTTGGATACCTCGGGCTTTGCCCTGACCGAGCCGATAAAAGCGGCGCTGGCCCTGACTGATCGGGTGTTGTTGGATATCAAATATACCTATGCCGAGCACTATCGGGAATATGTCGGATGTGAGTATGCGGCGGTGCTGGACTTTCTGCAGTATTTGGATGAGCAGGGAATTGCCGTGACCTTGCGTCAAGTGATCATCCCCGACCTCAACGATACCGAGGAGAATATAGCGGCACTTTCGGCCTTGCAACGGCAATATTCCTGCGTCGATGGCGTGGAGTTGTTGCCCTTCCGTAAGATCTGTCAGGTTAAGTACGACAATATGGGGCTGAAATTTCCCTTTGCCGATCGTCCGACTCCCACTAAGGAACAGATGGAAAACTTGAATTTGTTATTAAAAAATCCCGTTTTTTAACGGGATTTTTTGTTGTCAAGGGCAGTAAAGCGTGGTATACTGGGAAAAGCAAAAGACGGAGGAAAGACAAGGATGTGGAAACGCAAGTTGGCATTGAAAGCCTGTGATTCGTTCGGCGTGCCGATCGAGCAGGTGATGCCCCAAATCGCACAGGTAGGATTTGAGGCTTGTTTTGCCGAGTGGAAAAGTGCCCAACAGATGGCGCAGGTAGCGGGCTTGGCCAAGGACTGCGGCTTGGAGATCCAGTCGATGCACGCCCCCTTTCGCATGGCAGCTCAGATGTGGGAAGGACCCGATGATGAGGCCGAGGCAGGTACACAATTGTTGGTATCCTGCATTGAGGATTGCGCCCGTCATGAGGTGCCGGTAGTCGTTTGTCACAGTTACATCGGGTTTGAAGATAAACCGCATATCGTTACCGAGAAGGGATTGGAGCGGTATGAGAGGGTGTTGCGTGCCGCCGAGGGAACAGGGGTAAAGGTAGCCTTTGAGAATACCGAGGGCGAGGAGTTTCTGGCCGCCCTGTTTGAGAATTTCGGAGATCACCCCAACATTGGCTTTTGCTGGGATAGTGGGCATGAGATGTGTTATAACCATTCGCAGGATATGCTGGCCAAGTACGGAAGGTATGTCTGTGCCACCCATCTGAATGACAATGCGGGGATTAAGGATTATACGGGTATGTGCAATCCGTTAGACGATTTGCATCTGTTGCCCATGGATGGCATTGCCGATTGGACGGTGCTGACCGAGCGGCTGGCGGCGACGGGATTTGACGGGCCGCTTACCTTTGAGCTCAAACGCCACGCCCGTGCGGGTCGGCATGAAACCGATCGGTATATGCGTATTCCCTTGGAAGAATATCTGGCCAACTGCTATATAAGCGCCTGTCGGGTGGGCGCCCTGTTTGAAAAGGCAAGAAAAATGCATAAATATACTCGGAAAAGGCTTGACAATGATAAATATATGCGAGTATAATAGGAGCAATTATTTCATTGAGAAAGGAGACCTCGATATGTATTATGCTTATTATTATGGGGGTCTGCGTGCGTCTGCATAATTTTTCAGTGAAACGGAAGTTGTAATTTTAACGGCTCCGCTTCGGAGCCGTATTTTATTTTAAGGAGAAAAGAAAATGAAAAAGATCCTTGCACTTGTTTTATCCGTAATCTTGGTCATGTCGCTGGCGGCTTGCGGCGGCACGGCCGATGACACCATTCGTGTTGGTGTGGTTCAGTTGATTCAGCATGAGGCGCTGGATGCGGCCACTCAGGGTTTCGTTGATACCCTGAAGGCTGAATTTGGCGATAAAGTTGTGATCGATGTGCAGAATGCTTCGGGTGAGGCTACCAACTGCACCACCATTGTCAATGGCTTTGTTTCCTCGAATGTGGATCTGATCATGGCCAACGCCACCGCCGCTTTGCAGGCGGCTCGTGAGGGCACGGCCGATATTCCCGTTCTGGGCACCTCTATCACCGACTATGCTTCGGCCCTCAAGATTGATAACTGGACTGGCACGGTTGGCGGTAACGTTTCGGGCACGACCGACTTGGCTCCGCTGGATCAGCAGGCGGATATGATCAAAGAGCTGTTCCCCGATGCCAAAAAGGTGGGCCTGCTTTACTGCTCGGCTGAGCCGAACAGCCAGTATCAGGTAGATGAAATCACCAAGATGCTGGAGGCTCTCGGCTTTACCTGCGCTCCCTTCGCCTTCACCGACACCACCAACGTGGCTTCTGTGGCTCAGGCGGCTTGTGATGCTTCCGATGTGATCTATATTCCTACAGATAATACCGCGGCTAACAACACCGAAGCTATTGCCAACGTGGTGATTCCGGCCGGTACGCCGGTCATCGCCGGTGAGTCGGGTATCTGCAAGGGCTGTGGCGTTGCTACCCTGTCCATCGACTACTATGATCTGGGCGTAGCCACCGGTAAGATGGCCGTTAAGATCCTCAAGGGTGAGGCCAACATTTCCGAAATGCCCATCGAGGCAGCTGCTGAGGCTACCAAGAAGTACAACAAAGCCAACTGCGAAGCTTTGAAGGTGGCAATCCCTGAGGGATATACCGTTATCGAGTAATTTAAAGGACCGTATTGACTATGAATTTTTTCACTTCACTCCTTAATGCCGCACCCGGTGCGGTTGCCCAGGGGTTGATCTGGGGCGTTATGGCCATTGGTATCTATCTGACCTATCGGATACTGGATGTGGCTGATTTGACGGTGGACGGCACCATGTCCACCGGCGGTTGCGTAGCCGTTATGCTCATGGTAGCCGGCTGGAATCCGTGGTTGGCTTTGTTGATGGCCTTCCTGTCCGGTATGGCCGCCGGACTTCTCACCGGATTTTTCCATACCCGTTGCGGCATTCCCGCTATTTTGTCGGGCATCTTAACCCAGTTGGCTCTCTATTCCATCAATCTGCGGATCATGGCAAGCCGTGCCAATGTGGCCATCAGCGTTACCAACTATGATCTGTTGGTCTCCCAGCGTTATGTGCGGGAGATGTCGCTGAAAAACCCCTTGCCGATCTTAATGGTAATTGTTTTTGTTGTTATTTTGGCCTTGTACTGGTTCTTCGGCACCGAGCGGGGCGCATCCTTGCGTGCCACCGGTTCCAACCCCAATATGGCTCGGGCACAGGGTATCAATACCAACAGTAATATCGTACTGGGGTTGATGCTTTCCAACGGTATTGTGGCGGTTGCCGGCGCGCTGTTGGCGCAGTTCCAGGGCGGCGCCGATGTCAACAACGGCCGCGGTGCCATCGTTATCGGTTTGGCGGCTGTCATTATCGGCGAGGTGCTGTTAGGCAAGGTGTTCCGCAACTTTGGTTTGCGTCTGTTTGCCGTTGTCTGCGGTGCGGTCATTTATTATCTGGTCATTCAGGTGATCCTGCTGATTCCCAATCCCGCCAATGCCGGTATGAAATTGATCAATACCAACGACCTGAAACTGATCACGGCCATTCTGGTAGGTCTGTTCTTGGCCGTTCCGTATTGGACGGGCAAGGTATTCCATGCCAAGAAAAAGGGAGGGAAGGACAATGCTTAAGTTAGAGAATGTATCAAAAACCTTCAATCCCGGTACCGTCAATGCCAAAACGGCGCTTGACGGATTGAATCTGACTTTGAATGAAGGCGATTTTGTCACCGTCATCGGCGGCAACGGCGCCGGCAAGTCCACCATGCTCAATGCGGTGGCGGGCGTGTTTGCTGTAGACGAAGGACACATCTTCATCGATGGAAAAGATGTTACCAAATTGCCCGAATATAAGCGTGCTAAGTATTTGGGGCGTGTTTTCCAGGATCCCATGATGGGCACGGCGCCCACCATGCAGATCGAGGAAAA
Source organism: Eubacteriales bacterium (assembly GCA_045631845.1). Taxonomy (GTDB): domain Bacteria; phylum Bacillota; class Clostridia; order Oscillospirales; family UMGS1783; genus CAKSHC01. The sequence continues at coordinate 3,812 of JAZQVM010000020.1, read as the reverse complement.
TTTGGCTCTGGCCGCCCGCCGTGGAAAATTCCGTGGCTTGGGCTGGGGCATTACCAAGGCGGAGCGCAAGTTGTACGCCGAGGTGTTGGCTGATCTGGAATTGGGCTTGGAAGATCGGATGACGGCCAAGGTGGGTTTGCTCTCGGGCGGACAGAGGCAGGCGTTGACCCTGCTTATGGCCTCCTTGCAAAAGCCGAAACTGCTCTTGTTGGATGAGCATACGGCGGCGCTTGACCCCAAGACGGCGGCCAAAGTGCTGGAATTGTCTGAGCGTATTGTAGAACGGGACAATCTGACCACGCTGATGATCACCCATAACATGAAGGATGCGATTACCTATGGCAACCGCTTGATCATGATGGATGCCGGTCGTGTGGTGCTGGATGTGAGCGGCGAGGATAAGAAGAAACTCACCGTAGCCGAACTGATCGAACATTTCGGCAAGGCCAGCAGTGAAGCTACCGATAAAATGTTGCTATCGTAATGCAAAAGCCGAAAAGCAGATGCTTTTCGGCTTTTCTTTATCGGATAAATAAAAGTTTTGTCGAAAAGACTTGCAATTTTATTGGGATAATTATATAATATTTACAGAAACAGAGCTCGACAATTTAAACCTCGGTTATGAATTGGAGATTTCTGTTTTTTGTTTTTCCCGAAAGGCGGACAGGCAATGAAAGCACTGGAAGAAAAAATCAGAAACGAAGGGCAGGTTCTGCCCGGTGATATCCTAAAAGTCGGCTCCTTTCTCAATCAGCAGTTGGACTGCGATTTTCTGATGGAGATGGGGCGTGAGATTGCACGGTTGTATGCCGATGCCGGCGTTACCAAGGTACTTACGGTAGAGGCGTCGGGCATTGCCATCGCGGTGGCAGTAGGTGCGGTGATGCATCTGCCGGTTGTCTTTGCCAAAAAATACCGTACCGGCAATGTATCGGGCGAAACCTATTCGGCCTTGGTTCATTCCTACACCCATGGGAATGACTATAATATGGTCATTGCCAAAGAGTATCTCTCGGCTGATGACACGGTGCTGATTGTGGACGATTTTCTGGCCAAGGGTGCGGCGGTGGAAGGCTTGATGGATATAGCCGCCCAAGCAGGTGCCAAAGTGGCGGGAGCCGCCATTGCCATTGAAAAAGGCTTTCAGGAAGGCGGCAAGCGGTTGCGGACTACCGGTATTCGGGTCGAATCGCTGGCCATCGTGGAAAGTATGCATGACGGAAAGTTGGAATTCCGTCCCCAATAATGTATGTAATTTCATTTACATAAAAAAATTTTTTAAGGAGAAAACACCAATGAAAAAGATCCTTGCTGTGATCCTCGCTGCTATCATGCTGGTCTCTCTGGCCGCTTGCGGTGGCACCCAAAACGGGCCCTCCGGCTCGAACGACGGTTCGGCTTATGCCGACGTCAAGATCGGTTTCATCTTCCTGCATGATGAAAACTCGACCTACGACAAGAACTTCATCGATGCGGCTAACCGCGCCAAAGAAGCTCTTGGCTTGACGGATGACCAGGTTGTCATCAAGGTTGATATCGACGAGTCTGCCGAATGCTATGACACGGCTTGCGAACTGGCCGAAGATGGCTGCAACATCATCTTCGCTGACTCTTTCGGTCATGAAGATTACATGATTCAGGCCGCTAAGGAGTATCCGGAAGTTCAGTTCTGCCACGCTACCGGCACCAAGGCTCATACCGAAAATCTCGCGAACTATCACAACGCTTTCGCTTCCATCTATGAAGGCCGTTTCCTGGCTGGTGTGGTTGCCGGTCTCAAGCTCAAAGAGATGGGCGAAACCAAGATGGGTTATGTAGGCGCTAAGCCCTACGCTGAAGTGAAGTCGGGTCTGACCTCTTTCTTCCTCGGCGCTAAGTCCATCGTTCCCGAAGCTACCATGGAAGTTATCTTCACCGATACCTGGTATGATGAGGGTCTGGAGAAGGAAGCTGCCGTTACTCTGATTTCCAGAGGTGCTAAGCTCGTTTCTCAGCACGCTGACTCGATGGGCGCTCCTTCCGCTTGCGAAGCCGCTAACGTTCCTAACGTTGCTTACAATGGTTCTACCATTGCCGCTTGCCCCAAGACCGCTCTCATCTCCTCCTTCATTGATTGGCAGCCTTATTTCGAGCTGATCGTGAAGTCGGTTGCTGAAGGCAAGGCTATTCCTGCCGATTACTGTGGCACTATCGAGACCGGTTCGGTTAAATTGACCGCTCTGAACACCGAAGCGGCTGCTGAAGGCACTCAGGCTAAGCTCGACGAAGTTATGAAGGGTCTCAAGGACGGCACCATTAAGGTCTTCGACACCGATACCTACACCGTTAAGGGTGCGGCTCAGACCTCTTACATGGCTGACGTTGACAGCGACGCTGCCTTCACTCCCGACACCGAGGTTATTAAGGACGGCTACTTCGCTGAAAGCGAATTCCGTTCGGCTCCTTATTTTGATGTTGAGATCGACGGCATCACCTACCTGTCCAAGTAAGATTATGATTGCGAGGGCGGAGCAATATTGCTCCGCCTTCCTTTTGATTTTTGAAAAGAGTCCCCTCGGGCTTTTTTCAAAAACCCAAAGGAGGTAACAGGCGTGTCCCAAGCAGCCATCCAACTGAAAAACGTCACCAAACGCTTCGGCAAGGTGGTGGCCAACAACAACGTCAGCCTTTCGGTCAACAAGGGCGAGATTCTCTCGATCCTTGGCGAGAACGGCAGCGGTAAAACAACCTTGATGAATATGATCGCCGGCATCTATTTCCCTGATGACGGCCAGATCTATATTAACGGCGAGGAGGTCGTTATCCGCTCGCCTAAGGATGCTTTTGTCTATAAAATCGGTATGATCCACCAGCATTTCAAACTGGTCGATGTCTTCACCGCCGCTGAGAACGTAGTGCTGGGCTTGGACGGGCAGTTCAACCTCAAACAGTCGGCCGAAAAAGTGGCACAGATCGCCGAGAGATACGGATTTGAGATTGATCCTCTTAAGAAAATCTATGAGATGTCGGTGTCGGAAAAGCAGACGGTGGAAATTATTAAAGTGCTCTACCGTGGCGCCGATATTCTGATTCTGGACGAGCCCACCGCCGTCCTTACCCCTCAGGAAACGCAGAAACTGTTTGACGTACTGCGCCGCATGCGTGACGACGGTAAGGCCATTATCATCATCACCCATAAACTCCACGAAGTCTTGGCGCTGTCCGATCGGGTGTCGGTTCTGCGCAAGGGCGAGTATATCGGAACGGTCAACACCAAGGAAACCAGCGAATCGCAACTGACCGAAATGATGGTGGGCAAGAAGGTGGCGCTCAATATTGAGCGTAAAGAACCCGTGGATCGGAAACTGCGTCTGGAAATTAAAGATATTGAATGTCGCACCCGTGACGGCCATAAGATTTTGGATGATATATCCTTCGAGGCCTATGGCGGTGAAATTTTGGGCATCGCCGGTATTGCCGGATCGGGTCAGCGTGAACTGCTCGAATCGATTGCCGGCCTTCAGAGTCTGGACGGCGGTGAGATCCTGTATCATAACCCCAAGACCGACCATGTGGACAATTTGCGGGACAAGACTCCCTTGCAGATTCGCGATCTGGGCGTGCGCCTGTCTTTCGTGCCGGAAGACCGTCTGGGCATGGGACTGGTCGGCAATATGGATATTGTCGATAATATGATGCTCCGCTCCTACCGCAAGGGCCACTCGGTCTTTGTTTCCCGCAAAGACCCCCACGATCTGGCCGAGCATATCGTGGAACAGCTGGAGGTTGTCACCCCCGGCCTGTCCACGCCGGTACGGCGGTTGTCGGGCGGT
>JAZQVM010000019.1:0-12202 GCA_045631845.1 Eubacteriales bacterium | reverse complement strand
TTTTATTTGGAAAGGATTTGGCGGGCGACGTGGACGCCGCTGGCCGAGGCGTGGGAGAGGGAGTGGGTGACGCCCGAGCAGTCGCCGATGACATACAGACCTTCGTGGCGGGTTTCGAGATTTTCGTTGATTTCGACTTCCATGTTATAGAACTTGACCTCTACGCCGTAGAGTAGGGTATCGTCGTTTGCCGTACCGGGTGCGACCTTATCGAGGGCATAGATCATTTCGATGATGCCGTCGAGGATGCGCTTGGGGATGACCAAGCTCAGGTCGCCGGGGGTGGCGGCGAGGGTGGGGGTGACGTAGCCTTCCCGAATGCGATCGTTATTACTGCGGCGACCGCGGACCAGATCGCCGAAGCGCTGGACGATGACTCCGCCGCCGAGCATATTGGAAAGTTTAGCGATCGATTCGCCGTAACCATTGGAGTCCTTAAAGGGCTCGGAAAAATGCTTGCTGACCAGCAGGGCGAAGTTGGTATTATTGGTATGCTTGGATTTATCCTCATAGCTATGGCCGTTGACGGTGACGATGCCGTTGGTATTCTCATTGACGACCACGCCGTAGGGGTTCATGCAGAAGGTGCGAACCAAGTCCTCAAACTTCTCGGTGCGGTAGACGATTTTGCTTTCGTACAGTTCGTCGGTGAGGTGGGAGAAGACCTCAGCGGGCAGTTCGACACGAACGCCGATATCGACACGGTTGGAGAGGGTGGGGATATCCAGATCGGCACAGACCTGCTCCATCCATTTGCTACCCGAGCGGCCGACCGAGACGATGCACTGTTTGCAGGTGTAGTCGCCCTTGGCGGTGTGGACGGTGTAGCCGTTGTCGTTCTTGGTGATGGTGGATACGGGGGTGTCGAAATGGAAATCGACCTTGGATTTTAGCGATTGGTAGAGATTTTCCAGCACGATATAGTTGATATCGGTGCCCAGATGGCGTACCTGCGCATCGAGCAGGTGCAGGGAGTTTTCCAGACATTTTTTCTTGATGGCGGTATTGGCGGTGGAGTACAGCTTGGTATCTTTGCCGCCGAAGTCGCAGTTGATCTGATCGACATACTGCATCAGCGCCGTGGCTTCGTCCTTGCCGACGTGCTGATAGAGAGTGCCGCCAAACTGGTTGGTGATATTGTATTTGCCGTCCGAGAAGGCGCCGGCGCCGCCGAAGCCGCTCATGATGGCACAGGTTTTGCATTTGATGCAGGACTTGACCGTTTTGCCGTCAATCGGGCATTTGCGCTTTTCGAGGGAGTGACCCAGTTCAAACACGCCGATATTCAGATCGTTTTTTTCCTTTGTCAGCTCATAGGCCGAGAAGATGCCTCCGGGGCCTGCGCCGACGATGATGACATCATAATTCATAGTATTTCCTCCATAAAAAAAGTCTGCCCAAATTTGGGCAGACGATTTTGTTTAGCCTAATCTATAGTACCACAAGCGGCAGGTTTAGTCAAGCATTTCCTTGGCGGTGGCTACGATGTTCTCGGCGGTCAGACCATAGAGAGCCAGCACTTTGCGGGCGGGGCCGGATTTGCCGAAGGTATCTTTCACGCCGATGCGGCGGACCTTACAAGGATAATTTTCGGCCAGACATTCGCAGACGGCAGCGCCAAGACCGCCGATGACGGTATGCTCCTCTGCGGTGATGATACGGCCGGTTTCCTTTGCGGCTTTGATAACGGCTTCCTCGTCCAGCGGCTTGATGGTGTGCATATCGAGCACACGCACGCTCACGCCTTCTTTGGCCAGTTCATCGGCGGCGGCGACGGCTTCGTGTACCATCAGGCCGCAGGCGATAATGGTGAGATCCTTACCGTCACGCAACTGCTTGGCTTTGCCGATCTCGAAGGTTTCGCCTTCTTCATACAGATCGGGGGTGGCCAGGCGGCACAGACGAGTATAGGTAGGACCATCGATCTTGGCAACGGCGCTTATCAGGGCGCGGGTCTGCACTCCGTCGCAGGGGTTGACGACCGTCATGCCGGGGATGGTACGCATCAGGGCGATATCTTCGCAGCACTGGTGGGTAGCGCCGTCCTCACCGACCGAGATGCCGGCATGGGTAGCGGCGATATTCACGGGGAGGTGGGGGTAGCCGATGGAGTTGCGCACCTGCTCGTAGGCACGGCCGGCGGCGAACATGGCAAAGGTGGAGCAGAAGACGGTTTTTCCGCAAGCGGCCAAACCGGCGGCTACGCCCATCATGTTCGACTCGGCAATGCCGCAATCGAAGAAGCGCTCGGGATATGCTTTCTTGAATATGGCCGTTTGGGTAGCGGCGGCCAAGTCGGCATCGAGTACGATGATATCTTCGGTTTCGGCCATCTTGACGAGGGCTTCACCGTAGGCTTTTCTGGTTGCAATTTCAGCCATTGTACTTGTCCTCCAATTCTTTGAGGGTGGCGCCCAGTTCATCGAGGGCTACCTGCAGTTGCTCGGCGTTGGGCGGGTTGCCGTGCCAAGACACTTGATTTTCCATGTAGGATACGCCTTTGCCCTTTACGGTATGTAACACGATGGCGGTGGGCTTATCGGTGCAGGCACGGGCGGCGGCCAGCGCATCGGCGATCTGAGTCATGTCATTGCCATCGATCTCAATGGTGTTGAAATTGAAGGCACGCATTTTATCGGCGATGGGCAGGGAGGACATAACCTCGGTGATGGGCCCGTCGATCTGCAGGCCGTTATAATCGACCATAACGCAGAGGTTGGACAGGTTCTTATGGGCGGCGAACATCAGCGCCTCCCAGACCTGACCTTCTTCGATCTCACCGTCGCCCAGAATGGCGTAGACACGGTAATCTTTTTTATCGATCTTGCCGGCGAGAGCCATGCCGCAAGCGGTAGAGATGCCCTGACCGAGCGAGCCGGTAGACATATCCACACCGGGGATGGCCTTCATATCGGGATGGCCTTGGAGCATGGAATGGGGCTGACGAAGACCCTTGAGTTCTTCCTTATCGAAGAAGCCGCGCAGAGCCAGAACCGAATACAGGGCGGGAGCCGAGTGGCCTTTGGAGAGGACGAAACGGTCACGATCGGGGTTCTTGGGATCGGCGGGGTCGATCTTCATTTCTTTGTTGTAGAGATAGGTTAGCGCGTCCATGCAGGAAAGCGAGCCGCCGGGATGGCCGGATTTGGCGAGGCCTATGGCTTCGACAGCCAGCATGCGGCCTTTGGTGGCTTGGATCTGCAGGGAGAGTAGTTCCTTGTTGTCCATGGTACATCCTCCGTTTAGTTTTTTAGCGTATTTATTATATGATAAAAATTGGATAAAATCAAGCCAAATTTGGTTGCAATATGGCCATTTTTGTGGTAAAGTAAAGAAGAAAGTACAGAGTAGGCGGTAAGCGTAAAGTGCTGCGGGATGGGAAGTCGCCCGTGGACGAAGGCCAAGCATGGCCGCGGTGAGCCGCTGCGTCCGCTGTGCATCCTTCTTTGGCGGAATTTTTGTATGTTTCGGTAAAGGAGGTTAATTTTTTATGAAGACAAAAAAACTGGTACAGGCGGCGTTGATGGTGGCGTTGTCGGTGGTCATGACCCGCTTGTTGCCGACATCCTATGCGGTGGCGTTGTTCGGGCTTTCGCCCTTGACCGTGCGGTTTGCTTTTGGGCTGATTCCCATTTATTTGGCGGCGGTGCGCCTCGGCTGGGGGTACGGTGCGGTTGTGGCGGCGCTGGCCGACGTGTTAGGATACCTAATCAATCCGATGGGCGGTGCGTATATGCCGGTGATGACGCTGGTGGCGGCCTTGGGCGGTGCGGTATGCGGTTTTATTGCATGGCGCAAGGGGAATCTGTGGCGCATTTCCACGGGGGTACTGGGGGCATCTTTGGTGACGGCGGTGCTCAATACCTTTTGCCTGCAATGGTTGTATCAAATGGATTTTGCTTTGATGATCTGGCCGAGGGTGATCTCGGCGGGGTTGATGAGTGTTGTATATATTGCGGCCGTGTACGGGCTGTGCCGGCTGTTTGATAGAATAGGAGTGTAGAGTTATGGCGATTTACAAGGGAAAAGAGTACAGTAAGCAGGATTTGATGCGGCGTGTGGGCAACATGAAGAACATTGCCGAGGTGCGAGCCAACACCCGCAACATGGGCAAGCCGGACGGCATCAAGAGTTTTGATGTGACCTGCGGGGATTTGAGTTATTCGGTGATGGAGAGTCGTTGCCTGGATATTCTTAATCTGCGCTACAAAAATACCCCCATTAACTTCTTATCGGTGGTAGGGCCTGTGCAGGCGGGGTTGGCTGATCATGAGGGGCGCAATTTCCTGCGTTCCATTTCGGGCGGTATGCTTTACACCTGCGGTTTCTCCAACGTGGGTGGACATTATCCCAGTGAGGAGGAGGGGCGCAACATTTTCCACGGGCGTTTGCGCTTTATTCCGGCCGATAATGTGGCCTCCTTCGAGAAATGGGAGGGGGATGATTTTGTTGTCGGCGTATCGGGCGAGATGCGGGATAACGGCCTGTTCTTTGAGAATAACGTACTGCGCCGCACCATTTCGTCGAAACTCGGCAGCAAGGTGATCACCATTGATGATGAGGTGGAAAACGAGAGTTTCTACACCGCTCCCTTTATGATGATGTATCATCTCAACTACGGTTTCCCGATTCTCGGCCCCGATTGCGAGATGTTCATTCCCACCAAGGGCATTACGCCCGTCAGCGAGGAGAGCGAGCGGTGCTTGGATGAATGGAATATCGTGACCGATCCCGTAGACGGCAAGATTGAGAACGTATACGTGCACGAACTGATGCATGATAAGGACGGCAACTGCTATGTGGGCGCCTACAACAAGGAGTTGGGACTGGGTATGTACAGCACCTTCCGTTATGAGATTTTGCCTCGTTTGGTGGAATGGCGGTCGATGGGTTCGATTGAGTACTGTTTGGGACTCATGCCCAGTAACGGGTACGCCAGCGGACGGCAGATGGATATCGACAAGGGCGTACTTCGCCACATTGGCCCGTTTGAGAAGATCAAGATGGGATGTACTCTCACCATCATCGACGGCGAGGACGATCTAGCCGAATTTAAGAAAAAATTTAAAGGTTGTACCCTTTAACAAGAAGAAGCACCCCGATCGGGGTGCTTCGTTTTATTTGAGGATGGCTTTGTGGAAGACCTTTTTGCCTTTGCGGATTTTGACGCCGGCTTTTAAGGCATCGAGCGTGACGGTGTAATCGATGGCGGTGATCTTTTCGTCCTCAACGCTTACGCCGCCCTGCTGGACCAGACGGCGGGCCTCGCTCTTGGAGGCGGCCAGCCCGCAGGCAACCATGAGATCGAGGATGTTCATATCCTCGGCAACTTCCAGTTCGGTGGTGGGCATATTGGCATCGTCGCCCATGCCCGAGAAGAGGGAGTAGGCAACGGCTTTGGCCTTATCGGCTTCTTCCTTGCCGTGGACAAGAGCGGTCAGCTCATAAGCCAAAAGCTCTTTCTTTTCGTTGATGCGCTCAGGCGCCCAGTTTTCGATCTGCTCGATTTCCTCGATGGGGATAAAGGTGAGCATGCGGATGCATTTCATGACATCGGTATCGTCGACATTGCGCCAATACTGATAAAATTCGAAAGGAGAGGTCTTATTGGGATCGAGCCAAACGGCGCCTCGTGCCGTTTTGCCCATCTTCTTGCCCTCGCTGTTGAGGAGCAGGGTGATGGTCATAGCGTAGGCATCGTGGCTTTCTTTGCGGCGGATCAATTCGGTACCGCCGAGCATATTGCTCCACTGGTCGTCGCCGCCGAACTGCATATTGCAACCGTAGTGGCGGTGCAGGTGCAAAAAGTCGTACGACTGCATGATCATGTAGTTGAACTCTAAGAAACTCAAGCCCTTTTCCATGCGCTGTTTGTAGCATTCGGCACGCAACATATTATTGACCGAGAAGCAGGCCCCCACCTCACGGAGCAGTTCTACATATTTGAGATCGAGCAACCAATCGGCGTTGTTGACCATGATGGCCTTATCTTCGCCAAACTCGATAAAACGTTCCATCTGCTTCTTAAAGCAGACGCAGTTGTGCTGGATGGTTTCGGTGGTCATCATCGAGCGCATATCAGTACGGCCAGAGGGATCGCCGACCATGCCGGTGCCGCCGCCGATGAGCACGATGGGCTTATTGCCTGCCATCTGCAAACGCTTCATCAGGCACAGGGCCATGAAGTGACCCACGTGCAGGGAGTCGGCCGTGGGGTCAAACCCAATATAGAAACGGGCGCCGCCGTTGTTGATCAGATCGCGGATTTCGGCCTCGTCGGTTACCTGAGCGATCAGACCGCGGGCCTGTAATTCTTCATAAATTTTCATAACATCCTCCGAAATTGTGCATTACTCAAATTATATCATAGTTTTGGGAAAATGCAAGAGGATTCAGGATAGAACTGGCAAGAAATAGTGGGGTGGCGTAGGATGGTAGGGGAGGTGAAAGGTATGAAAGTGCGATTGATGGTGGCTTCGGTGACCTATGGGCAAAAGGGGCGGGATTTGTTGCGCCGTGCCGGACTGACCTGTTTGCTCAGGCGGGTTGAGGGGTGTCGGTATGTGTTGGAGATCGATGCGGCCAAAGAGACGCAGGCGCGAGAGCTTTTGAGAGAGGGCGGTGTCGGGGTATTATCTTGACAATGCGGCTACCTCTTACCCTAAGCCGCCGACGGTAGTTCGGGCGGCGGTGGATGCCATGCGCTGCGGCAATCCGGGGCGTGGCGGGCATCGCTGGGCGGTTCGAGGTGAGGAGATTGTATATGGCGTGAGGGAGAAGGCGGCCGCTTTTTTCGGTGTTTCGCCTGAGCGGGTGATTTTTACTCAAAATGCTACCCATGCCCTTAATATTGCCTTGGCGGGGGTGCAGGGTGAGGTGGTTACCAGTGATATGGAGCACAATGCGGTGCGGCGGCCGCTGGAGAATAACCGACTGGTGCGGCGGCGCATGGCTAAGGTGGAAGAAAGCGATGAGCAGACGGTGACGAATTTTCGTGCGCTCCTGTCGCCCTTTACGGCGCTTTGTTGTGTCACGGCGCAATCGAATGTGACGGGGCAACGGTTGCCGATTGCCGAAATTGCGCAGTTGTGCCGACGGTATAACATTCCCCTTGTGGTGGATGCTTCGCAGGCGGCGGGGACGATGGATTTGCAGGTGGATCGGGATGGCATTTCGATGCTCTGCACGGCGGGGCACAAAGGGTTATATGGCATTATGGGCAGCGGGCTTTTAATTTTGGGCAAGGATGTCTGTCCAAAGCCGCTCTTGTACGGCGGGAGCGGCGGGGATTCACAGGCGGTCGGGATGCCCGATCTGCCGCCCGAGCGATTGGAGGCGGGTACGCAGAATGTGCCGGCGATTGCTTCCTTGGGTGCGGGGCTGGATTTTATCACCCGCCATGGGCGAGAGGCGATTGCCGAGAGGGAGAGGCGGTTGGCGCAACAGGTATATAACGAGTTGTGCGGCGTGGAGCGGATTCGGATTTACGGGCGGCCGCAGAGCGGCACATTGTTGTTGAATATAGAAGGCATACCTTCACAGGAAGTGGCTATGCGGCTGGATGAGGCGGGAATTGGGGTGCGGGCAGGCTTGCACTGTGCACCCGATGCCCACCAAAAACTGGGTACGGCGCCTGATGGAGGGGTGCGAGTGAGCTTTGGCGCCTATAATGGGTGGGAATGTGCAGAAAAATTTGAAAAAGAATTTAAAAAAATTGTAAAATCGGTTTCATTCTTGAGAAACCTATGATACAATAGATATAATGAAAAAATATGGGAGTGACAAAGAATGGCCCAAGTCTTTTCCTTCTTTGTGGACAATTTAAAATCCTTTAATTTTTTAACCGATACGCTGGATATTTTATTGGTGACCTATCTGATCTATCTGGCGATCAAGTTTCTGCGGCAGACACGAGCGGCACCCTTGATCAAGGGATTGCTTTTCGTGTTTGGCGTTACGCTTTTGGCCAACCTGCTTAAGATGAATGTGACATCTTTCATCATCAGCAGTTTGTTGGAGTTTGGTATTTTGGCGTTGATTATTATTTTCCAGCCCGAATTGCGTGCCCTGTTGGAGCGTGTGGGGCGAGGGAATGTAACCAAGATCAGTACCATTTTCACTCCTGAAAGCGAGCAGAAGGCGGCGGCCATGCGGGAGCAGGCGCAGATGATTGTGGATGCGATGATCGACATGTCCCGTACCAAGACGGGAGCTTTGGTTGTAATTGAGGGCTCGACGCGGCTGGGGGATATTATCAAGAGCGGTACAGTGATTGATGCGGCTATTTCGACCGAGCTGATCATGAATGTTTTTTATCCGAAATCTCCTTTGCATGACGGGGCGTTGATTCTGCGGGGTGAGCGCATGGTGGCGGCCGGATGTGTATTGCCGCTGACTCAGAATGTGAGTTTGTCACGGGAGTTGGGGACTCGGCATCGGGCGGCCATTGGCATGAGCGAAGCGGCCGACTGTCTGGTGGTTGTCGTTTCGGAAGAAACGGGCAAGATCAGTACAGCGCAAAACGGTGTATTGATTCGCAATCTTGACTCGATTAGTTTGTGTGATGCCATCTATCATCATATTCATACCGAGGAAGAGAAGAAGAACTCTTGGATGGATAAGGTGCGTGGTTGGTTGCGCAGAAAGGAGGACAGCGATGACCAAGATTCATAAAGCGCTTAACAGCAAAGTATTTTGGCTGGTTCTGTCTTTCCTGATTTCCTTTAGTTTATGGTTTTATGTGAACGGTGTGTATAATCCGCAGGATACCAAGGATTATACGAATATTCCGGTGACGGTTACTTTTGACGGGTCGATACCGCAACAGAATAATCTGGCCATACTCAAGTCCGAGGATCTGACAGTGGATATTAAGCTGGAAGGATCCCGTGTGGCGTTGGCTAATCTGTCTAAAGACGAGATATCGGCGCGGGTGGATCTGTCTTCGGTTACGGTAGCGGGTGATTATGAATTGCCGATTACCGTCACCTTGCCCGGTACAAATTTACTCATTTCCAATCAGTCGGTATCCAGCATCAAGATGAGTTTTGATCGGCTGGATCGCAAGCAGGTGGAAGCCAAGATTGTGACCGATGGTAAGGTTAAGGAAGGTTACTGGCTGGGTGAGATTACCGCCTCGCCGAGTTCGATGAAGGTAGAAGGTCCTGCCAGTTTGTTGGCTAAGGTGGAAAACTATCTGATCGAGGTGGATGTGACAGGGTTAAACACTGTCAAGACCATGCGACAGAATGTGGTATATATTGACGCAACCGGTGAGGTGGTTGATGGCAAGTATCTGACGGGTGAGTTTTCCAGTGTATCGGTCAATATTCCTGTATATTATATAAAGGAAGTGCCGTTGGTGGTGACGGGGCTGAACAAATCGGGCGGAACCGATGAGACTATGTTCAGTTATCAAGTGTCGCCGGTATCGGTTCGGATTGCCGGTCCCGAGAGCGATTTGCAGTTGCTCAATCAGATTGTAGTGGACACGGTGGATACCTCTAAGATCGAATATTATGAAAATTATACCAAGGAATTGACGGTGCCTACCGGTTTTAAGCTTTTGGATGAAGTGGAGTCGGTGTCTGTTGTGGTTAATATTGAAGACAGTGTGACCCGTCGATTCACCCTGCGCGAGTTTGCGGTGGAGAATTCTGACGGAACGCAGGTGCAGGTGCAGGATCGGTCTTTGACGGTGCGGTTGCGAGGGTTGTCGGATGATATCATGTCAATTACCGATGCCGATATCCGTGCGGTTGTGGATGTCAGTTCCTTTACGGCAACACAGGGTACCGTTTCGGTACCGGTAACCTTTACGGTAACAGAAGGTAAGAATGTAGGCGTGGTTGGAAAATACACGGTTACGGTTAGGATTCAATAAGAAATGCGGCTTCGCCAATGGAGGCGAAGCCGTTTTCGAGGTGTAGGATGTATATAGTTAATTCAATTCGATTACCAATTGAAAGTCCGGCAGAGGAGGCGTTAGGGCAGGCGGCAAAGCTTTGCGGGTTGCCTGTGGCGCAGGCCTTTGTCTTGCGGCGTGCGGTAGATGCGCGGCGGGTAGTGCCGATCTTTGTCTACTCGGTGGGGTTTGATGTGCCTGATCGGGGTGAAGTGTCGGGAGCGGTATGGCAGGAGGAATATGACCTGCCCAAGCCGACGGGGCGGCAGCGTATGGAGGGACGGCCGGTTATTGTTGGGTTTGGCCCTGCCGGTATGTTTTGTGCGCTGGCCTTGGCCGAGAGGGGGTATTGCCCGATCGTGCTGGAGCGCGGTGCCGATGTGGAGAGTCGGCAGAAGGCGCTGGAGAAGTTTTTTGCGACGGGAGAACTGGACCCGAACACCAATGTGCAGTTTGGTGAGGGGGGTGCCGGTACCTTTTCTGACGGAAAGTTGGGTACACGTATTGGAGATATGCGTTGTCGCTGGATTCTCAAGCGATTTGTGGAGTTTGGAGCGCCCGAGCGTATTTTGTGGCAGGCTAAGCCTCATGTGGGTACGGATTTATTGTGCCGGATTGTTAAGCGGATTCGGCAGCGGATTGAGGAGTTGGGCGGTGAGGTCATTTTCTGTGCTACGCTGACCGGTATTGACCGCATTGGCGGCAGTGTGTCGGGAGTGCGTGTCGGTGGCGTAGAGAAGATCAAGAGTGATTGTGTGGTCTTAGCTACGGGGCACAGTGCCAGAGATATTTATGAGCTGACGGCCAAGCTGGAGTTGCCGATGGCGGCCAAGCCCTTTTCGGTTGGCGTGCGTATCGAGCATCGGCAGGAGGACATTGATTCTTCCTTATATAAAGGGTATGCGGGGCATCCGTTGTTGGGTGCGGCCGAGTACACCTATTCGTTGCGTAAGGGCGAGCGGGGTGTTTATAATTTCTGCATGTGTCCGGGCGGCGAGGTGATAGCGGCGGCCAGTGAGATTGGCGGCGTGGTCACCAATGGTATGAGCAACAGTGCCCGTGCGGGCGTTAACGGCAATGCGGCCTTGTGCGTGTCGGTGTTGCCACAGGATTTTGGCGGGGACTTATTCGGCGGTGTGCGGTTCCAACGGCAACTGGAGCAGGCGGCCTTTGGGGTGACTAATTCCTATCGGGCGCCGGCGCAGATGGTGAAAGATTATATGGCGGGCGTCAAGACTGCGCAGTTCGGACGTGTCAAGCCTACCTATTCGGCGGGGGTTGTGCCCTATGACTTAAACGGCATCCTGCCGAGTTTTGTGAATGAGTATTTGCGGTTGGGATTGAAGAACTTTGTATTACAGGGTCGGTTTTATGCGGATGATGAGGCGGTACTGACGGGGGTAGAGACCCGAACTTCGGCGCCTATTCGGATAGAGCGCAACGATCAGATGGTATCGGCGGTATTGGATGGGTTGTATCCCTGTGGCGAAGGCGCGGGGTATGCCGGCGGGATCATGAGTGCGGCGGCCGACGGTTTGGCGGTGGCTGAACAGATTATGAAACGATACGAGGCGATATAAGTGGAGATTATAGGAACGATAGTGGGCCGTGAAGGGGATGTGGCGCAGGTGATGATTTTGCGCACATCGGCTTGCGGGCATGACTGTGAGACCTGCGGTGCGTGCGCCGGCAAGGAGCATATTTTATTGGCGGCGGATGAGGTTGGTTATCCGATCGGCACGAAGGTGGCGGTTGAGGTGGCGGATGAGGCGCCGTTGGGTTTGGCGTTTGTTGTTTATATTTTGCCCTTATTGCTATGCGGAGGGTTTTGTTTGATATCCTTTCTGTTGTGGCAATCGGGGTGGTGGGGGATGATTCCCGGTGTCACCATTTGGGCGATTTTGCTATATTATATGAATAGGAAAAAGAAGCGCAACGGCGTGGATGGCAGGGTCATTCGGCAGGAAAAATAAAAAGTCGAAAAAAATAAAAAAAGTGCTTGACAAATGGGTTGCAGATGAGTATACTAAGTAAGGTTTCGCCTTTGACGGAGTTACAAAGTTGAGACTTTGAAAAAAACTTCGAAAAAGAGAAAAAACCTCTTGACAAATGCAGTGAGTTCTGTTAGAATAGAACTCACCTCACCACTGAAAGGTAGTGAGAACCTCGAAAGAGGAAGCCTGCATCGGACCTTGAAAATTAAACAATGAGAAAAGAAACAAGGACCTGTTAATTCTGATTGAGAAGATTGATCAGATCAAATTAACAAGTACGTTTTACAAAGTAATTTGGAAACGG
>JAZQVM010000018.1:0-9772 GCA_045631845.1 Eubacteriales bacterium | reverse complement strand
ATATCCCCTACGTCGTTGAGCCCTCTCTGGGCGCCGACCGTGTCACCCTCGCCTTCCTTGTAGATGCCTACGACGAAGAAGTCGTAGACGCCGAGAAGAACGATACCCGCGTGGTGCTTCGTCTGCATCCCGCCCTCGCCCCCTTCAAGGCCGCCGTCCTGCCCCTGTCTAAGAAACTCTCCGAGCAGGCAAGCGCCATCCATGAAACCCTCTCCAAGGAATTTATGTGCGACTATGACGAGGCCGGTTCCATCGGCAAACGCTACCGCCGTGAGGACGAAATCGGTACTCCTTTCTGCATCACCGTTGACTTTGAAACCGAAACCGACGGCTGCGTCACCGTCCGTGACCGTGACTCCATGCAGCAGGTTCGCATCCCCGTCGCCGAGGTTGCTAACTATATAAAAGAAAAAATTAAGTTCTAACCTCTTGCATAATATATACTAAGGTGGTATACTATACCCATGAGTGACCGACCCTATGTGGAAATTTATACCGACGGCGCCTGTTCGGGCAATCCCGGGCGCGGCGGCTGGGGCGCGATTTTGCGCTTTGGCGAGCATGAGAAGGAGTTGTGCGGCGGCGAGCCGAGCACAACCAACAATCGCATGGAACTGTCGGCGGTGATCGCGGCCTTGCAGGCGCTCAAGGTGCCCTGCACGGTACGGCTGACCACCGATTCCCAATACGTGGCCAAGGCCATCAACGACAATTGGCTCTACAACTGGAAGATCCGCGGCTGGCGCACCGCCAATAAAGGTGCGGTGAAGAACGTCGATCTGTGGAAAAAGTTGGACGAACTGTTGTCCGAGCATGACGTGACCTTCGTTTGGGTCAAGGGACACGCCGGTCACCCCGAAAACGAACGGTGCGATCGTTTGGCCGTTCAATATATCAAGGAGAACACCCCATGAAACGCTTTGTTTATGCCGACAATGCCGCTACCACCGCAACCGATAAGCGGGTTGTCGAGGCGATGCTTCCCTATTTTACCGAGAATTTCGGCAACCCCAGTTCGGTCCATGCGGCCGGTCGTCAGGTGGCCGAGGCGGTCAAATCGGCACGCATCGATATATCCAATGTCTTAAATTGCCGTCCCGACGAGGTGTATTTCACCTCAGGCGGCACCGAGGCCGACAACTGGGTCATCAAAGGCTGTGTCGCCCGTGCCCTCATGCAGCATAAAACCCCGCATATCATCTCCACCGTCTTTGAGCACCACGCCGTGCTCCACACGCTGGAAAAATGCGGCGCCGAGGTCACGCTGCTGCCCGTTTACGAAAACGGCATCGTCCACCCCGACGATCTGCGGCGGGCTATGAAAGAGAACACCGTGCTGGTCACTGTCATGTTTGCCAACAACGAGATCGGCACCATCCAGCCCATTCGAGAACTGGCCGCCATCGCCCATGAGGGCGGTGCCGTGTTCCACACCGATGCGGTGCAGGCCGTCGGCCATCTGCCCATCGATGTGAAGGAACTGGGCATTGACGCGCTCAGCTTCTCCGCCCATAAATTCGGCGGACCCAAGGGCATCGGCGGTTTGTACCTCAAAAACGGGGTGCGCCTGCCCAACCTGCTCACCGGCGGTCAGCAGGAACGCGGTCGTCGCTCGGGTACCGAAAACACCCCCGGCATCATCGGCACCGCCAAGGCACTGACCCTTGCCGCCGAGGAGATGCAGGAGAATATAGCAAAGGTTACTAAATTGCGGGACAAGCTCATCGACGGTATGTTACAGATCCCCTACGCCCGCTTAAACGGCGATCGGGACAAGCGGTTGCCCGGAAATGTCAACATTTCCATTCCCTTCATTGAGGGCGAGAGCCTGCTGCTGTGGCTGGATGTCGAGGGCATCTGCGCTTCGTCGGGTTCGGCCTGCACCAGCGCATCGTTAGACCCGTCACATGTCCTGTTGTCGATTGGGCTTCCCCATGAGATTGCCCATGGCAGTCTGCGCTTCAGTTTATCGCACGAGAACACCGAGGAAGATATCGATTATATTCTCGAGAAACTCCCCCCCATTGTTGAAAAATTAAGAAATATGAGCCCCCTGTGGCACGAAAGAGAGCAATAAGAATGTATAGTGAAAAGGTAATGGATCATTTTATGAATCCCCGCAACGTCGGTCAGATGGACAACCCCAGCGGTGTCGGTCAGGTCGGCAACGCCAAGTGCGGCGACATCATGAAAATGTTTTTGGATATCGACGAGAACGACATCATTGTAGATGTCAAGTTCCAGACCTTCGGTTGCGGCGCCGCCGTGGCCACCTCGTCGATGGCTACCGAACTGATCAAAGGCAAAACGGTCACCGAGGCCATGCAGCTGACCAATCAGGCTGTCGTCGAGGCGCTCGAAGGTCTGCCCGCCGCCAAGATCCACTGCTCGGTACTGGCCGAAGAAGCCATCCGTGCCGCTCTGAGCGATTTTTATAAGAAGAACGGTCGGGAATTGCCCCCCGCTTTGCAGGGTTGCTCCTGCGGCGGCGGCGATTGCCACTCCTGCGGCGGCCATTGCCATGAGTAAGGTCGCTCTCGGTCTGTCCGGCGGGGTCGATTCGGCCATCACAGCCTCTCTCCTGTTGGAGCAGGGCTTTGACGTGCTGGGCGTCTACTGCCAAATGATCGACGATACAACCGAACAAGACGACGCATACAGGGTTGCCGAGCATCTCGGCATCCCTTTTTTCACTTTGGATCTGCGTGAGGACTTCCGTAAATTTGTCATATCGAACTTCATCGATGAATACAAAAAGGGGCGCACGCCCAACCCCTGCATCGTCTGCAACCCCCTTGTCAAGTTCAAAGGATTAGCCTCGGTCGAAGCCGATTTTATCGCCACCGGTCACTATGCCGGCATTGGACAGACCGATGGCTGGTATCACGTTCGCCGCTCCTCGGTCAAGGATCAGTCCTATATGCTCGGACGCCTGCCCCAATCGGTGCTTTCCCGCCTGCTCCTGCCCCTGTGCGACCGCAAGAAAGAGGACAATCGTGCCTTAGCCGAACAACTCGGCATCCCCGTCGCCCAAAAGAAGGACAGCCAGGACCTCTGCTTCTGTAATAATTATATCGATTTTCTTCGATATGAAGGAGTCGCCGTCGAACAGGGTGACTTTGTGATGGACGGAGAGATTGTCGGCAAACACAAAGGCACGCCCTGTTATACCATCGGCCAGCGCAAAAATCTTGGCATCGCCCTCGGCCGTCCCGCCTTTGTCACCGCTATTGATGCGAAGAACAACACCGTCACCCTCTCCCATACCGACCCGTATACACAAACGGCCACCGTCACCGATCTGGTCTGGCAATCCTTTCCCTTTGAGCATTTTACCTGCACCGTCAAAACCCGCCTGGCCGCCCCACCCGTGCCCGCCGCCGTAACGGTTACGGGCGGCACCGCCCACATCTCCTTTTCCCAGCCCGTCCGTGCCGTCACCCCCGGACAGACCGCCGTCCTCTACAACAACGACGCCGTCTTGGCAGCCGGCTTCTTTATATAGCGAAATTCGCCTGCGGCGAGCGAAATCAACTTGCGTCGGCTAAATTTGCCTACGGCAAGCGAAATTCGGCTCCGCCAAGCGAGAGGCGAATTTAATTTCGCTGCTCAACGGGCAATTTCGCTGATGCGCCAGCATCAATTTCGCTGTCCGCAAGGACAATTTCGCCAAAAGGAGATCATATATGCCTGAAAGTATAGTACTGGAAAAATCCAAAGATTTTGCCGTTCTGATTGTTAATACTTGCCGCCAAATTAAGGAAACCTACCGAGAGAGTGCCTTAACCAATCAGCTGATTCGGTGCGGCACCTCCATCGGTGCCAATATCCACGAGTCTAAGTACGGCCAAAGCCGTGCCGACTTTATTGCAAAAATGCAGATTGCCCTAAAAGAATGTTATGAATCGGAATATTGGCTTGAACTGCTCAATCGCACATCCATGCTGACTGACGGGGACTATCAAGATCTGCGCAACCGTTGCGGCTCGATTCGCCGTATGCTCATCTCCTCCATCAATACCGCACGGAATAATCAAAATAACACTTGATATTTTCATGGATATACTGTATAATAATAAATGATTATTGCAGGGTTAGTTCATCGGTAGAATGGTCGCTTCCCAAGCCACAGAGGCGGGTTCGATTCCCGTACCCTGCTCCAGAAAAGAAAACTCCTTTGTCAAATGACGAAGGAGTTTTCTTTTCAGCGAAATTCGCCTGCGGCGAGCGAAATCAACTTGCGTCGGGTAAATTTGCCTACGGCAAGCGAAATTCGGCTCCGCCGAGCGTGGAACGAATTTCATTTCGCTACCCAACGGGTAATTTCGCTGTTGCGCCAGCAACAATTTCGCTTTCCATTAGAAAATGTAAAATCCCCTTCCCTTTCCCCATGATCTATGATATAATACTAATAGTATACTTTAAGAAAATTCTACCAAAGGAGGTGCCCCGATGAAACGCACCCTTGCCCTTCTCCTGTTGGCGGCCGTTTTGTTGTCTTTGGGCGGCTGTTCGATCATGGAGGGGAATATCTCCACCCTGCTCAAAGTCCCTCAACCCAACAAGGTTCAGCAACAGTTGCGCAGTGCCATCGACAGTGCGCTGGGCACCAATATCAAATACATCTCCCCCTCCTCGGGCAACTACCGCACCTCCCTCATTCAGGTGGATCTCGACGGCTCGGGCCGCTCCGAAACGGTGCTTTTCTACCTGCCCACCGCCGAAGACACCGCCGCCTCTTTGGCCGTTCTGACCGAGCTGGAAGACGGCAGCTGGGAACTGGTCAAAAAGGTGCAGGGCGTGGCCACCACGGTAGACTATGTGGAATTTGCCGATCTGGACAGCGACGGCAAGCGAGATATCGTCGTCGGCTGGTCCCGCGGCGACACGGCTCGGGAACTGTTTGTTTACAATGTCTATGCCTCCGGCGACGGCCTGCTCTATAACGACGGCTACAACGAAAGCCGCTTCTTCACCGAGGCCGACGGCACCCCCTTCCTCTTTACCGCCGCCTTCGATAAGGCACAGGGGAGTGGCACCGCCAAGATCGTCACCCTCGACGAAAACGGCACTCTCACCAAAACGCTGACCTGTGACATCGATGCCCATTTCGATGCCGTCACCGCCATCAGCTACTCCCGCATCTCCCCCACCACCCGCGCCATCATTCTCGATGCCAGACTCGGCAATACCGCCATCACCCAGTGGCTCTTCTACGACGGTACCCGCCTGCTCAACCCCTACTATTCCGACGGTTTACTCAACCCCGCCTTTGTACGGGAAACCGCCTTCTCCTGCACCGATATCGATAAGGACGGCATCGTCGAACTCCCCGCCGCCTCCGCTCTGCCCTCGGTGCTCGGCGCCCCGTCCGGCTATACCCCCATGAGCCTCACCGCCTGGTCAGCCTTCAATTCCGCCACCCTTACCGACTTTACCCTCCAGCCCCTCAACTATGAATTCTCCTGCATCATGAACCAAGCGCTGGGCTACTATTTCATCTACCCCGCCGCTTGGGCCGGCCGCGTCAGCGTCTATAACAACGCCGCCGATCGTACCATGTATTTCTATCATATCGACCCCCAAACCAACTTCAGCACCCTCCTCTTTACCATCAGCCGCCTCTCGCTGGCCGACTATAATAAGCGCGCCGACCTCGGCTCTTGGTATGAACTCCATCGCGAAGGCGAACAGATCTACGCCATCCATATCGCCGATACCCTCTCGGCCGATCTCAAGTTACTTATCGGCACCGTCAACGACTGCCGTAACCGTTTAATCCTGTATTAAGAAGGAGTGTAGTAATTTATGAGAAAGATTCTTGTTTTAGAAGACGAAGCCACCATCCGCGAGTTTGTCGTCATCAACCTCAAACGCAGCGGCTACACCGTCGTCGAAGCCGCCTCGGGCGAGGAAGCCTTGCAACTGCTCGGCGCCAACCCCGGTGTGGACATCGCCCTGTGCGATATCATGCTCCCCGGTATCGACGGATTCGAGGTCGCCCGCACCATCCGCTCCTCCAATCAACAGATCGGCATCATCCTGCTCACCGCCAAAACGCAGGAAACCGACAAGGTTACAGGATTCATGTCGGGCGCCGACGATTATATCACCAAACCCTTCTCCCCCTCGGAGTTGTTGGCGCGCGTCGATGCTCTCTACCGCCGCCTCTCCCTGTCTAAGAGGGACGAAGGCAAAACCTACACCTCGGGTCCCTTCACGGTCGATCTGGTGTCCCGTACCTGCACCAAGAACAACGTCCCCATTGATTTAACGCAGGTCGAATTTCTGCTGATGAAAACCTTTATGGAAAATAAAAACGTCGCCCTCTCCCGTGCCATGTTGCTGGACAAGGTGTGGGGCGCCGGTCATACGGGCGAGGAGAAAACGGTCGATGTCAACATGCGCCGCCTGCGCATGAAGATCGAGGACGACCCCTCTGAGCCGAAATACATTACCACCCTCTGGGGCTTTGGCTATAAATGGTGTGAAGCATAAATGAAGTGGAAACTACCGAAAATCACCCAGCGCTGGCTCTCCAGCGTCTTTGGTGTCATCCTCATTATTTTGACCGGTTTTGAACTAACGCTCGGCGCCGTCATCTTTTCCTATTACCACAACTCGGCCGAAACCTACCTCAAAAACCGCTCGGAAAATCTGGTTACCTATTATAATTCCTATATCGCCCCCGCCGTCACCTCCCTCGATGCCGGCGCTCGCCGCGTCGCCGAGGAGTTTTCCGACCTCTCGGCCGCCGAAATTCAGGTGCTCGATGCCCAGGGCCGTTGTCTGTATACCTCCATCGGCTACGCCATCGGCCATGAAACGGTCAATACCTCCGATTTCAAATCGGCAGTCGTGGGCGTATCCTCCTCCTATACCGGCCGAAATACCGGCACGGGCGAACGGATCATGGCCATCTCCGCCCCCCTGCAGGATGCCGATGGGCAAACGGCAGGCGTGCTTCGTCTGGTCAGCTCTTTGGACGCTGTGGATCGGCAGGCGTGGATCGTCATCGGCACCACCCTCGCCATCTGCCTTGGCATCATCCTCTTTGTCTTTATGACCAACTATTATTTTATTTCTTCTATTGTCAGCCCCCTCTCGGTCATCAGTGACACCGCCAACCGCATCGCCCAAGGCGATATGTCGGCCCGTATCGATAACGACTATCGGGACGAGGTGGGCGACCTGTGCAACTCCATCAACAACATGGCCTATGAACTGTCCGAGTCCGACCGCATGAAAAACGACTTCATTTCTTCCGTTTCTCATGAACTGCGCACCCCCCTCACCGCCATCAAGGGCTGGTCGGAAACCCTCATGCTCTGCGACCCGAAACAGGACAAGGAAACCATCAACCGAGGCCTGACCGTCGTCAACGACGAGGTGTCCAGACTCTCCCACATGGTCGAGGAACTGCTCGACTTCTCCCGCCTGCAATCGGGGCGTTTGCGCTTGCGCTTAGAGCCCACCGATCTGTACGCCGAAATTACCCAAGTCACCCTCATCATGCGCGAACACGCCGCCAAGGCCGGCATCACCATCCATTTCGACCTGCCCGAGGACAGCAATACCGTCATCCTCGCCGATGCCGACCGCCTCAATCAGGTCTTTATCAACATCATCGATAACGCCATCAAGCACTCCGAGTCGGGTACCAACATCCGCATCTACGTCACCGAGGACGAAGCGTGGTTCCGCATCTTCGTCGAGGACGAGGGCGAGGGCATCCATGAGGACGACCTGCCCAAAATCAAGGAGCGCTTCTATAAAGGCATGTCCTCCAAACGCGGCACCGGCTTAGGGTTGGCCGTGGCCGACGAGATTATGCACCTGCACGGCGGCGACCTCTTTATCGATTCCAAACTCGGCGAGGGCACCAAGGTGTCCATCGTCTTACCAAAGGAGAAACAAGCATGAACCAAGAACAGTCCTGCCTCCATCGCACCTCCATCGGCGGCCAAGCCATCATGGAAGGCGTCATGATGCGCGGCCCCGAAAAAACGGTCATCGCCGTCCGTAACCCCGAAGGCAAAATTATCATAGAACCCTTGAAAGATGAACGCAAATTCAAGAAATTGAAAAACATTCCTATTATTCGCGGCATCTTTAATTTTATCTCCTCCCTCACCACCGGCTTCGCCGCCATCGAGCGCAGTACCGAAATCGCCCTCACCGAGGAGGAGCAACAACCCGATAAGTTCGATCAGTGGTTGCTCGACCGATTCGGCGATAAAGGCACCAAGATCGTCACGGGTGTGACCATGGTCATTGGCGTACTGCTGGCACTGGGTCTGTTCGTCTTTCTGCCCTACGGTGCTATGTGGGGCATCGAAAAACTGACGGGCTGGAACAGCGGCACTTGGTTTTATCTGATCGAGGGCGTGGTGCGCATCCTTATCTTCGTCCTCTATATTATCTTGGTGCGCCAAATGAAGGAGATCAAGCGGCTGTTCGCCTACCACGGCGCCGAGCATAAAACCATCCATTGCTACGAACACGGCGAGGCACTTACGGTGGAAAACGCCAAGAAATATACCACCCTGCACAAGCGGTGCGGCACCAACTTCCTGGTTATCGTCATGATCATTTCCATTCTTTTGTTCTCCCTGATCCGCGTCGATCACCAGCTGCTCCGCATCGGGCTTCGCCTGCTCATGCTCCCCATCGTGGCGGGCATCTCCTATGAGTTTATCAAACTCTTCGGACGCTTTGACAATTGGTTCACCACCGCCCTTTCTTTCCCCGGGCTGATGTTGCAAAAACTCACCACCGCCGAGCCCGACGAAGGTCAGCTCGAGGTGGCCATCGCCTCCCTTACCGCCGTCATCCCCGAGAATAAGGAAGATGACAAATGGTAACTAAGCTGCGTGCCGCCGGCGTCGAAGACCCCGAACTCTGCGTTCGGTTTCTACGCGAGGACGGCAAACTCACCCAAGAGAACATCAACCGCCTGATTCACGGCGAGCCCATTCAATATATCCTCGGCAATTGGGAGTTTTACGGCATGACACTGGCCATGCACCAAAACGTCCTCATCCCCCGCCCCGATACCGAAATCTTGGTCGATACCGCTATCGCCTTTCTAAAATCGAGAACCAGTCCTACTTTTCTCGATTTGGGTTGCGGGAGCGGCGCCATTACCCTCTCGGTCATGAAGCACAGCGGGGCGCAGGGCACGGCGCTGGATAAAAACCCCGATGCCGTGGCGCTTACCAAACAAAACGCAAAAATCCATCAATTACAGCCCTCCGTGCTGGCGGGCGACCTGTTTGAACCGCCCGACCTGCCCCAATTCGATGCCATCCTGTCCAATCCCCCCTATCTGGACGGAAAGGACATGCAGGAACTCTCGGCGCAGGTGCAGAAAGAGCCCGAAACGGCGCTTTACGGCGGCGAGGACGGGCTGGACTATTACCGATTTATCGCTCCCCATTACGCCTCGTATCTGAAAGCAGGCGGGGCGCTGATCTTTGAAATTGGACACACTCAGGCCAAGGCCGTGGCGGCGATCGTCGAGGCGGCCGGCTATGAAGATATACAAATACACAAAGACTACGGCGGGAATGACCGTGTCGTCTTTTGTCGGAGGAACGTATGAAAGAAGAATTTTCCAAACGCTTAACCCTGCTCCGCAAGGAGAAGAACATTACTCAAAAGCAGGCCGCGCAAGACTTAGGCGTGTCGCAGGCCCTCCTGTCCCACTACGAAAAAGGCATTCGGGAGTGCGGTCTTGAATTTGTAGCCAAAGCGTGCGAATCCTATCAGG
>JAZQVM010000017.1:0-14089 GCA_045631845.1 Eubacteriales bacterium | reverse complement strand
CTCATCGTTGATGATAAAGGAATTGCGCACCTGCTTTTCGTGGAATTTGCGGATATTGGCCGCCGCTTTTTCTAAAATCTCCAGAAAACGGGGCGACACCTGCGCCACCGCTTCTTCGATCTCGGCGGGGGTGACCTGCAGGGCGGTCAGTTTGGCTTTATCGAATTTTTCACAATATTCATACAGCGCCGCATCGCCACGTTTACGCACGTTGGCAATTATATCGGTAACGATATCGGACACGTTCACGGTCGGCTCCACACGGGCGAAAATTTCCTCGCTCGGCACCTGACCGTAGGGCAGTATAGCAATCATCACTCTACTCCTTTGGCTATGCTTTGCACGATTTTTTCAATTGGCTCGTGCATAAACTGGAAGGCGGCTTTATTGGCAATCAGCCGTGCGCTGATAGGAACAACCGTTTCGACCACTTCCAAATCATTTTCTTTGAGTGTAGTTCCCGTTTCCACGATGTCAACAATGACATCGGACAACCCCAAGATCGGCGCAATTTCGATCGAGCCGTTGAGATGAATAATATCAATCTCCCGCCCTTTGGCGGCGTAATGTTTTTGGGCGATATTGGCGAACTTGGTGGCCACACGCAGGGTGTGCCGAGAGTCATCGGCAAAGTCCTTTTTAGCGGCTACCGCCATACGACATTTGCCGATATCCAAGTCGAGCAGTTCATAAACATCGGGTTCATACTCGAGCAAGATATCCTTGCCCGCCACCCCGATATCGGCCGCGCCCCGTTCGACATACACGGCAACATCCGAGGGCTTGACCCAGAAATAGCGCACCTGACAAGCCGGATTTTCAAAGATAAGTTTGCGGTTATTTTCCTTAATGGAGGGGCACTCAAATCCTGCCTTTTCAAACATGGCATAGACCTTTTCGCCCAGTCTGCCTTTGGGCAGGGCAATATTTAACATGCGGCTCATTCCCCTACCTCCTCAATGACAAAGCGCTCGAGCGCATCTAAGTATACGGCAAACCCGATGGCACCGCTGGTGCGACCCATACGGGCGAGTAGTTTATCATACCGACCGCCGGAGAGCACACTCTCGGGCACGCCGTTGATAAAGCCCTTAAAGGTAATCCCGTTATAATACTTGGTGTTGCTGACCGAGGACAGATCGATGCGCAGATTGTCACGATCGGCAAGGCCGCTTATCAATTCTTCCAGTTCCTTAACGGCACCTGACGCCGCTGCGGGCAATGCCATCGTTTGCAACTGCGCCAGCACGGCATCGGGCGTACCGTAACAACCGATTACGCCATCGAGCAACGCGGCTGTCGTTTGATCTACGCCGTTTTGGTGACAGATCAAGGCCAGTTCATGACGGTTCTTCTCGCCGATACATTTGAGAATCGCACCCTTTACGGGATCGGCCATGCCTTCGGTAATGGCGGTGACGATGCCGGGGTGGGACAGATCGAGGACAAAATCGGAAGAAATGGCACGAAGGCTTTGCAGAGCCAGCGTGACCACTTCGCCCACGCAGGTTGCATCAATATCGCCGATACATTCCAGCCCCACCTGCATAATCTCACGGTAATTGCGGCCGGCACCGGCGACACGGTAGACATTTTCATTATAATAGAGCTTCTCTACCCTGCCTGCCTCGTCCTTGCTGTTCTTAATGATGGACAGGGTAACGTCGGGCTTGAGTGCCATCAATTTACCGTTGACATCGGTAAAGGTGATAACATGATCGGATATGAGAAAATCTTTATTGCGCACATACAGATCATAAGGCTCAAACTTACTCATTTTATATAAGGAATAGCCGAACCGATCATAGAGAGCACGCAGAGTAAAGATGATCTTTTCTTCATTGGTTAATATAGAATCGTTGATCTTCATTTTTTCTCCTGCTCACGGTACATTTTATCCAAGGCATCCCGATAGCCGCCGCTGCCGTAATTGAGGCATTTACTGACACGGCTGATGGTGGCGGTGCTGACCCCGACCTGCTGGCTGATGGTTTGATAATTAACCCCTTCATCCAGCAAAACGGCGGTATCCAACCGCTGTGCCATATCCTGCACCTCATGCACGGTGCAGATATCTTCAAAAAATCGATAACACTCTTCCACCGATTCCAGCTGTAAGATCACCTCAAACAACCGATCAATGGACTGCGAACGCAAAGTAGCCATACGGTACCCCTTTTTTCGGTATTTGCTCAACATTTTAGCACTTTATCTTGATAAAGTCAATAGAAAAAAGGAGAAAATTACTTTCTCCTTTCGATTTCTGTGACATATACGGTATTTTCTTTCACAAAGAAGCGGATATCCCAGTCGGCAAAGGCCATACTGTACCGCCGATCGTCCTCCTGATAGGCGGGGCGAGGGTCTTGCGCTAGACAGTCGATCGCCGCCTGCCGCTTCTCTTGGGGCAGGATATGGAGCAGGTCTTCGGGGAACTCGACCGCCAATGTATAATCTTCAAAATCGGCAGCATATCCGCCGACGGCATCGGGGATCGCATCGGCAAAGGGCAGGTAGGGTTTAATATCATAGATGGGAGTGCCATCGAGCAAATCCACGCCCGACACGATCAAATCCCCCTTTTCAATGCGCTCCAATTTCACGACCGACAGACCGATGGGATTGGGACGGAAGGGAGAGCGGCTGGCAAAGACGCCGATACGCCGATTGCCGCCCAGGCGGGGCGGGCGCACGGTGGGCGACCACTGATCCCGATGGGACTGGGAAAAATCGAAGATCAGCCACAGATGCGAAAAGCCGTCGAGCCCACGCAGGGCATCGGGGTTTTGATACTCCTTTTCAAAAACGATGCGCCCAGACAAAGACGGCACCCGCCCGCTTTGGCGGGGGATGCCGAATTTATCCTTGAAATCGGTTTGTATACGGGCTATGATCTTCATTTGACAATGGTACGGATCCAGCCTTCGGGGCCTTCCAGCTCGCCCATCTGGATACCACGCAGGGTATCGTACAGTTTCTTGGTATAGGGGCCCATTTCCTCCATGCCGAAAACATACTCGGTATCGCCATTGACGATCTTGCCAACGGGCGAAATGACGGCGGCGGTGCCGCACAGGCCGCACTCGGCAAAGTCGTTGAGTTCTTCCACGGCGACGGGGCGCTCCTCCACCGTCAGCCCCAGCACGTCCTTAGCCACGGTGAGCAACGAGCGGCGGGTAATGGAGGGCAGGATGGTATCCGATTTAGGGGTGACGACAGTGCCGTCTTTCTTTATTAAAATAATATTGGCGCCGCCCGTTTCTTCGATATAGCTACGGGTAGCCGAGTCGAGATAGACGTTCTCGTCATATCCCTTATGGTGGGCATCGACGATAGCGTGCAGGCTCATGGCGTAGTTAAGTCCCGCCTTGATATGGCCGGTGCCACGGGGGGCGGCACGGTCAAAGTCAGAGATGCGCAAGGTTAGGGGTTTGACGCCGCCCTTAAAATAGGGACCGACGGGAGAAACGAAGACACGGAACTGGAACTCATTGGCCGGCTTGACGCCCAAGATGGCATCGCTACCGAACATGAACGGACGGACATAGAGCGAAGCGCCGGTGCCGTAGGGGGGCACATAGTCGGCATTGGCCTTGACAACCATGTCAATAGCTTCCAGGAACTTATCCTCGGGGAATACCGGCATTTCCATACGGCGGCAGGAGTCGGCCATACGGGCGGCATTGAGGTCGGGACGGAAGGTGACGATGCGGCCGTCCTTGGTGGTATAGGCTTTCAGACCCTCAAAGACGGTCTGGGCATACTGCAAAACGCAGGCGCACTCGGTCATGGTGATGTTGGCCTGATCGGTCAAACCACCCTGCTCCCAAGCGCCGTTTTTATAGTTAGCAACGTAGCGCTGTTCGGTTTGGGTATAGCCGAAGCCGAGGTTGCTCCAATCGAGATTTTTACTCATGATAGTACCTCCTTAGGGGAATAGGAAAATTATAGCACTGCGGCCTTTTCCTGTCAATAAAATTACAGGTCAAACGAGTCTTTATCGTGCAGAGCATCGAGCATGACGGTGGCCGAGCAGGTATTGGTGGCCAAGGGGATGCGCTGGACATCGCACAGGCGCAGGAGCGCCGACACGTCGGGCTCGTGGGGCTGAGCGGTCAGCGGGTCACGCAGGAATACCACAAAGTCGATATTGCCGTCGGCGAGCATGGCGCCGATCTGCTGGTCGCCGCCCAAGGGTCCGCTTTTCATGCGGTGGATGCTAAGTCCCGTTTCGCCCATGATGAGGGTGCCTGTAGTGCCGGTGGCATACAGTTCGTGGCGGGAGAGCACCTCTTTATATTTTTTGGCCAATTCAATGATTTCATTTTTCTTCTTGTCGTGAGCGATTAATGCAATTTTCATAACTCGATCCTTTCGAATATATTACGATATTCTTACAATAACATAGAATAGGCCGTCTGTCAAATAACTGATATGGACAAAAGGAAAAATCTGTGATATAATGACAAAAAATGACGGACTCACTCCGTCAATAAATAAAAAGGAGAAAATTTTATGAAGAAGATTGTATGTGCGATTCTGGCACTGTCCTTGCTTCTCTCGCTTGCCGCTTGTGGCTCGGGTGAGATCAAGGTGGCCACGCAGGAGCAGATGGACAAGTACGGCTTTACAGCCGCACAGGTGGACAAGACGCAGAATCTTGCCGTGTCCTGGAATGAGGGTAAAGACCTCAAATCGGTGGATATTGCCGTGAAATACGGCGATGTTTCGCTGGGCGGGATCACCGAGAAGGGTGCAACCGGCAATGCTGAGTTTATGGCTCGCTACGGCAAGTACACGCTGAACATTGTCTTCACCGAGAAGAACAACAAGAAGTACAGCATGGATTTTGACGTCACCTTAACGGCGGATAAGTACATCATCGCTCCCATTTCGGGTTCGATGCCTCAGTTGTATTTTACCCTGAATCTGGATGAAATTACAAACAATGGCGAAACTCCTGCCTTTGTTTGGCTGGCTCGTCCCGACAGTTGGAACTGGGAAAACCTGCCCAAGAACGTATTTATGATGCCGACGGCGACTCGTGAAGAGGTGCTGACTCACAACAATTACGATCGCATGATGGCGGCGACCAAGGCTTACATTGCCGATCTGTATGCGGCCGATCCCAACTCCAAGTTTGAGTTGTATATCAATGACTTTAACTCCTATGCTTATGTCGATCTGCTGATCGGCAACGGCGTGCCTGAGGAGAATTTCTATGTAACCCTGTTGTCTGACGGCGGCGCTTCCTATTCCGCTTTCAATGAGGCGTTCAATCCTGACGATTCCGCTTTTGATGCCGATGCCAAGTATGCGCAGATGGCGCAGAATTTGGATGCGGTGTATGGCGAAGTTAAGGAAGCCGGTGCTTACACCTATGACGGCGACTACACCGTTTCGACTGCGGATTTCCGTCAGTACTGCTATGTAGCGGCTAAAGAGAAGACCAATGTGGAATGGTGGGTATTGCGCCCCCGTGCCGGCGTGCTCTGCTCCCCCGATGAAGATTTCATCGACCGCGTTCTGAACGAAGAAGTGAGCAAGGCGCCCTACGATGCCGAGAACAGCATCATTGAGGAGCGCAACTTTGCTTCGCCGCTGACCAATATGACCGAGGAGCAGAAGACGGCGCTCAAGTCCCTCTACAACTTCAACAATGAGATGTTTGAGGCGGCTGACAATCAGGGCAAGAAGGCCATGATGATTCTGGGCAGCTGGGCCAACGCCGAGAACGAGCCCGATTTTGAGGCTTATGTGAATCTGGTTAAGAAGTACTACGGCGATGAGTTTGTATACTACTACAAGGGTCATCCCAACACCCCGACCAGCACCGTTCCTGAGAAGCAAGAGCAGTTGAAGAAACTGGATCTGATTGATGTTGAGTCTTCGATCAACGCCGAGCTGATCCTCTTCTTCTATCCTGACATTTATATGTGCGGCTACAACTCCTCGACCTTTATGTCGGTGGAGAGTGAAGAAATGGCTTGTGCCATCTTCAACATGACCAAGGAAGCGGCCGCCGAGAATGAGGGCACCGAGAACTACCGCGATCTGATTGGCCTGTACCTGTCCCCGATTGAGGATACGGCCACCTATGCCGAGTGCACTGAGGCTGATCATAAGTACTTCCTGATTGAGTACAACAACGTAGAAACCGATCTTCAATATTCGATCTACGATGCGACCGCCGACACCATCATTGACGGACCCAAGGCGTAAAAGAATAAGCGAAGGAGCAAGCGAAAGGCTTGCTCCTTTTTTATTGCCAGGTGCGGGCGCCGTCGATATGGATATAACGGGCCTGCGCGTAATTATAGGTAGCGAGCGGGCGGTCAAGGGAATTGTCGGTATGGGCGGCGATGCGAATAGTTGGCATGGTGGAGAGCACAACGAGGGTATGATAGAAACTGCCGTCGGCACGGCCCAACTGAATGAGATCGCCTGCCACAAGTTGTTCGATCGGTACACGCCGCCCGTAGGGGCCGACCAAGCGGTTATTGACCAAAAAATTATAGAGGAATTCCACGCCCGTCCATGAGGGACTGCGATCGTTCAAGGACAGATAGTACCATCCGACATCGGGAGTATAATTCATAACGCCGCAGCCGGCGAATAGGCATTGTGAGGCAAAATTGGTGCAATCGCCACCCAGTTCATCAAAGTTATAGTATGCAGGATTTCGATCGTTGGCCCAGCGGCGGGCATACGCTACCGCCGCTATGCGGTTGTAGGGGATTTCACGCATAGGAACACCTCCCCTACAGTATATGAAAAGGAAGGGTTTGAGTCCCTTCTATTGAACGGCAAAAGCAAAAGACACAGCCGATGGCTGTGTCTTTACTTTTGCTGGTCCGAGTGGCGGGACTTGAACCCACGGCCTCTACCACCCCAAGGTAGCGCGCTACCAAACTGCGCCACACCCGGATATGCAACGTGTGAGATTATAACACATAATCCCACAAATTGCAAGAGTTAAAAACAAAATTTTTCAAAATTATTCGATATCTTCGTTGTCGCAGTTGTGATAGACTTCCTGCACATCGTCGTTATCATTGAGAATATCCAGCAATTTCTGCATATTCTTGATGCTATCCTCATCGGTGAGGGTGATGTAGGTATCGGGGATCATTTCCACCTGCGCCGACAAAATGTTATATTTTGTGGCGGCTTGGATACCTTCCAGTACCGTCGAGAAATCGGCAGGATCGGTATAGACCTCGAAAACCTCGCCCTCATTCGAGATGTCGTCAGCACCCGCTTCGAGCGCTACCTCCATCAGTTCATCCTCGTCTACATCTTCGGCTTCAATGACGATCAGACCCTTGGTCTTGAACTGCCAAGATACCGAGCCACTCTGGCCGAGGTTGCCGCCGAATTTATCGAAATAGTGACGCAGATCACCGGCGGTGCGGTTGCGGTTATCAGTCAAGGTCTTGACAATAACGGCCGTACCGTTGGGACCGTATCCCTCATAGGTGATATCCTCATAGCTGTTGCCGTCGGTCTCACCGGCCGCCTTTTTGATAATACGCTCGATATTATCATTGGGCACATTGTTGGCCTTAGCCTTGGCAATAATATCTTTCAGACGGGTATTCATCGTAGGATCGGGGCCGCCCTGCTTGACGCAGACGGCAATCTCACGGCCGACCTTGGTAAAAATTTTGCCTCTTTGGGCATCGGCCTTTTCTTTTTTATGTTTGATATTGTTCCATTTGGAATGTCCGGACATGTTTTTCCCTCCGAGTTTTATTAACTTATATATTATATACTCCTTTTTTTTATTTTTCAAGTTATTTTTTGCATCATGGCTGTAGTTGCCCCGTTTGGATCAGTCTTTAGATGCTGGTAGCGAAAAAAGAGACTGCCGTCATACTCGGCACGGGTAGCGACATACTCCATCTGCCGCATCGTTTGCTGGGCATCATCCCAACCCGGCTGGTCGGTACCCTGCTTATAGAATGCATGGCCGACCCACAGTTTTACCTGCGTATCCTTAACACATTCGGCCCACCAATCAAAAACGACGTCAAAGGGTGCCGGCTCCTGCTCGAACGACCAATAGATCTGCGGGCAGATATAATCCAGCCAGTCTTCCTTGACCCATAAACGGGTATCGGCGTACAGATCGTAATAGGTTTCCACTCCCGCCTTGGTGGCACTCCCTAACGGGTCGGATTCTTGGTTCTTCCAAACAGCAAAGGGCGATACGCCAAACTGTATATCCTTTTCATACCCTTCCACCAGCGTATGTACCTGCCTAATCATGGCATTGATATTCTCCCTGCGCCAATCTTCCAAACTTTTTCCCTCTCCATATTGGGCATAAGCAGCCGCATCATCAAAGACAGCCCCCTCCTGCGGATAGGGGTAAAAATAATCGTCAAAATGGATGCCGTCCACCTCATACCGATCAAGGATTTCCTTCACTCCGTCAGCCACCAACTGCCGCACCTCGGGATGCCCCGCATCCCAATACATCCGTCCATCGGCATAGGCCACCACCCATTCGGGATGTTGACGGGCGGGACTGTTTTCGGGAAGAATGCTGAGATCGTGCGCCGGCTGTTCGGCCGTACCGGTTGTGACTCGTAACGGATTGATCCACGCATGCAATTCCAGTTCCAACTCATGCGCCGCCTGCACAATATAGGCCAGCGGATCAAAATTATCGGGCAAGACATGCTCGGTACTCAATACCGAAGATACAGGAAAAATATCCGAGGCATACAGAGCATCACAGGACGGACGCACCTGAAAGACGACCGTGTTCATGCCCCATGATTTAATATCCTGTAAGATGGTATCGATCTCGGATTTTAATTGTTCAGAGGTCAGATTGGGCTTTGACGGAAAATCCAGCCCGCTGGTTGTGGCCACCCAAACCCCGTTTACCTTTTGCGGCGGGGCGGGCGGCGGTATGGCCTGTTCTATTGATTTTGTGAGCGGCGTCAAGGCGCCCCATACCAAAAGGCCGCTTAAAAAGATACCGAGCAAAACGCCCGATAGGATTTGTTTTTTCTTCATATACCACTCCTCCTACCCCATAATACGGACAAACCTTAAAAAAAATGACAAACCGCCCAAAAAAACTTGAATCGTATACATGAGAAGTATATAATGCATGTAGAGGTGATACTATGAAAACCGTACGACTGAAAATCGGTGGCATGCACTGTGCGGCCTGCTCGTCCGCCCTGCAGCGTGCCTTAACTAAAAAGGATGGCATTACGAATGCTACTGTAAATATTGCCACCGAGATTGCGGTGGTAAACTATGACGAGAAGCGCATCACGATGGCTGATATTGAACTCTCCGTTAAGAAATGCGGCTTTTACATTGCCCGCAACGAAAGCGATCTAGCCAAAGAACGAAAGATGCTGCGCATCCGCCTGATTGTGAGTGCCTGTATCACCATTCCCCTATTCTACATCGCTATGGGGCCAATGCTGTTCCCCTGTGCCCCGTTGCCGTTTTTCTTGCAACAGCCGATTGTGATGGCCATTACGCAAGGAATATTGGCGCTGGCCTCTATGATTGTGGGGGCTAACTTTTATCGCAACGGCACCCGTGCGCTGTTGCGGGGTGCGCCGAATATGGATAGTTTAATCACCATCAGCACGGTGGCGGCTTTTCTGTTCAGTCTATATTCCACCGTTACCATTGCTCTTGGCGATGCTCACGGGGTACATCGATTATATTTTGAAAGCTGCGGCATGATTATTACCCTCATTCTTGTCGGTAAGAATTTAGAGGCTTCGGCGAAGGATAAGACGGCCGATGCCATTCGGCGGCTGACCGATCTGTCTCCCAAGACGGCGACGGTGCTGGACGGCGATACCGAGACCATCGTACCTGTGGAGCAGTTGCGTGTGGGCGACATCATACTGGTACGCCCCGGTGAGCAGATTCCGGTGGACGGGATTGTGATCGCGGGTGAGACATCGGTAGACGAATCGATGCTGACGGGTGAGAGTATTCCGGTGGACAAAACGGAAGGTGATTCGGTATCGGGCGCTACCTTAAATAAAAACGGCACCATCCGTATGCAAGCGCAAAAGTTGGGGCGGGATACGGCGTTGGCACAGATCATCACGCTGATTGAGAATGCGCAAAACACCAAAGCCCCCATTGCACGGCTGGCCGACAAGATCTCGGGCATTTTTGTACCCACCGTATTGGCCATCGGTCTGCTGGCGGCGATTGGCTGGGGGATCAGCGGAAAGGACATCTCCTTCTGTGTCAATGTATTGGTATCGGTATTGGTGATTGCCTGCCCCTGTGCGTTAGGATTGGCGACCCCAACCTCCATCATGGTAGGCACCGGCAAGGCAGCCAAGAACGGCGTACTGTTCAAGAATGCACAGGCCATCGAGCGCATCCATGATGTCAAACATATTGTTTTTGATAAAACGGGCACACTCACCCTCGGCAAACCTCGGGTAACGGGCATGTATGCTTTGGGCGATGAAGAACCGCTGGTGGCTTTGGCGGCGGCGGCCGAATCTCTATCGGAGCATCCCTTGGCACGAGCCATTGTGGAGTATGCATCAGATAGGGAACTACCCGCCGTGGAAGGATTTACGGCGGTGACGGGACACGGCATTGAAGCCAAATCCGACGGCAAACCCATTCATATTGGCAAAGCCGAATATTTGACAGGGAAAGAAATTGATATTTCTCAACTGACCACCCAAGCGGCGGCATTTGAAGCAGACGGAAATACCGTGATCTATTTGGCGGTAGACGGTATAGCCTGCGCCATCTTTGCCATTGCCGACACCCTGCGTCCCGACAGTGCGCCGGCCATAGCGCTTTTACAAAAGCAGGGCATTATCTGCCACATGCTGACCGGCGACAGCGAATCAACCGCCCGCGCCTTGGCCAAGCAGGCGGGGCTGGATCCCGATGAGGTCATTGCCCGTGCCTTACCGGAAGACAAAGCGGCAGTCATTGAAAGATTACGGCAGACGGGGGTGACCGTTATGGTGGGCGACGGCATCAACGATGCCCCTGCCTTAACGGCGGCTGATGTGGGCATCGCTATCGGCGGCGGTACCGATGTGGCGGTGGAATCGGCCGATGTGGTGCTGGTCAAAAACAGTTTATATGATGTGGTTCGTGCGGTTAATATCGGCAAGGCCACCATGCGCAATGTACGGCAAAACCTGTTCTGGGCGTGTATTTACAACACCATCGGCATTCCGATTGCGGCGGGACTTCTGCATCTGTTCGGCGGCCCCCTTCTCTCTCCTATGTTTGCGGCGGCAGCTATGAGTCTGTCATCGGTATCGGTGGTAACCAATGCCCTTCGCCTTAATATGATAAATACCGAAAAAGGAATCGAGTCTTAAACTCGATTCCTTCTTTATGGCCAAAAATAGGTTTGACCGAAAACGGTGATTCCCTCTCGGTCAACGGCGAAAAGCGTTTGTCCGCTAAAATAGGGGGCGGCCGATGCGGATCGATAATTGACTATCGATAAGGATGTCACAAAGAAAAAGGCCAGCAGGATACAAGTAAAGCCGACGAAGAACAGTTGCACCCTTATGCGAGGATCTGACCGAGTGCCTGACCGATAAAATAGGCGCTTCGTTTGGCTTCGGTCAAGGTGTTTCCAGTGGTGCCGACCTCGATGAGAAGGGCGCCTTTGGACCGATTTTGATTGTATGCGGATGTGCGCACCATCATGGCGCGGGTGATACCGGGGCAAACCTTTTCCACCTCACTCTGCAGGGTCAATCCGAAGCGGATATTATCCTGCCAATGGGGATTGACATCGTCAGTATCATTACCGGTACCGGCCAAAATCATAATCTGCGCCACGTCCATGCCGTCCTTCTCCACGATCGGGCGGTATTTGCCGCCATCGCCGGTATACACCGCATCCCGATGCAGATCCAATACTACCCGTATGCTGGGGTATTGTTCCAGAATGGCCGCCACAGCGGCGTCGGATCGGGAATAGGCGCCGGTATATGTAGAGTCATAAATTTCCGTACTGTGAATGACCGAAATTCCTTGGGATTTTAAGGTCTGCGCCAACACATCGCCTACCGCAACCACACTCTTGGTGGTGTCGTTATTATGCGTTACCTCGGGAGCGGCAAAGACTTCACCGGTATTGTTATAGGACTCTCGGGAATGGGTATGGAAGATAAGGACCTGAGGCCCATCGCTTTTACTGCCAAGATCCAGCGGCTGTTCCATCAAAGCCTGAACATCAAAGTCCATCACGCTTTTGTTGCGGATATATCCCCCATTCCAGCTGGGGTAACCGTCCGATTCGTCGGGGTGCAGATCGGTTGGCACAACCGAATAGAGTCCCTCCCCTGTCAATGCGGTAAATTCCTCGTCCTGCGAAAGGGTTTCAAGAATGGTGTCGACTGAGGTCGTCCGTTCAAAAAAGGACTCCCAAAAGGTACCTGAAAAGATGGAAGGATTCCCATGATTGCTTACAAGATTGGGCATTAACAATGACACAAACGCCTCCAAGCTTACACTGCCGCCGCTATGGATGCCGGGGCGGGCGATGGCAAGAGCTAACCGATTTCCCAGATTACTGCTCATGCCCAGTGCCGTAATCACCAGCGCCCCGATGCAAAGCAAACAGGCACCCGCCTGTCCCCATCGTCCTTTCATCCTTTTCACCTCCGACTCTACTCTATGCCGAAGGCACCCAAACTATGACAGCAGGCTATCCATATCCTCCACCGTCATGTCTTCATGGACGCAATGGTTGATGGCATATCCTAAGAGCCGTGCGGCACGGCCGATGAGCAGGTCAATGCTCTTGGGCGTAACGATCAGTTCATCCTCATCCTGTCCACCCAAGGCGGCAGCCGAGATCACCATGGGAATTCCCAGCGCAATGACGGGAATATCCATCGTTTGCTTTGAGAGTTCAAAGCGACGGTTGCCGATGCCACTGCCGGGAGTGATGCCGGTATCAGACAATTGCACGGTAGTACAAAGCCGACGGCGATCCATGGCGGCCAAGGAGTCGATGACGATCATGGCCGATGGTTTGACCACCTGACCGACGGCGCGGATAATATCGGCACTTTCCACACCCGTTTGCCCCAGCACACCGGGGGCAATGGCCGACACCTCGCCCAAATTCATCTCCCGATACATTTGCGGCAGACTGCTTTTGATATGGCGGGACACTACCACATGAGCGACGGTGCGTGGGCCCAAAGCATCGGGCGTGACCGAGCCGTTGCCGAGTCCTGCCACAAGCAAACTATCAAAATCACCGATAAGAGAGCGGAGTTCCCCTGCCACAGCTTGAATCATGGATAGGAAGGTTTGTCCGTCGGCATGCTCCAAACCCTGACATTCCAGCGTATGATATCGCCCTACACGGCGGCCTAAGCGTTGCGCCTGCTCCTCATTCAGGGAAATTCTGCGAATTTTTACACCAAATGCCTCACTTTCACTTGACATTGGTGATTTTACGGAGTATAATTCAGGGTGTGCATCAATAAGTTCGCAAACAAGGTCGGTACGAAGGTTGTTCATAGTATTCACCTCTCAGATACTATGTCCGATCATGGGATTTTTATTCCTCTTCGTAAAAAAACTCTTGACTTTGCGGAGTTATTATGTTTATAATTATAAGAATGAAAAATGTAAGAGAGGTGCTTAGTTTTGCCGAACATCAAGTCTGCTAAGAAGAGAGTAAAGACCACCGAGGCCAGAACTCTTCGCAATAAAATGATCAAGTCTGATATGAAGACCGCCATTAAGAAGCTCGATGCCGCTATCGTCGAGGGCAACAAAGAGACCATTGACACCACCTTCCGTGCCGCTGTCAAGACGGTCGATCAGGCTACGGCTAAGGGCGTTCTCAAGAAGAACACCGCTTCCCGTAAAAAGGCTCAGATGGCTGTTAAGGTCAATAAAGCTAACGCGTAACAACGACAAAAAACTCATCCTATCGGATGAGTTTTTTTATTGCTAAGAAAGTCTATGCCGATTGGCATAGACTTATTTTTATGCTCGAAACTCCAGCGAAATATCCATAGCCGCCACCGAATGGGTCAGCCCGCCAACCGAGATGATGTCCACCCCGCAAGCCGCC
>JAZQVM010000016.1:0-2716 GCA_045631845.1 Eubacteriales bacterium | reverse complement strand
GGC
This sequence comes from Eubacteriales bacterium, assembly GCA_045631845.1. Taxonomy (GTDB): domain Bacteria; phylum Bacillota; class Clostridia; order Oscillospirales; family UMGS1783; genus CAKSHC01. The sequence goes on along the minus strand of JAZQVM010000016.1, from coordinate 2,713 downwards.
AACTGGAACGCGATTTTGATGACGTAGCGTAATTGGTAAGGGAAGAGGAGGATTCTCTCCTCTTTCCTGAATATAGGAGATGTAGTATATGAAACGCACGATTGCTGTTGCGGTTATTGCGACGTTGCTTATGCTTTGTGGATGTTCGGGTGGCGAGCAATACGAATTGACGGGGCAAGATGTTTTTGGCTTGCCTGAGCAGGGTATGTCATTTACTCTTCGTCATGCCGGACAATCCAAACTGTATTTGAACTTTGAGCGAGGAGACCGATGTGCCGCATATCAGTCGGCTTTGAGGAATCTACAATTAAACAAAACAAATAAAAAGGGGTCGTTAGACGGTAATTTGTATGAGATATGTACAGATTATGTCATATACGAGTATAGTGGCGGTCAGGTAGATTCGTCAACATATCAGGTTGTCGACGTGAAGATTATTGTTAATGGCAATATGGTTTTATATAACGATCAGTGGTATGAGGCCAACACTTCACAATTATTGCGACAACTTGAACGGGATTTTTCCTGATGGATCATAAGAAAAGAGGAGTCAAATGACTCCTCTTTTTTTGCAGGTTAGCAAGGCTGGGAATATTTTTGCTTGACCTGCTCGATTTGTTGCTGCTCGGCCTGCGTGGACGGGTACCAGCCCATGGCCGCCATGGCATTGTAAACCTCATTCTGCTGCTGTGAGGCCTTGCACAGCGCGTCATGGAATGAGTTGTGCACGCCTGCGGTTGAGGACTCAACGGTGCCGTGCGAAAACAGGTCGATTTGGCTTTTGAGGGTGGTCAGTACGTCCTCCATCATGAATTGATCGTTCATGGCTTCCTCCTTACAACTGTCCGTAAATCTGGTTGAACAGCGTGCACTGCTCGTTTTCTATGCGGGTGAGCAGACCTTTGAGCTGTTCATTGGTTACTTGCGACTGATATTGGTTGCACTTTTGGCGCAAAAACTGGATGCGCCCCAATGCGTCTTCGATATAAAGAAGTTCTTTTGGACTCACTTTCGTCACCTCCTTAGATAGTGTAAAACAAAACGTGAGAAAAATTCAGCAATTCTATGAAAAACGAAGAAAATAAAAGAAAGGCTTGGAAAAGAGAGGAAAAACAAAGAATTTCAATCTTTTTTCATGGTAGCACTTTATCACAATAAAGCATATAATAATAACACCCAAAGAAAAAGGAGACATTACGATGAAAAAGATTGTAGCTATGATTTTGGCGGTGGCTTTGCTGCTGACGGTTGTGGGATGCGGCGGTGGCGCCGGTTCTCAGACGGAGAAGACGTATGTGGTGCTGAATGATAAACTGGCGGCCGAGGAATACGGCATTGGTTTCCGCAAGGATGATATTGCGCTGGGTATGGCGGTGTACGGTGCGCTCGACGAGATGATCGACGACGGCACGGCGGCCGAGATCAGCAAGAATTGGTTCGGTGAGAATATTTTAGTTAAGAACGATACTTATATTGAAGATACGACCGCTCCCGGCGGTGATCAGTCGCTGCAGAAGATCAAGGATAAGGGTCAGCTCGTACTGGGCTTGGATGCTTCTTTCCCGCCGATGGGCTTTACCGATGAAAACAACGAGATCGTCGGCTTTGACATTGACCTGGCCGAAGAGGTTTGCAAGAGATTGGGTGTTACCCTTGTTAAGCAGCCCATCAACTGGGATGCCAAGGAGATGGAGCTGGACGGCGGCAAGATCGACTGCATTTGGAACGGCATGACCATCACCGATGCCCGTGTTGAGGCTATGTTCATCCCCAAGGCCTATGTGGCCAATGCACAGATCGTGATTGTACCCGAGGGTTCGGACATCAAGAACGTGGCGGCCTTGGAAGGCAAGAAGGTTGGTTTGCAGAAGGGTTCTTCGGCGCTGGAAGCTTTGCAGGGCAATGCGGTATATGAGAAGGTAGGCGAGGTTGTTGAGTATGAAGATAACGTGACCTGCTATCTGGATCTGAAAGCCGGCCGTGTAGATGCGATGGTGGTTGACGAGATTGTTGGCCGTTATCTGATCGAGACCGAATAATTCGAGGTAAAAGGGTACTGCCCGCCACAACACGGCGGGCAGTATTGGTGTATATGAGATGTTAGAATTGTGCCAATCGTTGCTCGGCGGTGTGAAGTACACGCTGGGGTTGTTTTGCATTACGGCGATCTTGTCGTTGCCGTTGGGGTTTGCCATGAGTTATTTGCGGCGCAGCCGCTTTGCCTTGGTGCGGGGCGTCACGGGTGTATATGTGTGGCTGCTGCGTGGTACGCCGCTGTTATTGCAACTGTTTTTTATTTACTACGGGTTGCCCTTTATTCCGTGGATCGGGGAATACTTGGTGATGGATCGGTTTCCGGCGGCTTGTGTGGCTTTTGTACTCAACTATACGGCTTATTTCTGTGAAATTTTCCGTGGCGGTTTGCTCTCCATCGACAAGGGGCAGTACGAGGCGGCGCGGGTGCTGGGCTTTTCGACCTGGCAGACCCAGTATAAGATCGTCATTCCGCAGATGTTGCGGGTGACCTTGCCGAGCGTATCCAACGAGTGCATTACTTTAGTTAAGGATACGGCGCTGGTGACGGCGATTGGCGTGACCGAGCTATTGTATTTTGCCAAGAGTGCGGTTAACCGTGAGGTGGACGCGACGGCCTATGCGGTGGCGGCGGTGTTTTATCTGCTGATGAACACGGTGCTGACCCAGTTGTTCCGCT
>JAZQVM010000015.1:0-27353 GCA_045631845.1 Eubacteriales bacterium | reverse complement strand
GATAGCGATGCCGGTTTGAGTGATGCGATTATGATACTGAGCATCAATCATAAGACCAACAAAGTAAAATTGATCTCGGTCATGCGTGACAAAGTCGGAGGCCAAGCGGGCTTAGGAAGACAAGAGAAGAACACAACTCCTTGGCTCACAGAACGACATGGCTACGATCCGACTTGATAGCGATGCCGGTTTGAGTGATGCGATTATGATACTGAGCATCAATCATAAGACCAACAAAGTAAAATTGATCTCGGTCATGCGTGACAGTTATGTGCAGATTAACGGGCGTGGAGATAAGCTTACCCATGCTTATGGATATGGTGGGGCCTCCTTGGCGGTTAAGACACTCAACCAAAACTTTAATTTGAATATTACCGAATATGTAACGGTGAATTTTGACCAATTGGCCAAGGTGGTAGATGCGGTCGGTGGCATTACCATGGATATCACGAATGCCGAGCGAAACTTGATCAATGCCCATATTAAAGAATTAAATCGTCCAGGTGCAACATATCTAAATAATTATGGCGAGGATACGCTTTTGAATGGCCAACAAGCGGTTGGATATGCAAGAATCCGAGCCATCGGAAATGATCAGGCGCGTACCGGCCGTCAAAGACAGGTTCTGCAGGCAGTCTTTGAGAAGGTGTCGAGCATGTCTGTATTGCAGTATCCGTCGTTGGCCAAGACGGTGATTCCCATGGTAACAACATCGTTTTCTTATAATGATGTATTGGAATTTCTTCCGGTTCTTACCAGCGGAGAGGTTGTTATAGAGGAAGCGATGATTCCCGGAGATTACGATGATGCGAAAAGTGCTATGATTAACGGGGTGTATTATATGCAATATGATCTGGAAAAAGCTACCGATCATATTCATAAATTTATTTACGAGGACATTCACCCTAACACCGAGCCGGAAGCATCGACCGAGAGTTCGGAAGAATCCTCCGCCAAAAGTTCAACAGCTAAATCCTAAAAAAGCGAGGCTTATGCCTCGCTTTTTTGCTCCCCTTGACATTATGGAAGTTGTCCGATATAATAAGAATATATTAGTATTTTGGAGGAAGCTATGGATTATTGTATTAATTGCGGTGCTGACTTAACGGATGAGATGGAGAATTGTCCCGAATGTGGTGCGGCACGGCTTGGCCGCAGACCGGCGCCGTTTAAGCCTACCTTCCCCTCCCCGCATGAAGAAGACAACAAGGAGAAGCCGGTAGTAGAGGAGATGTATGTACCGCAGGAGCCGCAGGAGGAGATTCTGCGCAATCAGCCTGCTCCTGTACATAGCGGTCATGAACCGGGCGAGCCGGTGATTATGGATGAGAAACCGACCGAGAAGGTGGAGTTGGCGCAAACGATTGCCGCGATGCAGGAGCCGGAGGCTCCCCAATCCGAGCTGGAATCGGAGACTCTGCCGTATTTAAAAAAGGACATGCCTGATTATGAAGAATATTATGATGATCCGGCCTACGATGTGCTTGGTTCGGCGCAGTATATGGGTACGGTATTGCTGATGGGGATACCGGTGATTGGCTGGTTAGCTACCTTGATCTGGGCTCTGGGCGGTACGAAGAACTTTAATCGTCGCAATTTGGCGCGGGGCGTATTGCTGACATTTTTGCTTGTTACGAGTGTATTGGTGGTTGCCGGACTGGTATTGTCTTATTTCTTTGGGGACATTTTCAGTGAAATCACTAATAAAGTGTTTGCCGTTATTGATGTATTCAAATAAGAAAAAGATCGCAGAGGTATCTGCGATCTTTCTTCTTTAGCGAGTGATGAGCATGATCAGCAAAATGCCAACGATGACGATGGACATATTGCAGCAGCAATCGCCGTTATCTGTACCTCTATATAGCATGCATCACACCTCCATTACAGTACATGATATGCGGTAAGGTTCGCATTGGTGCTTGAAATGGCAGGGGCGGTGTGGTATAATAAAGAAAAAAATCAGGAGGATCCGTCATGGGTTGGCTGTATTGGATATTAGGGATATTGGCTTTTCTTGTGGCCGTTATAGTGATATGGGTTTTTGCGGTGCGCAGTCATTTTTCGGGACTGACATATGAGTGTGAAGATAAGTATGCGGTTGTGGATCGGTTTATGAAAAAGAGATATGAGCTGATCCCGGGGTTGATTGAAGCTGTGCAGGAATATGCCGCGCATGAAACGGCGGTGATTGAGGAGTTGATTGCGTTACGTAATCGTTCGATTGCGGCAGCATCCTTAATGGAAAAGTGTGAGATCGAATCGGAACTAACCGACGCGTTGCGGCGTTTGTTTGCTTCAGCGGAAAAATATCAAAAATTACGCATAAGTGCGATGTTTGTGACATTAAGAAATGATTTGCGTGCAGTAGAGCAGGACATTGCCAATGCGAGTGAGCAGTACAATCGACAGGTAAAGGCCTATAACGGATATTACGATCAGGCGGTGCCGAACGTGATTGCGACGCTGTTTAAATTAAAAAAGATGGCTGAATGTGAAATGCAGATTTATAGCATAGAAGAATAAAGAAAATCAGAGAACCTAGGTTCTCGGATTTTTTGTCAGTCGTTATGGCGGCGCCGCAACAGGCGACGGGTTTTGAGGGCCAGGGGGGAAAGGATGTTCCAAAGTGCATACCAAACGGGAGCAACAATTAAGTCAAATTGACCGGCAAACTCGGTATACAAGCCGGAGAATTTCTTTTTAAAAGCATAGATGCCGGTAATGGGATTATCGGGTGAAGGATCGCCGGTACTGCCGAAGAAATCTACAAATTCTTTGCCTTGTGCACAAGCCTGCTCAATGGCATGCCAAGTAATCTTATAATTGGCGGCAAACTGGCGTAGTTCGCTTCGGGAACCGCCCCACACCGTCCATGTGCGGTTGGGGGTACTGACGGTAATGAGGGTAGACAGATCCAATCCGTCGGGATATTGGCGGAGATAGTCCTGTGCCAATGCTTTTTGTTTTTCAATACGACCACGCTTTTCCAAGGTTTGTTGCTTTTTGGTTTCCAGACGGGGCGTGGTTTTGACGGCTAATTTCTTTTCAATCTCTCGCAACTCGTTATCCAGTTCGGCAAGGCTGTGTTCGACTAAGCGCAGATTTTCTTTGGGTTCGTAGCGGGCAAACCACAGCTGAGCCATGCCTTTTTCTTTGAGTATGGGGTACAGGCGCCGATAATAAGCAGGGGAACCTTCATAGAAGTGATCCCGCTCGGCGGTGTCTCGCATGATCTCGAAATATCGATCCAGATCATCCGAAGGATAGATGCGGATGGCGGCTTCGTCGGCAAACTTAAGGTTTTTACGAGCCATACGGTCGCAATTATCATATAGCGCATCCACGCCCGCATCCAGCGACAGGCGGAAGGTATAACGGGGCTGTTTATTTTCAAAGTTTTTCACATATCCGCTATGTTTCCAGCCAAGCGTTGTCAGATATTCGACCAGATCGTTACGGGGCATGGTGGGATTATCGTATTTATCGTGGGCCTCGATGGCGACATCGGGGTCGATAGTAAGGGCGAGGGCCTGTTGGGATTTCAGATATTGGCGCAAAGCGGCGGTCATTTCGCACAACAGGGGGCGGTTCTCATAATCCGCAATGGGGCCGCGAGGGCAATAATATAAATATTTTTTTATGAGCGGAACCGATTTCTTGAGCAACATGGCGCTGGCGCACAGTTGAGAGTCTTGATAAAAACCGATATATTCATGCCGCCAACCATCGGTTGATTTGATCTCGCCCCAGACGGGGGTTTGCATAAAATGTTCCTTGACGGAGCCGATCATGAATTGTTCATGAGTCTGTGCATCAATAGAGCGGCAGATCATTAAAGTACCTCGCAATCTTGGCAAACGGGGAGGTGACCCTCCCCGCGCAGTTTACCATGTTTCATTATGTATGCGATCATCACGGAATCGATCGGGCACAGGAGGGTTGTCCTTGCCTGGGTGGCCGACGGTGACCGCTGAAAAGATGCAGATATGTTCGGGAATATGGCAAAGCTCGGCGATCGCGAGCTGACGATCCTCATACGGATGCACGGCACACCAGCAGGCGCCCAAGCCTTGGGCGTGAGCGGCCAGCAGGATATTCATGGTGGCGGCCGCACAATCGGAATGGGCTTGCGGTTGGGTGGTAATGGTGGTATCGGCACAGACAAGAATTACCGTATCCGCATAGCGAGCAAAAGACATATTCGGTTGATATTCCATCAATGCTTCACGGGTGGCGGCATCACGGATGACGACAAAGTGCCACGGTTGGCCGTTACGGCTGGAAGGGGCAAGCATGGCCGCCTTCAGAATGGCCTGCAGTTGCTTGGCTGACACCGGTTGATCGGTATAGCGGCGCATGCTGCGGCGGGAATATAAGAACTCAAGATTATCCATAATTATTCTGCCGAAATGACAAAGTAGTATACCGGCTGACCGCCGTTGATAATGTTGATCTCGGCGTCGGGCAGGTGTTCGGAGAGCAGAGTTTGAGCCTCCGTGGCCTGATCTTCGGTTACGCCTTCGCCGTAGAAGACATTGATATAGGTTTCGTCGCCACGCAGGCCTTCGTCGGCCATTTTTCCGATACAGTCGGCCAGCGAACGCTCAACCTCCATGACTTTGCCGTTGACCATGCCCAGATAGTCACCCTTCTTGATCTCCATGCCGTCGAACAGGCTGTCACGGGCGGCATAGGTTACCGACATGGTGGTAACGGTACCGGCGGCCTCCATCATGGCGGCGGCATTGGTATCGGTATCGGCATCCGGATCAAAGGCAAAGATAGCGGTAATGGCCTGAGGAACCGTCTTGGTGGGCAAAACTACGACATGCTTCTCGGTCAGATCAATGCACTGTTCGGCCGCCATAATGATATTTTTATTATTGGGCAGAACAAATACAGTCTCGGCCGGCGTGCGGTCGATGGCGTTGAGGATATCTTCGGTAGAGGGGTTCATGGTCTGTCCGCCGGAGATAATATTGTCTACCCCCAGATCCTTCAAAACGGTATGGAAACCTTCGCCGGCGGCCACGGCCACGAAGCCGTAGGGCTTTTCGGGTTCGGCCGGCTTGGCGGGTTCTTCCGCTTTGGGCTGGGCATCGTTGACCAAGGCGGTGTGTTGTTCTTTCATGTTCTCGATCTTGATCTTATTGAGCATGCCGAGTTTTACGGCTGCTTCTAAGGCAAGACCGGGGTTGTTGGTGTGCACATGAGTTTTGATAAAGTCACCGGCATCGACAACGACGACGCAGTCGCCGATGGTTTGCAGGTAGGAACGGAAATCGTCGGCCTCCGAATCGGGGTCGGCTTTATCAATCAAGAACTCGGTGCAATAGGCAAAATTGATTTCTTCGGTATCAAAATTGTCAAAATCAGCGGTGGAAGTGACTTCCTCTGTTTGCTCATTGGCCTCGATGATCTTATTGTCAAACAGGACACTGCGCATGCCTTCCAGCACGATTACATAGCCTTGGCCGCCGGCATCTACCACGCCTGCCTGCTTGAGCACGGGCAGAATCTCCGGTGTTTGTTTGAGCGCTTCCTTGGCGGCATCCAGTTGAGCATCAAAGACCTTTTTCAGATCCATGCCGCTATTGGCGGCACGCACGGCGGCGGCGGCCGACAGGCGGGCAACGGTAAGGATGGTGCCTTCGGTCGGCTTCATGACGGCCTTGTAAGCGCCCTCGCAACCCAAGGTGGCGGCACGGGCATAGTCTTTCGCTTTGGCAGTGGTCATTCCCTTGAGTCCCTTGGCCAGGCCTCGGAAGAGCAGGGAGAGGATAACGCCGGAGTTACCGCGGGCACCGCGGATCAGGGCATTGGCGGCGGCATTGGCCACCACGCCTATCTCATCGGTATCCAGTTCCAGTACCGCTTTGCGTGCGGCACCCAAGGTCAGCGACATGTTGGTGCCGGTATCGCCGTCGGGCACGGGGAAAACATTCAGGTCGTTGACCGGCTGTTTTTTGTTTTCAAGATGATTGGCTGCGGATACAATCATGTCCCGCAGCAGGGTTGATGTCAGTTCCAAAATATTACCTCTCTATCGGCGCACTTACGCCTTGATCGAATCGACAAAAATTCGCACACTGCGTACCGGTACGCCGGTGAATTTTTCGACACTGTAGCTTACCTTTTCTTCAATCGCCTGCGAAATGGCGGGAATATTTACGCCATGGGAAATGATAACATGCAGGTCGATATATAATTGATTATGTTCATAGCGTATATTGACGCCTTTTTCCATATTGTCACGGGACAGCAGGGAAACCACACTGTCTGCCGCATTGCGGGCGGCCATGCCGACTACGCCAAAGCAAGCGGAAGCTTCACATCCGACCAGACGTGCAATGACCGAATCGGCTAAATAAATGTCTCCGTTTATGCCATTGATTTTAAGCATAATTACACCTCTCTTCAGAGTATTGTCATCATATTATACACCGAATTTGTTGATTTCACAATATCTAATTCATAAAAAATTAAAAATTCACAAAAAAATCAGGAATGTGGGTAACCACATTCCTGAAATATAAGGGTTAATTTTCTTCTTTTTGCGCTTCGGCAATCACTTTTTGGGCTACCGGAGCGGGGGCTTCCTGATACCGTTCAAACTTGAACTCGAAGGAGCCGCGGCCACGGGTGAGGGAGCGCAGGTCGGTCGCGTAGGTGTGCATTTCGCTCATGGGAACCTCGCCCATGATCTCCTGCGTACCGCCGCCCATCGGGTTCATGCCCAGCATGGTGCCTCTGCGGCGGTTGAGGTCACTGATGACCGAACCGGTCAAAACTTCAGGTACGACGACCTTGAGCATTCCGATCGGCTCAAGCAGTACGGGGTTGGCCTGCGGCAAGCCTGCCTTGAAGGCCAAACCGGCGGCTACCTTAAAGGCCAACTCATTGGAGTCAACCGGATGGTAAGAACCGTCGAGCAATGTGGCTTTCAGATTTACAACGGGATAGCCGGCCAGCACGCCGTGCTTGACACTGTCACGCAATCCCTTTTCTACGGCGGGGAAGAAGTTTTTAGGTACCGAGCCGCCGAAAATCTTCTCTTCAAAGACCAGATCGGATTCCACGCCCGGTTCAAACTCGATCCAAACATGACCGTATTGGCCGTGTCCGCCCGACTGTTTCTTATGTTTGCCCTCCACCTTGACCTTCTTCTTGATGGTTTCACGGTAGGGTACGCGGGGCGTAGCCAGATCCACCGCCACGCCGAATTTGTTTTTCAGCTTGGATACGATAACATCCAAATGCATTTCGCCCAAACCCGACAACAACTGCTGTTTGGTCTCGCGGTCGAGCTGATAGGCGATGGTAATATCTTCTTCGCACAGTCTTTGCAGGCCACCGGCGATCTTATCTTCGTCGCCTTTGGTCTTGGGCGTGACGGCCATGCTCAGGCAGGGCGAGGGCAGTTCGCGATGGATACCCGGCAGGATACAGGGACGGGAGGCTTCACACAAGGTGTCGCCGGTATTGGTGTTGGTCAGTTTGGTAACCACGCCGATATCGCCCGAGGACAGTTTGGAAACCTCAATCTGCTTTTTGCCGCGCATGACATAGATGCGGCCGATCTTCTCCGTCTGACCCGAAACGGTGTTGATGATCGTTTTGTCGGTAGTCAGGGTGCCGGAGGTAACACGGAAATAAGACATCTTGCCCACAAACGGGTCGGCCACCGTTTTAAATACAAAGGCCGAGAAAGGCTCGTTCTCGCCGATCTCAATCTCGATGGATTCGCCGCGAATATTTTGACCTTCGATGACATCACGATAACCGGGGCTGGGGAAGAATTTAACAATATCGTCCAGCAACAGAGACACGCCGCCCTGATCGTTACAGGTACCGGCAAAGACAGGAAGCAGAGTGCCTGCGGCAATACCGGCCACAACGCCTTTGCGGATTTCCTCGGGAGTGAAGGGTTCATCATTAAAGTATTTTTCCATCAGCTCTTCATCGGTTTCGGCAATACCTTCAACCAATTTGTGCTGATACATATCCATCTTGGGTACATCGGCAGGGATGGGAATGTCGTTACCCTTTAGGTCAACCGCCTTGTTTTGCAGCAGATCAACATAGCCGATAACCTTATCTCCGTCGATCAACGGCAGGGTAATGGGGCATACACTGTTGCCAAATACCTTGGCCAGATCTTCAAGGGTATGCGAATAGTTTACATGCTCTTCGTCAAGCTTAGTAACAAAGAAGGCACGGGGCTTGGTGCCGGCATAACCGAAAATATGTTCGGTACCTACCTCAACACCGTCCTTGGCCGAAACTACGATCAAAGTGGTGTCAGCAGCCTGGATGCCCTGATGGGCCTCGCCGACAAAGTCAAAAAATCCGGGAGTATCTATAATATTGATCTTGCAGTCCTTCCACTCGACCGGACAGACGGATGCGGAGATTGAGATCCCTCTCTTGATTTCTTCGGCATCAAAGTCTGAGCAGGTGTTACCTGCGGCAATATTACCCGGACGGTCAATGGCCTTCGAGGTGAACAGGAGGGCCTCAGTCAAACAGGTTTTACCGGCCGAGCCGTGACCGGCAAGGCAGATGTTTCTCAGGACGGACTGTGCATAATCTTTCATTTGGTTTTTCTCCTTTCTCACGCTAAAACGATATAGCGCCTAACACATTCATTATAGCGAATCCTTGTGTAAAGTGCAATCAATTTTTGATAAGTTGCTAAATTTTGTGCAAATTTACCAACAGACAAATGGAAAATTTTTGTTTCAGTAGAAATTATTTGGTTTTCACCTTGTCATAGAAGGGCGTAAAATGATATGATAGAAGAAAAGAGAAGGGAGTCCGATACCGAGATGGGGTTTTGTCACGAATATCGAGGACAATTGGAATATTTGACGATACCTGCTTTTGCGCAGGCGGGATTTTGCCATGCCTTTTCCACCCGTCACGGCGGGGTAAGCCAAGGCGAATTGGGCTCTCTCAATCTCGGTTTTTCCCGTGGAGATGAGCGGGAAAATGTTTTGGAGAATTATCGTCGGCTGACGCAAGCCATCGGCGTGAGTATGGACTCGTTGGTGTTGGCGGCGCAGACGCATACCGACCGTATCCGCAAAGTGACCCGTGCCGATTGCGGTGAAGGTATTACAAAAAAGACCTTTGCCGATATTGACGGGTTGATGACCGATGAAACGGGCGTGACCTTAGTCACCTTTCATGCCGATTGTACCCCCGTTTTTCTGGCCGATCCGATACGGCGGGCGGTTGCGCTGGTGCACGCCGGCTGGCGGGGGACGGTGCAGAACATTGCCGGTAAGGCGGTGGCGGCCATGATGCAAGAATATGGCTGTCGGCCGCAGGACATTCTGGCGGCCATCGGTCCGAGTGCCGGTCCGTGCTGTTATGAGGTGTCAAGTGAGGTCGGGCAGACCATTGACGAGGCGGCCGGCGGCGGTTGTCTGGTCTATCACGGAGAGAATCCAAATCCCTTTGCCGATCTATGGAAGGCCAATCGCAAGATGTTATTGGCCGAAGGCATCTTGGAGGAACACATTACGGTGGCGGGGGAGTGCACCTGCCACGAGGAGCGGTATTTTTCCCATCGCCGTCAAGGAGCGCAGCGGGGAAGTTTAGCCGCATTTTTAAGTATAGGAAAGGAGAATGAGGGATGATATCGGTTGTGCATATTGCCGACACCCATTTGGATACCCCCTTTCGGGAATTGCCCGTGGGGGTGGCGCAGATGCGCCGTCAGGCCATTCGTAATGCCTTTGCCGCCGCGCTGACGGGAGCGGGTGAACAAGGGGTACGTGCCGTTTTGCTGGCGGGAGATTTGTTCGATAACGGGGAAGCCACGGGTGAGTCGGTGCGACTTCTCTCTGTCGTAGCGGGCAAATATCCGAACACCGAATTTTTTGTAGCCCCCGGCAATCACGATTGTTTATACGGAACATCGCCTTACCGTCATTTGGTCTGTCCCGATAACCTGCATATTTTCGGAACGGGCAAGATTGAGAAGATAGATTTAGAGGATTTTACCGTGTATGGCGTAGGATGTCTGCATGAAAACAGCGAGGATCAGCCCTTGGCATCCTTTCGTGTTGATGACCCGTCCCGCATCAATCTGATGTGCATCCATTCGCAGGTGCAGGGGTTTGGCGGGCATCAGGTTTATCAGCCCATTACTCTCGATCAGATTGCGGCCAGCGGGCTGGACTATCTGGCCTTGGGACATGTGCATACTTATTCCGGTATTCGGCAGGCGGGCAACACCTATTACGCTTACCCAGGTACCTTGGTCGGTCGCGGCTTTGATGAAACGGGCGAGAAAGGATATCTGGTCGGACAGGTAGGGAAAGGTATGGTAGATCTGTCCTTCGTATCCACTCCCATCGGTCGCTTTGAAACGCTGGAGGTGGATATTAGCGGTTCCCATTCGATGATGGATGTGTTGTCCTGTGTGCGGGGACGGCTGGCGTCTGCCGATCCTGACATGTTACTCAAATTGGTGCTGACCGGCTATCGGCCGTCGCAGTTGTTATTGCATCTGCCGGCGATCCGGCAGGAGGCGGGCGTGGCTTTTGTCAAGGTTGTGGACAAGACTCGGCTGGCGCCCGATCATGAGCAATTACTAAAAGAAAACACCTTAACCGGTCTGTATCTGCGTCGGGTATTGCAGGACAGTGATGCCGATGAGAGCATTCGTGAGCGGGCGGCAAGTTTAGGTTTGGCGGCCCTGGCAGGAGAGGAGTTGACGGGATTTGAAGATTGAGAAACTGGAACTGAAAAATTTCGGTAAATTCCGTGACGCCTCGGTCGAATTGCAGGACGGCTTGAATGTATTATATGCCCCCAATGAAACGGGCAAAAGTACCTTGGCCGGTTTTATACGGTATATGCTCTACGGCTTCCCCAAGAACGAACGCAGCAGTGCCACAAACCCTATCACCACCGCCCAGCGTTTCAAACCTTGGCAGGGCGGCGAGACGGCGGGCAGTATGGTACTTACGGCGGGCAACCGTCGGGTCACGGTGGTGCGGGAAGGGGCCAAGTCGGTGCGTGCCTACGATACGGTAACTGCGACCGATATCCCTTTAACTCGCGAGATCGGCGAGGAGATGTACGGGCTGTCCTTGGATACCTTTGAAAGCACCGCCTTCTTCGGTCAGTCGGCGCTCCATCGGGTGAGTATGGAGGAATTGGAAGACAAGCTCAAAAATATGGTTACCGGCGCCGACGAAAGCGTGTCTTATGAAAAGGCGCGGCAGGCACTACATAAGGCAAAAAATAAGATTGACTCGGGACGGGCAGGGGCTCTGCCTGAACTAAGACGGGAGATCACCGAGCTGGCCTATCGCATCGAGCAGGTGCGGCAGGAGCAGGCCGATCTGAGCGGCATGGCGCTGGCGTGCGATCGGTTAACCGAACAGATCACGGCGGCACAGGCCGAGCAACAGGAACTCGACCGAGCCATTGCCGAGCGGCGGGAACGGATCGATCAGGAGTTTTTACAAAGCAAGGACACCTTGTTGCAACAGGCCGATGCGGCGGCGCAGGTCGAGCAGCAGGCGATAGAGCGGTTAGGCGGGTTAACGCGGTCGGATGTCGATCGGCTCAACCTCAAGGCGCAGCGCTTGACGGCTTTGCGGGATGTGTTGGGGCAGGTAAAAGAACCCGTGTTGCGGAAAAAACCGATATGGTTGTTAGCCGTTGGTATTCTTTTGGCGTTGGCGGGTGTAGCGGTCGGGCTGACGGTCTCGGTGTTTGGTCTGCTGGCAGTTGGACTTGGTGCAGTTGCTGTTGTGGTGTATGCCGTATTGGCCGGACGGGTTTCGGCGGCCAACGCCGAGAGTCAGGGTGTGTATGAACGAGCCATGGTACGGCATCAGGAGGCGGCCGATCTGCAACGGAGTCTGTCGCAGGTTTTCGGGGAGCACCCCGATTATACGATGGCGATTAGTGCTCTGTATGATGATCTGGTCACGGCGGCCGAGCAACAGTTGTTGGCACGGCAGTGGCAGGAACGGGTAGCGGCCATGGATATCGAAGCCTTTCGGCGTGCCGATGCCGAGCATGCTTCGCTCTGCCGGCAGAAGGAGCAGATCCAGCAGACGGAACATGAGTTGGCAGTCATGCTGGCCGAAAAGAAGGCGCAATGGGAAGAACGCACCCGCCATGCCGGTTCGATTGATCTGCTGATGAGTGAATATAACGAAAAGCAGGATCGGCAGACGGCCTTGGAGCGGGAGCTGGCGGCCTATCAACTGGCGTTGGAGAGTTTGGATGGAGCGCATTTGGAAATGACCCATCTGTATGCGCCCCTGCTGGCTGACCGCACGGCGGCCTTCTTCTCGGATATGACGGGCAAGCATGACCGTCGCATCGCCGTCGATGTCGGCGGCAAGGTGCGGGTGGAAGAAAAGGAAGTCGCCCGCAATCTGCACTTTTACAGTGTCGGCACGGCCGATGCGGTCTATATCGCCCTGCGTCTGGCGCTCATTGATATGCTGTATATTAAGGAAAAACCCACCCTCGTCTTCGACGATTCCTTTGCCAATTTCGACGAAGGACGGGCGGGCGAAATGTTGGGTCTCTTGGCTAAATTGGCCGAGAAGACGCAGGTGTTGTATTTCACCTGCCGTGACCCCAAGCCGTTGTTGAGTCATATTAAATATCATACGGTAAGTTTTTCCTAAAAAGAAAACCCGCTAAACCGTAGAGGTTAGCGGGTTTTCTGTATGTATCGTTAGTTTTTGAGCGCCGTAGTCGGAGCAGGGATGCGGCCGCCGCGGTGAATAAACCGAGCGCAGGATTCGGGGTGCACCGGCATGATGGGAGCACTGCCCAGCAATCCGCCAAATTCAACCTCCTCGCCTACGCCCTTGCCCACAACGGGGATCAGGCGGGCGGCGGTGGTTTTGTGATTGACCTGACCGATGGAGATCTCATCGGCAATGATGCCCGAAATGGTTTCGGCGGGGGTGTCGCCGGGGACGGCGATCATGTCCAGTCCCACCGAGCAAACGGCCGTCATGGCTTCCAGTTTATCCAGCGTGAGCACACCGGCGCGGGCGGCATCGATCATGCCGGCATCTTCCGAAACGGGAATGAAAGCGCCCGACAATCCGCCGACAAAGGAGGAGGCGAACATGCCGCCTTTCTTAACGGCATCGTTGAGCATGGCAAGGCAAGCCGTGGTGCCGTGAGTGCCGCAGGTTTCCAAGCCCATTTCCTCGAGGATGTGCGCCACCGAGTCGCCGATGGCAGGCGTGGGCGCCAAGGACAAATCGACAATGCCGTAGGGCACACCCAAGGCCTCGGCGGCATCGTGCGCCACCATCTGCCCCATGCGGGTGACCTTAAAGGCGGTCTTCTTAATAATATCGGCAATCTCGGACAGGGAACAATCGCCGGCTTTGGCTACCGCCGAGCGTACCACACCGGGGCCGGACACGCCAACGTTGATGACCCGTTCGGGCTGACCGACGCCATGGAAAGCGCCCGCCATAAAGGGGTTATCCTCGGGAGCGTTGGCAAAGATGACGAGCTTGGCGCAACCGATCGAATCCCGATCGGCGGTGCGGGCAGCGGTGTCCTTAATAATGCGCCCCATCATTTCCACGGCATCCATATTGATACCGCTGCGGGAGGTGGCTACATTGACCGAAGAACATACACAGTTGGTAGTCGAAAGGGCTTCGGGGATGGAAGCGAGCAGTTTACGGTCGGAATCGGTGAAACCGCCGTGAACCAAGGCCGAGTACCCGCCGATAAAATTGATGCCGAGTGTGGCGGCAGCACGGTCAAGGGTCTGTGCAATTTTGGCATAGTCGTCACCCTTGCAGGCGGCGGCCGCAATGGAGATGGGGGTCACAGCGACCCGCTTATTGATGATGGGAATGCCGTATTTCTTTTCAATATCGCAGGCACGAGGGACAAGGAATTCGGCACTTTTGGTGATCTTGTCGTACACCCGCTGACAGAAAATGTCCAAATCCTCATGCGCACAGTCGAGCAGGGAAATGCCCATGGTGACGGTGCGAATATCGAGATGCTCCTCTTTGAGCATCTGTATAGTTTCCAGTATGTCGTAATGCTCTAACATGGCTTCTCCTTAGATTTTATGCATGAAATTGAAGATATCTTCGTGCATGGTATGAATGACCAAGCCCAGCTCCTTGCCCAGAGCGGTCATAACATCAACCAGTTCGGTAAAGGGCACGGTGGCCTTTTCGATATCGGTTACCATGGTCATGGTGAAATACTCGTCCACAACATGCTGGGTAATATCGAGAATGTTGACATTGTACTCCAAACACTTGTTGGATACATGGGCGATGATGCCGACACGGTCAGCACCCACAACGGTAATTACTGCTTTCATTTTTTTTGTATCTCCTTTAGAAATTTACGGTAGGCAGGTCGGATGGGAAATGATAGGACATGGGGGAGAGGGATACTTCCCCGAAGAAGACGCCCTCGGCCGCACAGCCCCGCTTAAACTGCGAGGTGAGGAAACGGCGGCGGAAGATCTCAAAGGTCGCCCGAATTACCTTGTCTTCATAGGTGTCCTCGAAGGCCTGCAGAGCCAGCGAGATGATCTTATCGGGCGCCATGTTGTGGCGTACATAGTAGTATAGGAAGAAATCATGCAGTTCATAAGGCCCGATAATGTTCTGCGTTACCTGATCGCCCGGCAGTAGTTCGGGAGAGGGAGGAGCATCGGCAATCTCGCCCACAATGGCGGGCAGACGGCCGCCCAAACGGCGAGCCAGCGCCCGAGCCCCCTCGGTGACCATGCACTTGGTAAGGGAAGCGTTGACATTATAGCCCGACAGATGATCGCCGCCGAAGGTGCACCAGCCCAAGGTGATCTCGGACAGGTCGCCGGTACCGACCACCAAGCCGTCATTATCCCCTGCAATATCAAAGAGGATCTGGGTGCGCTCACGAGCCTGCGCATTTTCATAGGTGGCGTTGAGGTTGAGCGGATCATGAGAAATATCCTTAAAATGCTGATTGACACTATCGGCTATCGACACCACCCGAATGGTAGCACCGATCTCCTGCGCCAGTTGCTCGGACAGATTGCGGCTGCCCGCTTTGGTGCCGAATCCCGGCATCAGCACGGCAATGATGTCACTGCGCTCCATTCCCAAACGGTCGCACACAGCGGCACAGACCAGCAGGGCGTGGGTGCTGTCAATCCCGCCCGAAACGCCGATGACCATCTTTTTCAGATGAGTGGGCTTCATGCGGGTGGCTAAGCCATGGATTTGCGTGTCGGCCATATCATCCAGCACACGCTCCCGATTATTCTCGGGCAGGAGCGGGTTCTTGGAAACATGGCGATTGAGCCGCTGACGGGTCAAATTCTCGCCGCCCAAATCAATCACATCGATCGGCTCTTTGGCGGGGAGTAGATCCATATCAATATCCCGCACCAGCACCAGCGGCTCAAAATCGTATTGGAAGCCAAGGGCGGTGCCGTTTTCAAAGATACCGCCGAGGTTTTTATAGATGCCGTGATAGGTCGATTCTCCCATGCCGCCGGCACAAAGAACCAAGCCCGCACCCAGCATCCGAGAGAGAGCCGAGACCCGTGCGCCCATCATATAATCACGGGCCGGATCGGCCAGCGCGCAGGTAGGCGAAGCCACCACATCGGCACAAATGGGCTCAGGCGATTGGGAGGCATCCAAACCGGGGACAATGGCAATATGAATCCCATTATGCTTGACTACGGGACGAACAGAAACGGGAATCGATTGCCTGTTTACCGTAACCGTCTGGCCATGCTCCAGCTTGTCCAGCAGATCGGACTGGGAAGCGGCAAACATGGCAATGCGCCCGCCCTTGATGACGGCAACGGCGCTGATGACCTTGCGCCCAACGGCCAAAGGCAGACCGAGCAGGAACAGGGTGTCCGACAGTTTATACAGTTCGGCAAACCGCACGGCGGCGGCCAAACAGTCTTGCAGTAATTTCTGCTGACGAAGCAGATGCCCGCAAGAAGCCCCGCACAGGCATAGTTCCCCGAAGACCATAATGTCCGGCCGAGAAGGCAGTACCTTATCGGCGGCTACCGATATGGCCGATAGATTGGAATCGACATCAAACGGGGTCAGCGGCGCCGAGATGACGGCGCAACGAGCGATATTGGTGAGCATTATTTTCACACCTCTCAAAAAAAGGATTGATATCGTTTTTTTCTTATGTTACAATATAATATACCATAGTTTGCCGTTCTTGCAAACTTATTTTCTGTAAATTTTTTAAATTTTGAGGGAAATCATGTTTAAAAGCGATTATCATTTCCATACAGCGCTTAGTTTTGACGGAAAAGACGATCTTTTGGATGTCATACAAGTAGCGGCTGACAAAGGAATGAACGATATCTGCGTCACCAATCATTACGAGTGCGGCGGCGAATACCCCTGCACCAATCAGCCCATCTCGGTGATGCGGGACAACTACCTGAAAGCGGTGGCGCAAAACCGCACGGGCGTCACCGTGCGCTTTGGCGTGGAACTGGGCGAACCCATCCACAATCGGGGCATGGCCGAAATTGCATTGGCCGACGGCAAGTTTGATTTTGTCATCGGCTCGATCCACAACGTAAGAGGACAGAAGGACTTTTATGATCTGGACTACCGTGCCACGGATCTGGATGCCATTTTCAGACAGTACTATGATGAGTTGGATGAAATGGTCGAGTGGGGCAAGTTTGACGTACTGGGTCATATCAATTATTTCGAGCGCTATGCCGCCAAACAAGGCGTTGCTTTGGATGTCAGGAAATATTATCCCCGCTTGAGTGATCTGTTTATTAAACTGATCGCAAAAGGCAAGGGAATCGAGGTCAATACGGCCGGTCTGTTTGCACCGGTCGGCAAGCCGCAGGCCGATGAAGAGGTCTTGCGGTTGTATAAAGGCTTAGGCGGAAAGATTGTTACCATCGGCAGTGACTCCCATCAAAAGGAGAATATCGGCCGAGGTGCCGAGCAGGCGCAGGAACTGTTGCGCCGTGTCGGTTTTGAGTATGTTACGGTGTATGAAGATCGTACACCTCGCTTTGTCCGAATTTGAAAGGAGAAAAGATCATGGATAAGATTTTAGCATTATTGTGTAAGGATGCTCGGTTGAGTGCGGCTGAGATTGCCCAGAGATTGGATATGAACGAGGACGCCGTGGCTAAGACCATTGCTGAGTATGAGGAAAAGGGCAGCATCTTGGGCTACCGTGCCCTGCTCGATCCCGAAAAGTGCGAGGATGTGCCGGTTCGTGCTCTTATCGAAGTGCGGGTTATGCCCTATAAGGGCCATGGCTTTGAGCGTGTCGCCCGTCATATCGCTCAGTTCCCCGAGGTGCGTAGCGTGTCGCTGATGTCGGGCGGCTTTGATCTGTGCGCCGAGGTCGAAGGTAAGAGTATGCATGAGGTGGCTCTGTTTGTCGCTGAGAAATTGGCGGCGATTGACGGGGTCATGGGTACGGCTACCCACTTTGTTCTGCGCCGCTATAAATACGAAGGTGTTCATTGCGGACAGGAAGAGAAGGACGAAAGAGGCTTTACTTTATGATCCAATATGAGAATCTGATAAATGAAAGGGTACAGAAGGTCAAACCGTCGGGCATTCGCAAATTCTTCGATATTGCCGCTACGATGGACGATGTCCTCTCCCTATCCATTGGCGAGCCCGATTTTATTACGCCATGGAATGTGCGGGAAGCGGGTATTGATTCGCTGGTTAACGGTCATACCTACTATACGTCTAACGCCGGCATGCTGGAGTTGCGCCGTGGCATTTGCGAGTATTATGATCGCAATTTCGGCGTGCATTATCCCGATGAGAATCACGCCTTGGTTACGGTCGGCGGCTCGGAAGCGATCGATCTGTGCATCCGTTCCTTGATTGGTCCGGGGGATGAGGTTATCATTCCCGAGCCGAGTTTTGTCTGCTACGCTCCGCTGACCGAGATTGTGGGCGGCGTTCCCGTCGGTATTGCTACCAAGGCCGAGAATGAGTTTCGGTTAACGGCCGAAGAACTGCGTGCCGCCATCACCCCTAAAACCAAACTGTTGATTTTGCCCTATCCCGGCAATCCCACCGGTGCGGTTATGGAAAAGAAGGATCTGGAAGCCATCGCCGAAGTGTTGCGGGATACCGACATTATGGTGCTTTCGGATGAACTGTACGCCAAACTCACCTACGGCAGCACCCATGTGTCCATCGCCTCGATTGAGGGTATGTGGGAACGTACCGTGGTGGTCAATGGCTTCTCGAAAGCCTTTGCCATGACCGGCTGGCGTATCGGTTATGCGCTTGGCCCTGTGCCGATCATCAAGGCCATGACCAAACTGCACCAGTTCGCTATCATGTGTGCCCCCACCATGGCGCAGGAAGCGGCGCTGGCCGCCCTCTCGGAGAAAACCGATGAGGCGGTACAGGAAATGGTGGAGGAATATGACGCCCGCCGCAGAATGTTGCTGGATCGGTTTAAGAAGATGGGTCTGCCCTGCTTTGAACCCAAAGGGGCTTTCTACATATTCCCCTGCATCAAGCAGTTTGGAATGACCAGTGAGGAATTTTGTGAAAAGTTCCTGTATGAGGAACATGTGGCGGTCGTGCCCGGCTCGGCCTTCGGGGTGAGTGGTGAGGGCTTTGTCCGTATATCCTACGCCAAAAGTATGGCTGATTTGTCTAAGGCCATGGATCGACTGGAGCGATTTTTATCAAAACTGTAATCAAAACACCGGCAAAGATCAATCTTTGCTTGGATATTACCGGCACAACCCCCGATGGCTATCATAGCCTGCGTACCGTGATGCAAACGGTGGCTTTGTATGACTATCTGTTTGTTGAAACGGGCGGGCAGGGGATCTCCCTGTCGGGTAATCTACGGTATATCCCCTATAATGAATCCAACCTCGTCTATAAAGCGGCGGCGGCCTTCTATGAAACGGCTAAATTGCCGGCGCAGGTGCGCATCCGTATGTGTAAGCATATTCCGGTACAGGCCGGTATGGGCGGCGGCAGCGGCAACGCGGCCGGTATCTTAGAGGGGCTTAATGCTATCTACGGCTATCCGCTGTCGAGGGAAACCTTGTATGATATTTGTCTGACCTTGGGTAGCGATGTGCCCTATTTCCTCATGGGCGGCACCGCGTTATGCGAAGGTCGGGGCGAGATTTTAACGAAGTTGCCCGACCTGCCCGATTGCTATTTGGTGCTGGTTAAAGGGCGTGCAGGGGTGTCCACCAAGGTCGCCTTTGCCGATATTGATTCTTGTACCGAACTGCCCCCCTTTGTCTGCGACGATATGATGCAGGCCATCGAAAAGGGCGATTTGTCGGGGGTATGTCAGAATATCGGCAATACCTTTTTACCGTCGGTCAGCAGCCATTGCACATCGGTGGCTGAGCAAATGGAAGCCCTTTCGCAATTCTCTCCCCATGTGGGATTGACGGGAAGCGGCAGTGCCGTCTTTGCCGTGTTTGATCAAAAAGAGCAGGCCGTTGCCTGTCATCAAGCCCTGAGAGGGAAATACCCCTTTGTTTGTATTACCCGTCCTGTAGCAAACGGGACAATTATTATCGAAGATAAGGAATAAGGAAATGAAACTCGGAATTATCGGTCTGCCCAATGTGGGCAAAAGTACGCTTTTTAATGCCATCACCAACGCCGGCGCCCAGTCGGCCAACTATGCCTTCTGCACCATTGAACCCAATGTCGGCATGGTGGACGTGCCCGACCATCGCTTGACGGCGCTGGGCGAGATGTACCACCCCAAGAAGATCACCCCCGCCACCATTGAGTTTGTCGATATTGCGGGCTTAGTCAAAGGTGCCAGCCACGGTGAGGGCTTAGGAAATAAATTCCTCTCCCACATCCGTGAGGTCGATGCGGTGGTACAGGTGGTGCGCTGTTTTGAGGATGAGAATATCACCCACGTGGAAAACAGCGTCGATGCCGGCCGTGATATGGATATCATCAATCTGGAACTGATTTTGGCCGATATGGAAACGGTCGAGCGCCGCATGGATCGTGTCTCCAAAGCCCTCAAGGGCGATAAGAGCTATGCCGTTGAACTGGACTTGCTCAAGCGTGTCTATGCCATGTTGGAGGCGGAGAAACCCGCCCGTGCCATGGAGTATACCGATGAGGAAAAGGTGCTCATTTCGCAAATTTCTCTTCTGACCAATAAGCCGGTCATCTATGCCGCAAACATGGATGAGAAAACCTTTAAGGCCGGCATTGAGAATAACCCCCATTACCAGACTCTTATTGAGCGTGCCGCCGCCGAAGGCGCCGAGGTGCTTCCTATCTGCGCCGCACTGGAGGAGGAAATTACCTCCCTTTCCCCCGAGGACAAGGAGATGTTCTTGGCCGATATCGGGCTGGAGGAATCGGGTCTGGATCGTATGGTGCGTAAATGTTACAGTCTGCTTGGTTTGATCAGTTATCTGACGGCGGGCGAGGACGAGTGCCGTGCCTGGACGATTGTTAAGGGTACCAAGGCACCGCAGGCGGCCGGTAAGATCCATACCGATTTTGAGAGGGGCTTTATCCGTGCCGAGACGGTGGCCTTTGACGATCTGATGGCCTGCGGTAGCATGGCCGCCGCCCGTGAAAAGGGCTTGATCCGAAGCGAAGGCAAGGAATATGTCGTGCGCGACGGGGATATTATCCTCTTCCGCTTTAATGTCTAAAGGAATGATTATGAAAAGAAAACCGATGGAAGATACGCCGATGGAGCAGGAAATACCCGCACTGCCTCGGCGCCCCGAACTGTATCAGATCGACACCCGAGGGCAGTTGTCCTTAAAAGGGGAGGGCTGGAAAAGTTATATCCATAAGCCGCAGTCTAAGGATCTCCCGCCCCTGCCTCGTGCCGTCAAACGTCCCTTTGGCGCCGTTGCGCCGGGGGCAAGGGAACTCATCCGAGGCGGATACCGTATCCCTTGTTTGGATACGCTGCGGGGCTTTGCCGTCCTGCTGATGCTCTTTTATGCTTTGTTTGGCATGATCTATAACTACGGCGTGCTGGCCGATACGGATTTTGGCCGTGCTGTAGCCATCTTAATGGGGAGCCAGAACAGCGGTTATTGGATCTACGGCATCCAGTGTCTGTTTGTGATTCTGTCGGGCGTGTCCGTCAATTTCAGTCGCAATCCTCGCCGCCGTGCGTTGGTGTATGCCATTGGGGCCGGACTGGTTACCTTGCTTAGTTTTGTCTTTGGCGGCGTGATCTGGTGCGGATATCTTCATTTTCTGGCGGTGGCTACTTTGCTGTACTCCTATATGCATCGAGATGCCGAGATGGATGGGTGGTTTAATAAGGTCGGAATCGCTTGGATGTTGGGCGCCTTTGTTGTTTTGGTCTTGGCTACCGACGGATTGACCTATGATCGGGTGGCGATCGGAAACTTTACCCTGCCGCTGTTTATAACCGGTTTTGTTCATAAAGGATTCTCAGCACCTGAATTTTACGGGTTTTTTCCTTGGATCGTGGCCTATTTCGGCGGTGTGATTCTCGGTCGGTACCTGCGTGACGGGGTAGTGGCCGAAAATATCTATAAGTTCCGCATGGTCGGGCTGGATGCTATTGGACGAGTGGCCTTGCCCATCTATATTCTACATCGCCCGATCTGCTATCTGATTGTATGGTTGCTTGAAAAAATTTTTTAAGTTGGTAAATTTGAGATAAAAGGTGCATATTCTATAATTGCTATGAGAAAAAAGAAAACGATGACAAAGAAGGCCCGTCGCCGTCTGCAACTGTGGATATCGGCACTGGGCGGTATATTGGCTCTGTTGATCTTTGTGGCAATGGCTATGATCCTGCGGTACCGTGATCCGAATATGGATGAGCTGTTCGCCTCCCGTTCGTTGGAGTTTACCTCTACTTTATATCATAAGGATGCCACAAGCGGGAAATGGGAGGTCCTTCACGAACTGTATAAGGACGAAAACCGCCAATGGGTCGATTTGGAGCAAATCCCCGAGCATACTCGGCTGGCGCTGATCGCTATTGAGGATGAACGATTTTACGAGCATCACGGCGTCGATTGGCCTCGGTTTACCGGCGCGCTTATCGGGTACATGTCGGGAGATGACAGTTACGGCGGCTCGACGTTGACCCAGCAGTTAATCAAGAATCTCACGCAGGATAACGAGCATACCTGGGAACGCAAGGCCAGAGAGGTGTTGCGTGCCTTGTATGTCGAGCGTCATCACGATAAGGACGAGATCCTCGAATATTATTTCAATACCGTATATTTCAATTACCGCACCTACGGGATCGAACGCGCGGCTCAGATGTATTTCGGCAAAAGTGTCGATCAGCTCTCGGTGCGGGAAAGTGCATCGCTGGTGGGCTTAATCCGCCTGCCCGATTATTATGCTCCCTATAAATATCCCGAAAACAACAAGGCTCGTACTGATGTTGTGTTGGGCAAAATGCGAGAACTCGGCTTTCTAACGAAGGACGAGTATGATCAGGCCATGTCCGAGGAACTGAAATTCGTTAAAAACGGCTATCACGTGGCCTATGAAGAGGTTACCTCTTACTTTGTCGATATGGTGATCGACGATGTGATCGATGATCTGTGCCAAACAATGGGCTATACCGCCGCCGAGGCCGAAAGTTATCTCTACCGTGGTGGACTGAAGATCTATACCACCGTCGATGTGCGGGTGCAAACGGCGCTCGAAAAGGCTTATAAAAATGACGCCTTCTTCCCCAAAGCCTATTCCGAGAAACAGTATCAGGCGGCATCCATGCTCTCGGATCCGCAGACCGGGTATATTCTGGGCGTGGTCGGCGGTCGCGGCGAGAAGCAGTACAGTCGGGATCTCAATCGTGCTACCATGTCCCGCCGTTGTCCCGGTTCTTCGGTCAAGCCGTTATCGGTGTATTTGCCGGCATTGGAATCGGGCGCGATTACGCAGGGCACCGTTGTTATTGACGAGGGTGTCACCAAGCTCAACGGCTATCCCTATCCTCAAAACTACAGCCGTAAATTCTATGGTCCCACCACTATGTTCGGGGCTTTGCGCCAATCGCTCAATGCCTCAGCCGCTAAAGTAGTGATGCTGGGCGGTATCGAAAATTCTTATAAGTTTATGACCGAAAAACTGCACTTCAATCTGGTCGCCCCTACCGAAAACAGCGATGGCGATGCCAATCTGGCCGCCCTTTCCATGGGTGCCTTCCATTACGGAGTAACGATGCGGGAAATGATCGGCGGCTACGGCGTCATCGCTTCGGGCGGAACTTACCGTGCGCCCATTTCCTATACCAAGATCGAAGCGGCCGACGGTACGGTGCTCTTGGAAAAGAATACAACGGGGGAACAGGTCTGTTCGCCTACCGCCGCATGGTTGATGCACGACCTCTTGGTGGACAGTGCTACCTACGGCTTGGCCGCACCCGGACGTCTCTCCATTCCTTTAGCTGCGAAAACAGGCACCTCGGACGATAACCACGATAAATGGTTTATGGGTTATACTCCCTATTTCGTGGGCGGCGTATGGGTCGGCTATGATGAGCCGATCAATCTGGTTGATGCCGGTGTTACGATTCAGGTTCCCAAGGTCATTTGGAAAAATGTCATGCAATTTGTAGTCAATGAAGTCGGCTGGGAAGGCGGAGAGTTTATGGCTCGCCCCGAAGAATTGGTAAGAGTAAGCATCTGCGGCGGTTGCGGCCGTCGTCCGGGTGCCAACAGTGTGTATGATGACGGAAAGTCCAGCGTCTTCTATCCGTGGTTTACCAAGGAGACGATTCCGATCAAAGGCTGTTCGTGCAAACCTCTCGGTGAACGCACTACCAAGGAAGCGCAGAATACCGTGGCAGCCCAGCAACCCCCCGTCCAAGAAAATTAACAATTGCTGAAAATATAGATATTGCAAGGAAAACCGGATCAAAAGATTCGGTTTTCCTTTTTATTTTACATCTCCTGCTTGAAATTGTCGCGATTTATGGTATAATGGTATGAGTTGATTCGAATGTAAAGAGGTGAATGATGTGAGTAAGGATTTTGATTTTACCGAATTTGATTTCAACGAATTGAATAAACTGTTAGAAGAGAGTTTCAATCGGCCCTCTCCGTCCTCGGCTCCGGTCCCCGAAGCGCATGAAGAGCCCACTGAGGAAGAGATTCGTCAGGCAGAACAGTTGGAAAAAGAGGAAGCCCATAATGCACAGGTGGCAATGAATGCCATGGCTGCGTTGTCGGGTGAAGAGGAAATACTCGATCTGTCGATGAACGATGAACCCGTGCAGGACTTCGACCAGATCCCCGTTGCCGATCATACGGCACCTTTTTCCGTACCTGAGGAGAAAAAGGAAGAGCCGGTTGTGCCGGCCATGGGCGATACGGTTAAAGTAGATGCCAAGGCTATCAAACAGGTCGTTAGTGCGAAACTGGATAAGTTGTCCCCGAAAACAAAAAAATGGCTCAAGATAGCCGGATATGCCGGTTCTTTTATCGGCGGATGCTTGGCTGTCGGCCTGATCCTGTTTGTGTCGCTGATCAATGGTTATACCGATCCGGCTATGGACGAATTGTTTGCCAACCGTACCTTGGAATATACAACCACCTTGTATGCCAAGAATAACGAAACCGGCGAATATGAAAAAATGCAGGAGCTGTTCGTTAATGAGAACCGTACCTGGGTCAACCTTGAGGATGTCCCTCAGTATGCCATTGATGCCTTGATCTCGATCGAGGACGAACGCTTCTGGGAGCATAACGGTGTCGACTGGAAACGGTTCGGCGGTGCCGTTATTAATTGGGTCTTGAAAGATGGAACCTATGGCGGTTCTACCATTACTCAACAGTTAATTAAAAACCTTACACAGGAAGACGATTATGCATGGCAGCGCAAAGCTCAGGAAATTCTGCGTGCCCTGTATATCGAACGCAAATACCAAAAAGAAGAGATTCTGGAGTATTATATCAATACGGTATATTTCAATTACCGTGCCTATGGATTGGCTAAGGCTACCGAACTGTATTTTAATAAGACGGTGCCGGAGCTGACGGTGGCTGAAAGTGCCGCCCTATTCGGCATTATCAATAAACCGGCTATCTATGAGCCTTATGACCATCCCGATGAGAATGAGTACCGTAAGAACCTGATTCTCAATAAGATGCTGGAGTTAGGGAAACTGACGCAGGCCGAGTATGACGAAGCCAAGGCTCAGGTGCTTGAGTTTAACCCCAACGGTAAGACGATGGCTCTTTCCAATGCCTATTCTTGGTTTGTCGATACGGTTATCGATGACGTCCTGCGTGATTTGCAGGAGCAAAAGGGATATTCCGAAATGGCGGCCTCGAATTATCTGTTCAGCGGCGGCCTGCAAATTTATACTACGGTAGACCAGCGCGTGCAAAACGCCTTGGAAGAGGCTTTTGCTACCGAATCTTATTTCCCCGGCGATGCCAATCCCGATGCCGATTATCAGGTCGCAACCCTGCTGATGGACCAGTCTAATGGTCATATTTTAGGCGTCATCGGCGGCCGCGGCGAGAAGAGCAGCCGTGCGCTCAACCGTGCCACCGCTACCCGCCGTCAACCCGGCTCGTCGATTAAGCCGTTGTCGGTTTACCTGCCGGCACTGGAGGCCAATGCCATTACCGAAGGTACCGTCGTGGATGACGCTCCCGTTACCATTTTAAGCGGGTCCGGTTATCCGCAAAATGCCAATCGGTATTATTATGGTATGACTACCATGTTCGGTGCCATTCGTGAATCCCTTAACGCTTCGGCGGCACAGGTGCTTAATAAGGTCGGCATGGGTAAAGCACATGACTTTTTATCCGACAATCTGCACATGACCCTTGAGAAGGAAGATGAAAATTTGGCCGCTCTCTCGATGGGTGCCATGTCCTACGGCGTGTATTTGCGAGAAATGGTTGGCGGCTATGGCGTTATCGCTTCGGGCGGTACCTATCATGAGCCGATTTCCTATACCAAGGTAGAAACCCAGTCCGGTCAGATTATTTTGGAGAATAAAGAAGAAGGCCAAAAGGCCTGCTCGGCGGAAAGTGCTTGGTTAATGCAGGATATTCTGGTCGATGGCGTCCAAAACGGTTTGGCCAGCAGCGGTAAATTAAGTGTACCGTTGGCGGGTAAGACCGGTACCTCGCAAAACTATATCGATAAATGGTATGCCGGTTATACCCCGTATTTTACCGCCGCCCTTTGGGCCGGCTTTGATGAACCGGCAAACTTGGTAAATAACGGCGTTCCTTGGGATATTTCACAGGTCCTTTGGCGGCGCATTATGCAGCATGTCGTCAATAAGGTCGGCTGGTCCGGCAAGGATTTGGCGTCCCGCCCAGCCTCTCTTGTGCAGCAAACCCTCTGCGCCGATTGCGGTATGTTGGCCGATGCCAATTGCCTGATCGATGTCCGAGGCGACCGTACTTTTACCGCTTGGTTTAAGAAGAATACCATTCCCAAAGAAGCTTGTACCTGCCATGTACCTATCTATGTTTGTGATGCTTCAGGTCAGCTTGCACATGATGCCTGTCCGTCAGCACATTTGGCGTCCATGATCAATATCGTGCGTGAGATTGGGGTCAACTTCCCCACAACAGATGCGCATTTTGTCTATCGTCCGGTGCCCGATGGCACACCGCTGGCGCTATCCGGCCCTGCATGGAGTTCCATTCAGAAGGAAGGGACCTATGCCGGCTACTCTACTTCCGGCGGTACGAATAATCATCTGTGTGCTTCTCATGCACGGTCTTCCTCGCCGAAACTATATAACCCCAATGTTGTGTATGAACCCAAGGAGTTTACGGTTACTATGCCGGACGCCGGCAAGGGGTATATCATGTCGCCCGGTGCCAACACTTCGGTAGTCGTCAAGGAAGGAGAGAGTTTCACCTTCTCGGTGAAAGTCTCGCCCGGTTATGAGCTGAAAGGTGCTTGGGCTGGCGAAACAGCGCTCACGCCTATCAAAGAGAGCGGTTCCCAAACGAAGACCTATACCTTTGCTATCGATCCGGTTTCTAAGGATTGTAATATCCGCATCGAGGTGGTCATGACCAATGCCGCCACAGTAACTCTCCCATCGGGCGAAGGCTATACCATCACCAACCATGGCGACGATGTCGTGGTCAAAGGAACCCGATATTCTATGACCATAGAAATGAAAGCCGGTTATACATTAACCGAGGTGGCAACCGTCGGTCAAGCTAATGGAACGGTGACTCTCAGCCCTGTCGAGGTCGTTGGGTCAGGAAAAGGAACCAAATACACCTATCGGTTTAATGTGACCGAAGATGTTCAGGTGTCCATTAAAACGGTGAAAAATTAAAAAATGCCCCGCTTTGCGGGGCAGGATATGCGCCCGTAGCTCAG
>JAZQVM010000014.1:0-29980 GCA_045631845.1 Eubacteriales bacterium | reverse complement strand
CTTGCTCCGTACCGCTATCCGTGATGATAACCCTGTCATCTTCATTGAACATAAGCAGTTGTACGTGCAGAAGGCAGAAGTCAACGATGATCCCGATTACATGATTCCTTTCGGCAAGGCCAAGGTTGTTCGTGAAGGTAGTGACGTTACCGTTGTCGGTACTCATACCTACGTGCAGAAGGCCGTTAATGTTGCAAAGGAACTGGAGAAGGAGGGCATCAGTGTAGAGGTTATCGATCCTCGTACCATCGTGCCTCTCGATATGGAAACCATTGCTAACTCGGTTAAGAAGACCGGTCGTGCCGTTGTGGTTCATGAGGCTCATAAGCGTTGCGGTATCGGTGCCGAAATCGGCTCTCAGATCTCCGAAAATTGCTTTAAGTATCTGGATGCTCCCGTTGAGCGTCTCGGCGCTAAGGATTGCCCGCTGCCGTTTAACCTCGGCCTCGAAAATGCGGTTGTTCCTCAGGAAAAGGACATCTACGACGCCATCAAGAGAACGTTGTATAAATAAGGGAGGCAAAGAATATGGCATCTAATATCATTATGCCTAAACAGGGTCTCCAGATGACCGAGGGTACCATTATCAAATGGCTCAAAAAAGAGGGCGAAACCGTCAATGAGGGCGAGCCTCTTTTCGAGATGGAAACCGATAAACTAACCATCACCATTGATTCTACGGCTACCGGTACTCTTCTTAAGATCGTTCACGGCGAAGGCGATTTGGTTCCCATCACCGAGACGATTGCCATTGTTGGTGAGCCCGGTGAAGCGGTGGATGTTTCGGCATCGGCTCCTGCTCCTGCCGCTCCTGCGGTTGAAGCGCCTGCCGCCCCCGCAATGGATCTGAGCAGTGTAAATGCTTCGGCCATCATTATGCCCAAGCAGGGTCTGCAGATGACCGAGGGTACTATTATCAAATGGTTGAAAAAAGAAGGCGAAACCGTCAATGAAGGCGAGCCTCTCTTCGAGATGGAAACCGATAAGTTAACCATTACCATCGATTCTACCGCTACCGGCACGCTTCTTAAGATCGTTCGCGGTGAAGGTGAGGTAGTTCCCATTACCGAAACGATTGC
The DNA here is from genome assembly GCA_045631845.1 of Eubacteriales bacterium. Classification (GTDB taxonomy): domain Bacteria; phylum Bacillota; class Clostridia; order Oscillospirales; family UMGS1783; genus CAKSHC01. The sequence goes on along the minus strand of JAZQVM010000014.1, from coordinate 28,901 downwards.
TATTGTTGGCGAGCCTGGCACGGATGTTTCGGCCTTTACGGCGGCTCCCACTGCTGTTTCGGCTCTCGTTGAAACGGCGTCGGTATCTGCTCCCGCGGCTGCTCCGGCAGTAACCCGTGCTCCCGGTGAAAGAGTCTTTTCTACTCCTCGTGCCCGTATGAGAGCACAGGAGAAGGATATTGATATTCAGAAGGTTGTCGGTTCCGGTCCGGACGGTCTGATTATCGAGAAGGATGTCCTGAATTCGAATGTAACGGCTGTTAAGGTTACTCCTGTGGCTAAGGTTATTGCCGAGCAGAACGGTGTGGATCTGGCTGACGTTAAGGGAACCGGTGCAAATGGAAAGATCATGAAGTCCGATGTGATGGATATGCTGTCCAAGTCTGCCTTTGTTCCTGCTGAAGTTTCGGCTCATGAAGAAACTGTCATTCCGATGACGGGTATGCGTCGTGCGATTGCCAACAACATGATGAACAGCTTGACCACCATGGCTCAAGCCAATCATCGCATGAAGGTGGATATGAGCGAATCGGTACGCTTCCGTGCCAAACTGAAGGCGGCCGACATCAAGGTGTCTTATACCGATATCCTGATCAAGGCTGTTTCTCATGCTTTGATGAAGTTCCCGATGCTCAATTCGACGGTTCGCGGTAATGATATCATTACCAGAAACTATGTCAACATGGGCGTTGCGGTTGCTATCGATGGCGGCCTGATTGTTCCGAATATCAAGGATGCGCAGGCGAAATCGGTTGTTGAGATTCATGCTCAGGTTGCCGATCTGGCCGGTAAGGCCAAGGAGGGTAAACTGTCCCGTGAGGAATATACCGACGGTACCTTCACCATTACCAACCTCGGCATGTACGATGTAGACGAATTTACTGCAGTTATCAATCCTCCCGAGGCGGCTATTCTGGCAGTTGGTAAGATTGCCGATACGCCTGTGGCGGAGAACGGTGAGGTAGTGGTTCGTCCGATCATGACCTTGTCCTTGACCTATGACCACAGAATCATTGACGGCGCTCCCGCCGCTCAGTTCTTGCAGTATGTCAAGACATTGCTTCAGAATCCTTATCTGATGATGTAATTTTAGTCAGGGCGTGTAGCAAGCGTTACACGCCCTGCATCTCAAACTCAAACAATAGGAGTAGAAAAATGGCATATCAATATGAAGTTGCCGTTCTGGGCGGTGGCCCCGGCGGCTATGTAGCGGCCATTGCCAGTGCTCAGTTGGGCATGAAAACGGTTCTGATTGAAAAAGATTCCCTCGGTGGCACATGCTTAAATCGTGGTTGTATTCCTACGAAAGCATTGCTTCATTCTGCTGAACTGTACCGTGAAGCGAAAGAGGCGGCTGAATATGGCGTGTTTGCCGAAAATGTGACCTTTGATTATGCAAAGGTTGCAGCAAAGAAAGATGCTGTTGTATCTCGCTTGGTTCGTGGCATTGAGGGATTAGTGCGTGGCAATAAGGTCACGCTGGTTCGTGGCGAAGGTAAGTTCATGGATGCCCATACGATTGTGGTTTCCAGTCAGGAGAATACCACCGTTACCTTTGATAAGGCAATTATTGCTACCGGTTCTTATCCGTCCCGTATTCCCATCCCCGGCACCGATCTGCCCGGCGTAATGGATAGTGACGGCTTCTTGGCTATGACCGAACTGCCCAAGTCGGCCGTTATGATCGGCGGCGGCGTCATCGGTCTGGAATTTGCTTCGGTACTTAAGGATTTCGGCAGTGATGTTTCGGTTGTTGAAATGATGCCCGAAATTCTGCCCGGTACCGATAAGGAAATTGCCGCAGGCATGCGTAAGATTTTGGAGAAGAAGGGTATTCGTTTTTATCTGAATGCAAAAGTTTCCAAGATCGAAGCGGGCCTTACCGTGCACTTTGAGCAGAACGGTCAGCAATTAACCGAGAAGGGTGAAATTGCCGTTCTATCGACCGGACGTCGCCCTCTGTCGCAGAATGTTGGCTTTGAGGCGCTTGGTCTTAAGATGGAGCGTGGTTTTGTTACGGTTGATGATTATTGCTGCACCAATGTGCCGAATATCTATGCTATCGGCGATGTAAACGGCAAAAAGATGCTGGCTCATGCGGCCAGCGAGCAGGGTATGGTTGCGGCCAGAAACTGCAAGGAAGGCAATCATCATAAAGCAGACTATACCTTGATCCCCGCCTGCGTTTATACCACTCCTGAAATTGCTTGTGTCGGTATGGACGAAGAATCGGCTAAGAAGGCCGGCTATGTAGTTAAGGTTGGTAAGTTTGCCTCGACCGGCAATGGTAAATCCTTGATCGTCGGTGAGCAGGAAGGTTTCGTTAAGATTGTTTCGGACGAAAAAACGGGCGAGATTCTCGGTATGCAGTTATTCTGCGACCGTGCTACCGATATGATCGGTGAAGGTCTGGCGGCCATTAAGCTCGAAAGCACCGTTCATGAAATTGCCGAAGCGGTTCACCCGCACCCGACTGTAAATGAAATGATTATGGAAGCGGCTCATACCATTCTGGGTGAGTGTGCTCATAGCATTAAGAGATAAGGGTGACGGCATGAAATTTGAGTTGAATTACAGCAAGACTCAGGTGTCCTTTGAGATTCCTGATTCGAATTATTCTTGTACCATCAAGGCCAATCCTGTTAATGCGCAAGAAGCCGGCAGGGAAGAAGTTCGTCGTTCTTTGGCCGAGCCGATCGGCGCTCCCCGCTTGCGTGAGGTAGTAAAACCCGGTGAGAAGATTGTTATCATCACCAGTGATATTACCCGCCCTGTGCCGAGTTATGATGTAATTCCTCCTATTCTTGAGGAATTGCAGGAGGCAAATGTAAAGTTTGAAGACATTACAGTTGTTTTTGCTTTGGGTTCTCACCGTGAACACACCGAAGAAGAGATGATTCGTCTGGTTGGCAAGGAAGTTTACGATAAGGTAAATTGTATTGATGCCAACGCTAAGAATTGCGTACATTTAGGGACTACCAAAGTTGGTACGCCGGTTGATGTGTTTGATGTTGTGGCTAACGCTGATCGCAGAATCTGCGTCGGCAACATTGAATATCACTACTTTGCCGGTTATTCCGGCGGCGCTAAAGCCATTATGCCGGGTGTATCGACCTGCGATGCCATTCAGGTAAATCATTCTATGATGGTCCGTGAAGAGGCGGCCACCGGCCGTATTGATGGCAATCCCGTTCGCGAGGATATCGACAGTGTTGCTGAATTTTGTCCGATTGACTATATCGTTAATGTGGTACTCAGTGAACATAAGAAGATTCTAAAGTCTTTTGCTGGTCACTACATCGAGGCGCATCGTGCCGGATGCCGTTTCTTAGATACGCTGTATAAGGTAAATATTAAGGAGCGTGCGGAAATTGTTGTGGCGTCCTCAGGCGGCTATCCCAAGGATTTGAATTTGTATCAGGCTCAAAAAGGTCTGGACAATGCCAAATTTGCCGTAAAAGACGGCGGTGTGATCATCTTGGTAGCATCCTGCAAGGAAGGCTTGGAGAATAAGAGCTTTGAGCGCTGGATGACAACCATGACACCCGATGAAATGGTTGTTGAGATCAAAAAGAACTTTGAACTCGGCGGACATAAGGCGGCAGCCATTGCGCTGGTTAAGCAAAAGGTAGATATTTATTTGGTAAGTGATTTGGAACCGGATTTTGTCCGTTCTATCCATCTGACTCCCTTTGCTTCGGTACAAGAAGCCGTGGATGCGGCTTTTGCTAAATGCGGTAAAGACGCCAAGGTTACCGTTATGCCGTATGCCGGATCCACGCTTCCGCAATGTGACTAAACAAACCAAGAACTCAGCATTACTGAGTTCTTGGTTTTATATCTATTGACAAAATTTTTTAAATCATATATAATGCAAAAGGATACATTTGAAGGGATGATGACATGACATTTTCTGAAATACAGGAGCGTCTGGGAATCTGCCCGCTGGTAGCCTCTGTGCATGAAGATCGATTTGAGCAAGCACTGGAATCACCAACGCAGATAGTATTTGTGTTGGAAGGCACCGTTATAACGGTGGCCGATCAGATTCGTATGGCGCATGAAAGGGGTAAGGCGATTTTTGTGCACATCGATTTGATGCGCGGTATTGGCAAAGATCGATGCGGCGTTGAATATTTGGTTAAGCTTGGTGCGGACGGTATTATTAGTACAAAGGCATCTTTGATTAAGAGCGCCAAAGAATTGGGCGTGATTGCCGTTCAACGATACTTTGCCATTGATTCACAGGGGCTAGAAAGTATTCGAGATATGATTACCGCCACGCGGCCGGATTTTATTGAGATCCTGCCCGGTGTGATTAATAAAGTGATTGCTCGTTTTGTTTTGGAGGATGTTCCGGTTATTGCCGGAGGATTGATCGAAACGAAAGCGGAGGTCATGGCTGCGCTGGGTTGCGGTGCCGTTGCGGTATCAACAGGAACACAGGAATTGTGGACGTTATAAACTGAATATTTCCGAAGAGATAAAGAGTAACGGAAAATAAGACGGTGAAGCCGCCTTATTTTTCGTTGCTTTTTTATTTTAAAAAAAATTATTTCTTGTAAAAAAGGAGTAGACAATGAAGTATGATGTATTGATTGCCGGTGCCGGGGTGATCGGCGGCATGGTAGCTCGAGAGTTGTCCAAATATCAACTGTCCGTCTGCCTGTTGGAAAAGGAAAATGATGTGGCAATGGGTGCAACCAAGGCCAACAGCGGAATTATCCATGGCGGATATGATCCTGAGCCGGATACATTGAAGGCGGAAATGAACACAAAGGGTGTGGAATTGCTGTATGAAGCAGCCAAACAGTTGCATGTGCCGTACCGTCAAAACGGTTCTATGATCTGCGCATTTGGTGCTGAGCAGGAAGGCGCTATTCATGAACTGTATGAGCGTGGCCTGCAAAACGGCATATCGCAAATGAAGGTTCTCAGCGGCGAGGAAGCCCGTGAACTCGAGCCGAATCTGTCTGAAGAAATCACCCTTGTGCTCCATGTGCCGACAGCCGGAATTATCTGCCCGTATAAACTCACCATTGCCGCTGTCGGTAATGCTATGGATAATGGGGTAGAGCTGAAGCGTAACTTTGAAATTGCCGCCATCGAAAAGAAGGAGCATTTCACGGTTCGTGCAACTTCGGGAGAAACGGTAGAAGGTGAGTATTTCATCAACTGTGCCGGTTGCTACAGTGATAAAATTGCCGCTATGGTCGGAGATTGTGACTTTACCATCATTCCTCGTTCGGGCGAATATCTGCTCCTTGACCGCACGGCAGGCAATATGGTTTCTCACACAATTTTTCAAGTACCCTCAAAAGAAGGAAAGGGAATTCTGGTATCCCCCACGGCGGATGGGAACCTGTTGACGGGCCCCACAGCTATGATGGTAGATACTCCTGAAAATACAGAACTAACACAAGAAGGCATCGATACGGTAATCCGCTTGGCAAGAAAGAGCGTACCGAATGTGAATTTCCGTCAAGTCATTACTTCGTTTGCCGGTGTGCGCTCCTCTGAAAAGAAGGGCGATTTTATCATCGAAGCATCCGACAAAGTCCCCAATTTTGTTCAGGCGGCGGCGATTGATTCTCCGGGGTTAACCTCCAGCGTTGCAATTGCTCGTCGTGTTGTGGAGATCCTCGGTTCTCTGGGGCTTTCACTGGTAACCAAAGAAAATTGGTGCTGTGAGCGTGAGGATATGGAGAGTTTCCATCATCTGTCCGATGAACAAAAGGATGCATTTATTAAGGAGAATCCTGATTTTGGTAAGATTATCTGCCGTTGCGAGATGATCAGTGAGGGTGAGATCCGTCAGACTATCACGCAGAACCCGCCCGCGATGGATATGGATGGTGTTAAGCGGCGTACCCGCGCCGGTATGGGGCGTTGTCAAGGTGGTTTCTGTTCGCCTTATGTTATGAAAATGATCGCACAGGAAAATGGTATAGATCGACAGGATGTTACTAAAAAAGGACGGGCATCCCACATGTTGACGGGGAGGGTCGAGTAATGATTGAACATGATATTGTAATTGTCGGTGGTGGTCCCGCCGGTATGGCGGCCGCCGTTGCCGCTTACGATAAGGGCATTAAAGATGTAGTTATTTTGGATCGAGAGGAGAGCCTTGGCGGTATTCTTCGTCAGTGTATTCATAATGGCTTTGGGTTACATAAACTTGGACGGGAATTGACCGGCCCTGAATATGCGGCCGTATACGCCGATATGGTGCGGGAGCGAGGCATAACGGTCTATCATGAAACAATGGTAACCGATATCACTAAAGATAAAGTGGTAACGGCAACCAACCGTAGTGGAATCTTGAAAATTCAGGCAAAGGCTGTCGTTTTGGCCATGGGATGCCGTGAGCGCAGTCGAGGTGCTTTAAATATTTGCGGTACTCGTCCGGCAGGTATTTATAGTGCGGGTACGGCGCAGAAGCTAATCAACTGTGAAGGATATATGGTTGGTAAGAAGGTAGTCATTCTCGGTTCGGGTGATATCGGCTTGATTATGGCTCGCCGTATGTCGCTGGAGGGCGCCAAGGTTGAGGCGGTCTGCGAATTGATGAGTTATTCCGGCGGATTGACGAGAAATATCGTGCAATGCCTGCACGACTATGATATTCCTTTATATTTAAGTACCACAGTAGTGCAAATTCATGGCAAGGAAAGATTAACGGGAGTAACAGTGGCGCAGGTAGATGATTGTCGCAAGGAAATCCCCGAAACCCGCCGCTTTATTGAGTGTGATACGCTGTTGCTTTCCTGCGGATTAATTCCTGAAAACGAACTAACACAAGCAGCAGGCATTACCATGGATGGCGTAACTGGTGGTGCAGTGGTGGATCAAAATCGGCAGACAGATATTGCGGGTATTTTTGCTTGCGGCAATGTCTTGCAGGTGCACGATTTGGTCGATTATGTATCCGATGAGGCCGAGATGGCGGGTATCGGAGCGGCAGAGTTTGTTATGGGAGTATCTAAATCGGAGGAATCAATCGCTACTCATGCCGGTAGCGGTGTGCGTTATGTCCTTCCTCAGCGAGTGAATAAAAACGGCAAAGATGTGTCTTTGTTTTTGCGTGTTGATCGGCCTTATGGTAAGGTGAGATTTACCGTATCTTCTAATAACGAGGTGTTGGTTAATGCTATGCGACTCAAAGCAGCACCCGGCGAAATGGAAAAACTACGTGTTCCCGCTGAAAAATTGCTAAATGCTGAGGAATTGACGGTAAGTCTGGAGGAGATCAAATGAAAAGAGAATTAACTTGTATTATTTGTCCCAGAGGCTGCTCTTTGCAGGTGGATATCCAGGGGGATGAAGTAAAAGTTAGCGGTAATGCTTGCCCTAAAGGCGCCACCTATGGTCATGATGAATGTTTGCATCCCACTCGTACCGTTACCTCAATTGTGCGTGTGGATAATCGAGAGGATACCATGGTCAGCGTCAAAACGGTAGCCCCCATTCCTAAAGAGAATATTTTTGATTTAATGAAAATAATCCGCGCGGCTTCCGTTCAAGCCCCAGTGGCTATCGGTGATGTGATTTGTAAGAATGTCTACAGCACCGATGTTATTGCTACAAAGGCGATTGATTAACAGAAAAGCATACAATCCACTTGGGGTTGTATGCTTTTTTATATGGATAACCTTGCAACATGGATAAAAATGTTATATTATATAGGTAATATTATTGGAGTTGTGCGCATGAGTATACTTGATGTTAAAAATCTCACCCATACCTTTGGTGATAAAAAACTGTTTAACGATACCGGCATATCCTTGTTTCAAGGCGATAAAATGGGACTAACCGGCTTGAATGGTGCAGGCAAAACTACCTTTATCCAAATGTTGATTGGGGATCTGATCCCCGATAAAGGGAGCATACGCTGGAATCCGAAATGCAGGGTCAGCTATCTGGATCAACAGGTTGGAGTCAAGGAAAAGAAGACGGTGTATCAGTTTTTGGAGGGGGCGTTTGCCGATCTGATTGAAACGGAGCGCCGACTCCAAGAGGTCAATGCGAAAATTGCACAAACTACGGATGATAATGAATTATATAAATTGTATATGCGTGCGGGCGCTATGCAAGAGGATCTGGAGAGTCATAATTTTTATGGCATAAAAAGCCAAATCGATAAGATTGCCCACGGATTAAGCATACAAGCGTTTGGAATGGATACCCCCTTGTGTAATCTCAGCGGAGGTCAACGCATACGGGTTTTGTTGGCGAAAATGCTTCTTGAGAATCCTGATGTGCTGATCCTGGACGAGCCCACAAACTTCTTAGATAAAGAAAATATTGAATGGCTGATTAAGTATCTGACGGGATTTAAGGGTGCATTTATTTTGGTTAGTCATGATTTTGATTTTTTAGATCGGGTTGTCAACTGTATCTGTGATATTGAATTTGGCAAAATGACTCGATTTAACGGCGATTATAAAAGTTTTGTTGCACAAAAAGAAGGTAAACATCAAGAGTATATCAAGCAATATAATGCCCAGCAAAAAGAGGTAGCGGCATTAGAAGAGTATATCAATAAAAATATCGTTCGTGCTTCTACTTCTGCAATGGCAAAAAGCCGTCGCAAGAAATTGGAAAAGATGGAATTGATGGAGAAACCGAACGAAGTTCCTCCGCCGACCTTTCAGTTTTCCTATTCGGTTCCGGTTGGAAAAACTGTACTATGGGTCAACGATCTTGAAGCGGGATATGATCAGCCGTTGTTGCCAAAAATCAATTTTATACTGCGTTTAGGTGAAAAAATTGCCGTTACCGGCTTTAATGGAATAGGTAAAACGACCTTTTTGAAGACAATATGCGGGTATTTGCCGCCGATTTCTGGTGGTTTTAAGTACGCAGATCGCTTGAAAATCGGATATTATGAGCAGGAAAATGTGTGGGAAGACGCTTCTTTATCGCCATTTCAGGAAATAAAAAACTGTTTTCCTCGCTTAAACGATAAGGATGTAAGGGCGGCACTAGCTCGCTGTGGCCTTAAAAATTCCTTAATGACGCAAAAGCTTTCTACCTTATCCGGAGGAGAACAAGCCAAGGTTAAAATATGCAAATTAACACTTGACTCCTTTGGCTTGTTGGTTTTGGATGAACCTACAAACCATTTGGATGTTATGGCAATTGAGCAGCTCAAAAATGCGATTCATGCCTTTGAAGGTAGCGTCATTTTTGTTTCGCACAGTAAAGAGTTTTGTGAGCATGTGGCTGATCGAATGTTTGATTTTGAATCCTTGTTTGACTAAGGAGAATAGATATGGTATCAAAAATTTATTCTGCCGGAACGGATGGCATCAGCGGCTATCCGGTTGAGGCGGAAATTGATGTATCGCAAGGCTTACCGTCTTTTGATATTGTGGGCCTGCCGGATGCGGCAGTGAAAGAATCGAAAGAACGGGTGCGTTCTGCGGTGAAAAATTGCGGCTATGAGGTGCCGGCTCGCCGGATAACGGTAAACCTGGCTCCGGCCGATAAGCGCAAGGAGGGAGCCGTTTTTGATCTTCCTATCCTTATTGGGTTATTGCAGGCATCTGGGCAGTTATTGGCAGACTTAACGCATACGGCATTTATCGGAGAATTATCCCTTTCGGGTGACATTCGACCGATTTATGGGGTTTTGCCGATTGTTATTGCCTTAAAAGAGGCGGGCGTAAAGCGTGTCTTTGTGCCTTTGGATAATGCGGATGAAGCAGCTATTGTGCAAGGAATTGATGTTTATCCGGCTGAGCATGTGATTCGTGTAGTGGATCATCTGTTCAATGTTTCTCCCATTCCTCTTGCTGTGCCAAGAGAAGACCTGTATTTGAATGAGGATTCATATCCGCTGGATTTTGCGGATGTTGCGGGTCAATTCTTGCCAAAGAAAGCGTTAGAAACGGCGGCTGCCGGAGGGCATAATATTTTATTGATTGGTCCTCCGGGATCCGGTAAAAGCATGTTAGCTAAACGATTGCCGTCCATTTTACCGGATATGACGCAGGAAGAATCCATCGAAGCAACAAAAATACACTCCATTTCCGGCTTGTTGTCGCCATCTAATCCTATGGTTAATAAGCGACCGTTTCGTGCACCGCATCATACCATTTCCTATGCCGGTATGGCGGGCGGCGGCAGCAACCCTCGTCCGGGTGAAATTTCATTGGCGCATCATGGCGTGTTGTTTTTGGATGAGTTGCCTGAATATCCGAAAAATGTTTTAGAGGTGTTGCGTCAACCACTGGAAGACGGAAAAGTTCGTATATCCCGAGCCAGTCAAACGGTTGAATATCCGTGTAATTTCATGTTGGTTTGCGCTATGAATCCTTGTCGATGCGGATTTTTGGGGCATCCGACAAAGGCATGTAAGTGCTCACCGAATGAGATTGATCGATACGTGAATAAAATATCGGGTCCGTTGTTGGATCGTATTGATATTCAAATTGAAGTACCTGCTGTTTCTTATGGGGATCTAACCAATCAAAATAGAGGGGAATCCTCTGTGGCTATTAAGCATCGAGTCAATCAAGCCAGAAAAATTCAGCAGGAAAGATATCGCGGTACCAATGTAACCTGCAATGCTGACATTCAAGGAGATTTGATAAAGCGATATTGTACGCTCGCTCCGTCGGCATCAAAATTACTCCAGACCATCTTCGAACGATTAACCCTTTCCGCTCGCGGATACGATCGAATTTTGAAAGTTTCACGCACAATTGCCGATCTGAAGGGGCATGAATGGATCATGGATGATGACATTGCCGAGGCGGCGCAATACCGTGCTTTGGATAAAAAATATTTTCACTCGCACCGATAATGAATAATCCACATGTTAACATAAAAACTGTGGATAACCCTGTGGAAATAGTGGAAAAGCATGTATTTCATGACCTTTTTCGATAAAATGAGAGTCATTACTCATCATTATAACAAAACATTATGTAAACAAATGAGGGTAAAATGAATTCAAAAAATATAGAACATGCATTGTATATGGAAAACCTGCTTGAGAGTGGGGAGATAAAAGATGTAGATATTACATCGGTGACCTACGATTCTCGACAAGTGCAACCGGGTTGTTTGTTTATCTGTAAAGGACAAGCATTCAAGGAAGAATATTTGTTATCTGCTATTGAGAGTGGTGCAATTGCTTATTTATCAGATAAACAATACGATGTTTCCATTCCCGGTATAATAGTCACGGATATTCGTAAGGCTATGGCTGTGGCTACGGCTTGTTTTTATGGAAATCCCTCTCATAATATGCAGGTGATCGGCATTACGGGCACGAAAGGAAAGACCACCACGGCTTTTATTACCCGCGCCCTATTGTCAGCAAGCAGTAAGCGGTTTGGATTAATTAGTTCAGTCATGACTGATACGGGGCGGACTTGCGAAGAATCCCACCTAACAACGCCGGAATCGCCTGATTTGCAGAGGATGCTTTATGAAATATGCGAGGAGAGATTAGCGGGCGTTGTGATGGAGGTTTCCTCACAGGGCTTGGCGTACGATCGCGTTCTTGGAGTAAAATTTGCCTCGTCAGCCTTTTTAAATATTGGGCAAGATCATATCAGCCCTATTGAACATAAGACTTTTGAGGAGTATTTTGAAGCGAAAAAACGCATATTTGAGTTAAGCGATCGTGTTTGCATCAATATAGATGATGAATTCTCCGAAGATATGTTGGCCGCTGCGCAATTGCAGTCCTGTGAGATTGTTACTTTTGGTTTTTCTGAGCATGCGGATGTGCGGGCATATGACTTGAAAAGAAAAGGAAATAGTACTGCATTTCGGGTACGTACAGCCGGATTTGATCGGCAGTTTACATTGCCTTTAATTGGGGCGTTTAATGTTTATAATGCACTCGCAGCGATCTGTTTGTGCATGAATGTTATGTCGGTTGATGATATGGTAACGGGCATGAAGGCTGTTCGAGTGCCCGGACGTATGGAGGTAATCCAAAAGAAGGATATTACCGTTATTGTAGACTATGCGCACAACAAGCTTAGTTTTGAGAGCTTATTTTCCGATATGCGTCAGGAATATCCCGGTCGGCGATTAATCAGCGTATACGGATGTCCCGGCGGTAAGGCATATTTGCGTCGTACCGATTTAGGAGAAGTATCCGGTCGGTTGGCCGATCATACCATTTTAACGGCAGAGGATCCGAACTTTGAAGATGTTGAGCAGATCAATCGTGAAATCGGAGAGCATATTCTCTCGGTAGGGGGTACATTTGACTCGATCCCCGATCGTGAGCAGGCGATCAAAACTGCGATTCTTCAGGCGCGGGCGGGTGATGTCATTGTTATTACCGGAAAAGGGGAGGAGACCTATCAAAAGGTGAATGGTGTTTATGAGCCGTTTGAAGGTGACATCTCTTTGGCAGAAAAATATTTAGCATTGCGATAAAAAAAGGAAGGACAAAGTCCTTCCTTTTTACATAAGTTGATGATTTTTTAATGCTTTTTTCAACTGTTTTTTATAAGACTCATTCATTTCACAAAGAGGTAAGCGGCAATTGCCAACATCAAAGCCCATAAGGTTGAGTGCTTCTTTAACGGGAATGGGATTCACTTGACAGAACAAGGCATCGATCAAATCCATCCATTCTAATTGTATGGATTGACAAACATCGATATGATCATGAATAAACAATCGGTACATTTCATGAGATTGACGAGGTAATACATTTGCTATAACGGAGATATTCCCTTTGGCGCCTATGGATAGCATGGGCAGATAGCAGTCGTCATTTCCCGAATAGATATCAAGTTGATCTCCGCAAAGCTGCATAGTGCGCAGTACAGCGGCCATATTCCCCGATGCCTCTTTGGTGGCTACGATATTGGGATGCTTGGATAATTCATAATAGGTTTCAGGGTGGATATTGACGGTGGTTCTGGATGGCACATTATAGAGAATGCAGGGAATGTTAACATGATCAGCAATGGTAGTATAGTGACGAATCAATCCGTCTTGAGTGGTTTTATTATAATACGGTGTTACCAGCAGAAGGGCGTTTGCGCCACATGCTTGTGCTTCTTTGGAAAGAGAAACCGCCAAAGCGGTGTCATTGGATCCGGTTCCGGCAATGACAGGTATACGCCCGGCGGTTTGATTGATAACGGTATGTATCGTGTTTAATTTTTCATCATATGTAAGGGTGGATGATTCACCGGTGGTTCCGCAAACAATGATCGCATCGGTTTGCTGATCGATATGCCAATCTGTCAGCTCGCGAAGTTTTGCGTGATTTACATTGCCGGAGCAATCAAATGGGGTTACTAGGGCAACGCCGGATCCGGTGAAAACGGGTTTTGACATATAGGAGTCTCCTAAATCAAATATACCCCTTAGCGCACAGTAATTCAGCCATGAGAACGCCGCCGCCTGCAGCACCGCGCAAGGTGTTGTGTGACAGGCAAACAAACTTATAATCATATTGCTTATCCGGTCTTAATCGGCCGATTGAAACAGCCATGCCGTTTTCGAGGTTACGATCCAGTTTGGTTTGCGGGCGATCCGGTTGATCAAAATAATTTAAGAATTGCTTGGGTGCGCTCGGAAGGTTCAATTTCTGCGGCTCGCCGGAAAATTCTTTCCAGCGACGGATAATTTCTTCTTCCGATGTTTTTTCTTTTAGTTTCACAAAGACAGCGGCAATGTGACCGTCGGTTACCGGCACACGCAGGCACTGAGATGTGATGGAGGGGGTTGTTGCAGGGACAATGACGCCGTCCTTTACTTCACCCCAGATCTTCAGCGGTTCATTTTCGCTCTTTTCCTCTTCGCCGCCGATATAAGGGATGACATTATCGATCATTTCCGGCCAGGTTTCGAAATTCTTACCGGCACCGGAGATTGCCTGATAAGTACAAGCAAGAACATCGGTAATGCCGAGATCCATCAGCGGATGCAGAGCAGGGACATAACTTTGCAGGGAGCAGTTGGACTTTACGGCAATAAAACCACGCTTGGTACCTAAGCGGGTACGCTGATGTTCAATAACGGCAGCATGATCGGCGTTGATCTCGGGAATGATCATGGGGACATCTTCGGTTCCTCTGTGGGCGCTGTTGTTCGACATGACCGGACACTCGAGTTTTGCATAGCGTTCCTCAAGTGCCTTGATCTCATCCTTTTTCATATTTACGGCACAGAAGACAAAGTCAACCGAGGCGGCAATGCTGGGTGCATCTTTATCAGCATCCAATACGGTCATATTTGCAACATCTTCGGGAATATCCTGCGACATCATCCAGCGACTGCCGACGGCATCTCGATAGCTTTTACCGGCCGAGGAGGCGCTGGCGGCTAAACATTTGATGTGAAACCAAGGATGATTGGCAAGCAAAGTAATAAACCGCTGGCCTACCATACCGGTGGCGCCGATAATTCCGACTTGATAACTTTTCATTTTCTTTTCTCCATTCTTGATTTAGCTTAAATAATCGGTTGAAATATCATGGTATTTAGTGTATAATATCTAGAAAACAATGATATACCGATCAAATATCTAAAATAATACTACTATTCTTCTATTTTGTCAATGCTTCTGAGGTGTTTCTATGGATCGAAAAGATTTTTATTATGTTTTGCCGCAAGACCTGATTGCGCAAACCCCTGCCGAGAATCGTGATCAGTCCCGTCTGCTGATCTATAATATGCAAAATAAACAGATAATAGACAGCGTTTTTCATAATATCCTTGACTATATACGACCTAACGATTGTCTGATTGTTAACAATTCTAAAGTCATTCCCGCGCGGCTTTTCGGAGAAAAAGAAGGGGGCGGGGCTCATGTTGAGATATTTTTGCTCAATATGAAACATGACAATGTGTGGGAAATCATGGTGCGGCCGGGTAAACGATTAAAACCCGGTGCGGTTGTCAATATTGGAGATGGACGCATGAAATGCGAAATTCTCGAAGTGATGGATGGTGGAAATCGGCTGGCTCGTTTCGATTATCAAGGTAATTTTTATGAATTACTGGATGAAATCGGCAACATGCCGTTACCGCCGTACATTACAGAACATTTGGAAGATAACAGCCGTTATCAGACGGTATATGCCAAGAATATCGGTTCCGCTGCTGCACCGACTGCAGGACTTCATTTTACCGATGATCTGCTTACTGCGCTAAAAAATAAAGGCGTGGGTGTTGGCTATGTAACGTTACATATCGGATTGGGGACATTTCGCCCTGTAAAGGTAGACAACATTACAGACCATAAAATGCATACGGAATATTATGTTTTGCCTCAGGAAACGGTGGATTTAATCAAGAAGACAAAGGAAAAGGGCGGACGGGTCATTGCGGTAGGTACGACCAGCTGCCGAACACTGGAGGGTGTAGTCAGAAATCGGGGAGAACTGGTAGCAGACAGTGGAAGCACAGATATTTTCATCTATCCCGGTTATCAATTCCGAGTTATAGATGCGTTGATCACAAATTTTCATTTACCTGAAAGTACGTTATTGATGCTGATTTCTGCCTTGGTTGGTCGAGATGAGGTAATGAGAGTTTATGATCACGCTATCCAAGAGAGGTATCGATTCTTCAGTTTTGGTGATGCCTGCTTTTTTGAATAAGGAGACTTTATGTATACACTATTAAAACAAGAGAATAAAGCAAGGCGAGGGCAGTTTGAAACGGTACACGGTACGGTGCAGACCCCTGCTTTTATGAATGTAGCTACTTGTGGTGCAATTCGGGGCGGATTGTCGTCTTTGGATTTGGTGGATGTCGGATGTCAGGTTGAACTTTGTAATACCTATCATTTGCACTTGCGTCCGGGCGATAAGGTAGTTAAGGAAATGGGTGGCTTGCATAAATTCATTCATTGGGATCGACCGATTTTGACGGATAGTGGCGGATTTCAGGTGTTTTCTTTATCGTCTTTAAGAAAGATCGATGAGTCCGGTGTTCATTTTGCATCTCATATCGATGGGCGTCGATTGTTTATTGGTCCCGAGGAAAGCATGCAGATACAATCTAATTTGGCCTCTACGATCGCCATGGCATTTGATGAGTGTATTGAAAATCCTGCTCCATACGATTATGTGAAAAAATCCTGTGATCGAACAACGCGATGGCTACACCGATGCAAGGCTGAAATGGAACGCCTGAATCAGTTGCCGGATACGATCAATAAAAAGCAGATGTTGTTCGGTATAAATCAAGGTAGCACATACGAGGATCTGCGCATTGCGCACATGAAGGAGATCGTGGAGCTGGACTTAGATGGTTATGCTATTGGCGGTCTTGCGGTTGGGGAGACGGCCGATGACATGTATCGTATCATTGATGCGGTCGAGCCGTATATGCCGAAGAATAAACCCCGATATTTGATGGGCGTTGGTACGCCTGTGAATATTTTAGAAGGGGTAGCACGTGGTGTGGATCTTTTTGATTGTGTGATGCCCAGTCGAAATGCACGGCATGGTACATTGTTTACCAGTCAAGGAATTATTAACATTAACAACCAGAAGTACATCACTGATGATTCACCCATTGATCCGGAATGTGATTGCCATACCTGTCGCAATTTTAGCAAGGGCTATGTACGCCACCTATTTAAAGCAAACGAGATTCTGGGTATGCGATTGGCGACGATACATAATCTTCATTTTTACAATAAACTTATGGAGCGCATTCGTTTAGCGTTAGATGAGGGTTATTTCTATGAGTTAAAAGATGAACTTTTGGTGAAAATTGGAAAGCGCATTTAAAAAGGGTTGCTTGTTTAAAGAATTTATTGTATAATTAGATGAAAATTTTGGAGGTAATATTTATGAGTAATATGTTAAGAATTGGTAGTTTATTTTTGGCGTCCGGTGCGCCTGCCGGAGAAGGAAGTGTAGGCAGTATGTGGCCCATGCTGATCATGCTGGTAGTTATGTTTGCGGCTATGTATTTCTTTGCGATTCGTCCACAAAAGAAGCGGCAAAAAGAAGAAGAAGCTATGCGTAATAGTATTGACATTGGGGATCAGATTACAACTATCGGCGGTATGACCGGCCGTATCATTGCTACAAATGATGCGGATGATGAGATTATTTTCGAAACCGGAAGCAACAAATCCCGCATCACCCTTAAGCGTTGGGCTATTCAGGGCAAGGTTGTGGAAGAGACTGCGGATGAGAAGCCGGTTGCCGAAGAAAAGCCGACAAAGACCAAAAAATCCAAAAAGGCCGATAAATAAGCGGAGGAATGATGATATGAATTTGTCAACCTTTACTTTTCTTGCTTTAGGCGGCGGGGGTGGCGGAAGCATGATTATCATAATGGTTTTGATGTTTGCCGTTATGTATTTCTTTAGTATTCGTCCGCAAAAAAAGCGTGAAAAAGAAGAAGCAGCTATGCGTAGCAGTGTAGATATCGGCGATAAGATCATCACGATTGGCGGTATTTGCGGTGTTGTTATTACGGCAAAAGATGGTGACGAGGAGATCGTGATTGAAACCGGTGGAGATAAGACCCGTTTGCATGTGAAGCGCTGGGCTATTCAAGTTCGGATTCCGCTTGAGATCCCTGTGGATGATATTGACGATGATGAGGATTTTGAGGACGATGATGACTTTGAAGAAGTTATCCCCCAAAAAGAGAAAAAAGGGTTGTTCTCTCGAAAGAACAAATAAATAACTTAGGCATATAAAGCATTAACCCCGAATATCTTTTACAAAAAAGATTTCGGGGTTTTTATTATGAAAAAACATCTTAAGTTCTCGCCATGGATTTCAGCAAGTATTAGCTTAGGGGTAACAATAGGAATTCTTCTTGTTTTGCTTTTAATCTTTTCATGGATATCTGTAAGCGTAGGGATATCGGACACGATGTGCGCGGTATTTGTTGGCGTCATGGTTGCTATTTCATGGCTTATCGGGGCTTTTGTGTTGGGTATGATGCGAAGACAAAACGGTTTAATTTGGGGTATGGTACATGCAGGAAGCATGTTTGTTCTGCTTTTGTTAATAAGTCTTATGGTAAATGGCACCAATGTTTCAATATTTTGCATAAAAAGTTTGTTGTATTTGTTATTGGGCGCGTTAGTAAGCGGAATCGGCAGTGTTTTTGGGGTTCATTTTGCATTAAAACGTCGATAATATGTAATAATATATTGTTTTTTAGTTGAAAATTTGTTAAAATGACAGTAGCAAGATTGCGAGTGATTATGTTATGCGAAGGAAAGCTGCATGGGCTGCTGTCGGAATAGTACCTACATTAATCGCGGCTAATTATATGCCGCGATTAGTTTTGTATATCTTTTGCGGTCTCATGCTTTTTGCCGTCATGAGCATTGGATGGTTTCGTTATCGAAATAAGCTCATTAAAACCTTCTTCTTACTAACATCTATCACGATTGCCACTATATCTTTTTTAATACAGTATGAGATATATGATCGGCCAATCTCTCTGTATGAATCGCAGAAAATTACGGCTCAGGTTGTATTTGTGGAAAATGATTCCGGATATTGGCTGACAAAAGTGGAAAGTGCTACCTGCAACGGGCAATCCATTCTTTTGCGCGGTGAAATGCGTATGCCGGTGTATGGACATGTGGTGAACGCATATGATGTTGCTGATGTTGAATTTGTTTTACATCGGGCTGAACGCGGAGAAAATGGTACGTTTTTTGCTGATAATGTTACTATTTTAAGTGTTCAGCAACCGGAACATAAGAGATTTGTTCAATACCTAAGTGAGTTTCGGGATAGTGTCATCACGTTATTGCAGGTGCGGATCGGTGGAGAAGAAGGACGGCTGGCAGCATCGGTTCTGACGGGAGAATCGGACGCGCTTTCATTAAATACCCGATTGAATTTTTCTCGCACGGGATTATCTCATATTATGGCCGTTTCCGGACTACACCTTTCAGTGTTGAGCGGAATGGTTAACTATTTGCTTTCCAAGATGAATGCCAATTGGAAGATCGTCAGTATTGTATCCCTGTTATTTGTTGGGCTGGTTGTTGTTTTGGGTGGATTTTCTACATCGGTATTACGAGCTGCCGCTATGAGTGGGATCATGTTGATGGGACGCTTGGGTGATCGCGAAGCCGACTCGCTTAATTCTTTGGGTGTGGCCCTTATCGTAATTGGTATGATTTTTCCTTTTCATGTGGTTAAGCCGTCCTATTTATTATCGGGTGCTGCCACGCTTGGAATCTTGGTATTATCGCCGATATTGGAACAGTTTATTTTAAAACGTATGATTCTATCCAGACGGCAAAGTAAGCAAATATCGCTAATCTGTGTATCTATCAGCAGTGCCATCTTTACGGCTCCCATTTTGATTTTTTATTTTGGTGAAATATCGGTATTGAGTGTGCTGGCTATGAGTGTGGTCAATTATCCGGTTATGATTCTATTGATGGGTTCAGCGATATTCTGCTGTTTGTTTTGGATTCCTTTTCTTGGTGATTTTATGGGATTTCTTGTTCGCATAGTGGCGCAGTTTATCTTAGAATTGGTGGAGTTGTTTGCGGGTTTCGATCAGGCTACTATAACGGTTCGCAGTTTACCGATGATACTGATTTTTGCCGTTGGATTTCTTGCGATTATATTTTGGTTTTTCTTAAAAAATAAGATAAAAATACGCAATATATTTATAGGCGTCTTGTCCGGTATTATCATGGTTTTAATGTGTATTGTGCCAGTATATTCATTGTCTTTTTCCCGATTAACTACACTGAATGATGGGACGTCGATATATATTAATCATGGGAAATCTATTGTTGTGAATTGTTCGAGTCGATATTTGGCAGATCAGGTGAGGCGAGAAATCGGCAAACGTGGATTTGATAAAATCGATGTATTATTAGTAACGGATTTTGATGAAGATGTCTCGGGTGGCATACCGACGTTATTATCATACATATCGGCGAAGAAGGTTATTATGCCGCGCTGTGATCTATATAGTGATCCGTGTAGAGAAATTGTAGAGGCAGCACAAAAGACAAATGCCGAGATTGTATCGGTGGACAAGGATTGCGATGTATATGTTGACAAAATAGAATTGAATCTTTATACCGTAGAAGAGCAAAGATTCTTGGTGAAACTCACGGATGGGAGAAACTCGATAGGGCTCTGGTCGTTTGTTGACGATCAAACAGTGACACAGTGTTTGCGGTACCCGTTGGGAGAATTGCGGACTGATACATTAGTAGTGGGGCCGAAAGCCGCAAAGGGATATGTTAATGCTAAACTGATGTATGTGGCTTGCCCTGATTATGTTCTTGTTTCATCTGCCGGACGAAGTTTAACGTTGGATGAAAAACTGGATATTGAGGCATCAAATGCTAAATTATGCGAACTAAGTTCATCACACGTAAAGATGGTATATGATTACCGGAAGGAGAGAATATGGATTTATCGGAATTCAAATTACAACTGAAAAATTCTTCTATTTCCGGAATCTACTTATTTTCCGGTCGAGAAGACTATCTAAAACAGTATTATATTGAGCAGCTTATAAGTTCTGTCTTGCCCAATGGCGATGATGGACTGAACTATCTTCGAGTAGAATATTCTCAGGTACGGGTTCTGGATATGACCGATTATATGCAAGCGTTGCCCGTATTTGCCGATCGAAAAATTCTCCATATTACTTCACTAGATACCGATACCGCAAGGAAGGATATTGCTGAAGCAATAGGAGTCATTTTAAAGGATTTTCCGGAGTATTTGGTTGTTATATTTGAGCGTCAAACAACTGACCCGCAAAACCAAACAGTGGCATTTCCTGATATAAAAAAATTAGCTTCGTCACATATTCATGAGCTTGTATTGAATGAGCAGGATGCCGATCTGCTTAAGCGATGGATGATTCGTCGTGTTGCATCAAATGAGAAAGTGTTATCGGCATCAGCGGCGGAGTATTTACTTTCCATCACCGATAACAATATGCTGTCCTTGGGTAATGAACTGAGTAAAATCTGTGCCTATGCAACGGGGAATGAAATTCGCATACAGGATATTGATGCAGTAACCGTGCGCACCATTGATGCTCAAATTTATGAATTAGCAGATGCCGTTTTGGCGGGGAATGCCTCAAAATGCATGATCTGTGCGGATGATCTACTGGAAAAATTCTCCGACACAATGGTATTGGCCAGCGTGTATAATTGTTTTTCTCGCCTTTATCGCGTAGGACTCGGTAAGGCGCGTGGATTATCGGCAGTAGAAATAGCTAAGCAATTTAATCTAAAACAGGGGACAGTTAACAAGAATTTGCGCATTTTGCGATCATTCTCCATGGATAAAATAAAGCAAATGATTGCGATCTGTGTAGATGCCGACAGTGAACTGAAACGTGTGTCCAGAGATAAGAGAAAAAGTATGGATGTGTTTTTGCTTAGACTTATGGATTGTTGCAGGAATTAAATTGGATCATCATTGCATACAGTGAAATGTGGTGATGATAATGATTGTTCGCATTAATAAATTAGTAGTAGCTATTATTCTTGTTTTTTCAATTATTCTTTGTGGGGCAAGCATTCTTATAGCAAGAAAGAACAAGGAGTCAGTATCTGTTTGGGGTGCTCAATCCGGTATTCCCATTATTATTGACGCCGGACACGGCGGCGAAGATAGTGGCGCCATCGCAGATGACGGAACCATGGAAAAGGTATTGAATCTAGATATTGCCTTACGATTGCGAGATTTGTTAGAGTTTGCGGGATACCAAGTTTATATGACGCGCACGGAAGATATCTCTCTATGTAAGGATAAATTCATAAAGAAAGAAGATATGCGCAATCGCATCAACCTATCAATGGAACATCCGCAAGCGTTATTTGTCAGTATCCATTTAAATAAGTTTTCCATGGAACAGTATAATGGTGCACAAGTTTTTTATTCTGACAATCATGACGATAGTTTTCTATTGGCACAATCGATTCAGGAAACAATAAAGAGCAATTTGCAACCAAATAATTCCAGACAGATTAAATTAGGTAACGACAACAGTATATTGCTTCGATCCATTGATCAGCCTGCAGTGATTGTTGAAGGCGGATTTTTATCAAATCGAGAAGAATTGGCCTTGCTGAAATCAGAGCAGTATCGTTCAAAGCTTTCCTATTGCATTTTTATGGGAATTATTACATATCAGCAGAAAAAGGATGTGAAATAGGTGAAACAAAAGGTTGTTTATGTATGCACAAATTGTGGCTATGTGGCGCCAAGATGGATGGGGAAATGTCCGGAATGTCAAGCATGGAATTGCATGATAGAGCAAGCTTCATCGATATCTGCCGCCAAGAGTAGTAGTCAACGAAGCGTGATTTGTGCAGAAGATACATCGGCCATTCCCATCGGACAAATTGAACAGGCAAATTACGCCCGTCTTTTAACGGGCCTACCGGAATTGGATCGCGTTTTAGGCGGGGGGATCGTATCGGGTTCGGCTGTTTTAGTTGGCGGTGATCCCGGTATCGGGAAATCGACACTTCTTCTCCAAATGTGTAAAAGCATACAGCTTACCGGAGAGAAAATTCTGTACGCATCGGGAGAAGAGTCCAAGGAGCAGATTCGGATGCGAGCCAATCGATTGGGTGTTGATGGTGAAGAGGTTATGGTACTTTCCAGTACAGATTTGGATACCGTATTGGCCAGTGCTCAGCAAATTAACCCAAAAGTTATGATCGTTGACTCTATTCAAACTCTCTCCTGCGCGGATGTGGAATCAACACCAGGAAGCGTTTCTCAGGTAAAAGAATGCACATTTCGCTTGATTCGTTATGCCAAATCTACGGGAACGGCACTTTTTATTGTTGGGCATGTAAATAAGGACGGAAATGTGGCAGGCCCTAAGATTTTGGAACACATGGTGGATGCGGTATTATATTTTGAAGGGGATAAGCGCTTCATGTATCGCATAGTACGAACCATAAAAAATCGTTTTGGCCCCACCAGTGAGATAGGTGTTTTTGAAATGGCCGAACATGGTCTTGTGGGTGTGGACAATCCTTCTACATTGTTTTTATCCGGTCGCCCCGAAGAAGTATCCGGTGCTTGTGTGACATGTGTTATGGAAGGTACCCGTCCTATTTTAGCAGAGATCCAATCGTTAACGGCACCTACTACATTTCCAACTCCTCGACGGGTGAGTGCAGGAGTGGATTACAATAAAATCTGTCTGCTACTTGCCGTGTTGGAAAAGAGGGCAGGGGTTGGCTTGGCAACAAAGGATGCTTATATTAATGTTGCCGGCGGTATACACTTAGATGATCCGGCTGCCGATTTGGCGGTGTGTCTGGCGGTGGCGTCGGGAGTTCGGGATGTTGTGATCGATCATGATATTGTTGCCATTGGGGAAATTGGGTTAGCCGGTGAGGTTCGTCCGATTTCGGATGTGGATCGTCGCATAAAAGAAGGAGCACGGCTCGGTTTTCATCGTTTTCTGGTGTCCGACAAATGCAAACTGGGCAACCACAGTTCGGATATTCAGATTATTCGTGTGAAGGATATTCGTGACGCCATACGCGCGATTCAGAATTGATTGGTATATCTGTCTTCTCTTAATCGTATATTGTAGATGGAGGCGGATAATATGGAGTATCGAAATCATAGAAACAGAAAAGGACAAACGGGTTTACCGTACAATGTTCCAAGTAAATCTGCGAAAACTTTGCCCGTGCCGGATAAGACAGAGCCTGCTATCGTAAATGGATTCGCTCGATATACGCTTATGCAAACGATTGCCGTGGCAGTTATTCTTGCGGTTGTTACGGCAATTCGTCTGATTTCCGATAATTTATATCAAGAAGTTCAGGCCGGTGTGAATGGTCAGGGGTTAGCCGGTGCGAATATCTCGGATGCGGCACAGCAAGTTATGTCTTATATGCGGGAGAGTGAAACATTTTCTCAATTATTTCCGGCTGATGACGGTAAATCCGATCAAGGAGAAGGTGCCGTATGGACGGCTGCCGTTTTGTCCGATGAAAAGGCACCTCGATTGGTGACAAAAGAGGATCTTGTCTGTCCGATCCGATATACCAAAATCACATCTGAATATGGATATCGTACGGATCCATTTTCGGGTCAACGTACATTTCATACCGGCATAGATATGGCGGCGCCGGAGGGAAGTCATGTGCTTTCGGCGCAAGATGGGTTGGTGTCAACATGTAAATATGATGAGGTTGGTGGATGGTATATTGTCATCGATCATGCAGGGCAATTACAGACTTATTATGGGCATTTGTCAAAGATATTGGTTCAAGAAGGCGATAATATTCAGGCGGGCCAGATGATTGCGTTATCGGGCAATTCAGGAAAGACTACAGGGCCTCATCTGCATTTTGAAGTGGTTGATCGCGGGAAAAATGTAGATCCGGCATCCTATCTTTATGTTTAAATGCATTCGTAAGGTTACCGTTCATCCGCTTTTCTTTTTTTGTTTGGCCTGGATTATATTTACAGATAGTGCCGCTGCTTTATTTTGCGTGATGATGTCGGTATTTTTACACGAATGCGGACACATTTTTGTGTATTCACGAGCTCATGTTGTGATTGAAGAAATTCACCTGCAGCCGTTTGGCGTAAGAATTACAGCTCAAAACGAGATGCTTATTCGCCCAAGTACGCAGCTTATCTGTGCGTTGGCGGGGCCAATGATGAACCTGCTTTGCGTTGCTGTTTTTTCTTTGATTTCAAAATTCATTGTTATGCCGGAATGGACCTTGATGTTTTATTTATCTAGTCTATTTTTAGGCTTATTTAATCTTTTACCGATTATGCCATTGGATGGCAGTCGTATTTTGAGCATTATTTTGTCTGTCATCTTTAGCGAATATGTATCACAAATCATATGTGCATGGGTAAGCCTGCTTGTGGGCTTGTGTGCGCTTGTTGCCGGAATTTGCGTGTTGATAGACAGTGGTCTGAATGTATCGTTGTGTGTATTGGCAGGATATATTTTGATATGTCTTGCCGTGAAAATATATAATTTATTAAAAAAGAGGATATCGAATGTTAAATCCAAAAGTTGAACGTGCGTTATATTGTGTGCAAAAGCCGGGACGTTATGTTGGCGGTGAAAAGAACAGCGTTATTAAGAACAAAAATATAGATATTCGATTTGCCATGTGTTATCCCGATCTTTATGAGGTTGGCATGTCGAATTTAAGCATTAAGATATTATACGAACTTATAAATAGTCGTCATGACGCATGGTGTGAACGTGCGTTTGCGCCTGCCTTAGATATGGAAGAGCAGATGCGTCAACGGAACATCCCGTTATGGGGTTTAGAAAGCGGAGACCCCTTATCTGTATTTGACTTTATAGGATTTACTTTACAGTTTGAACTTAATTACACTTGCATATTGCAAATGTTGGATCTGGCGGGCATTCCCTTATATGCTAAGGATCGTAATGATGATTATCCGCTTATTGTTGCGGGGGGGCCTTGCGCTTTTAACAGTGAGCCGGTTGCAGATTTCTTTGACCTGATCATGATTGGGGATGGGGAAGAGCAGATTATGCAGCTATTGGATTTGTATGCCCAAAAGAAAAAGGAAGGGTATTCAAAGTCTGAATTTCTTAAGCATGCAGCAGAAATTCGAGGAGTTTATGTTCCCAGTCTTTATGAAGTAACCTATTCATCGGACAATCAGGTGTCGATCTCGCCGGATAAGAAGGTGCATCGATATGTCATTACTGATTTGGATCACTCTTTTATGCCGGAAAAACCCATTGTGCCAACAATTCAGGCAATTCATGACCGTGTGGCACTGGAAATGTTTCGTGGTTGCATACGGGGATGTCGCTTCTGTCAAGCCGGAATGATCTATCGTCCGGCTCGATTTCGCAGTGTGGAACGATTATTGGCTAACGCAAAAAAACAATGTGCCAATACGGGTTATGATGAAATGTCATTGTTATCCCTCTCGTCGAGCGATTATCCGGAGGTCAATAAACTGATTGATTCCTTAACAGAATGGACATGCCCGGCGCATATCCGACTTTCTTTACCGTCGTTGCGTATTGATAATATGCCTAAAGAACTTCTGGAAAAAATAGGAGAGAGCCGCAAGAACGGCTTGACCTTTGCGCCCGAAGCGGGTAGCCAGCGTTTGCGCGATGTTATTAATAAGAATATTACCGAAGAAGATATCATTAACACCTGCCGCTTATCTTTTGAGCAGGGATATACCAGTGTGAAATTGTATTTTATGCTGGGATTACCCACCGAAACGGATGAGGATATTTTAGCTATTGGCGAATTGGCGCAGAAAATAGTAAATTTGTATTATTCCTTACCCACCCGACAGAAGGGAAAGGGTGTGACGGTGAGTATCTCCCTATCCACCTTTGTGCCTAAACCGTTTACTCCATTCCAATGGGAACCTCAATTGAGCGGGGAAGAGATCGATCGCAGACAGAAATTATTGCGGGATTCAATCACAACCAAGAAAATTACGGTTCGGTGGAATGATAAGAATATATCAAACCTTGAGGCCGTGTTTGCTCGAGGTGATCGTAGATTGTCCCGTGTTATTGAGAAAGCCTATCAATACGGAGCCCGATTTGACGGCTGGGATGAATGGTTGCGCTTTGATGCGTGGGAAAAAGCTTTTGCTGAATGTGAGATGGATCCGGTTGCCTACGGAAAGCGTGCCATTGATCTGGATGCTGTTTTGCCGTGGGACATGATCGATGCCGGCATTACTAAGCATTTCTTACAGGAAGAGAACAAAAAAGCACATCAGGCAATAACAACACCCGACTGTATGACGCATTGCTCAGGCTGTGGGATGGCTAAAGTGAAAGGCGGTGTTTGCTTTGAATGAAATAAGAATTTTCTTTGAGAAAACAGATACCGCTCGGTTTCTTTCCCATTTGGATCTGAATCGCGCCTTTACCCGTGCATTATTTGCATCCCATTTGCCGGTATGGTTTACCGAAGGATTCAATCGGCATCCTCATTTGGTGTTTGGACAACCTTTGCCCTTGGGCATGGCAGGTGAACGGGAAACCTTGGATATGCGCATGCTTGAAGAGGTTGATGGATCGATTGTGGTTTCACAATTAAACGAACAATTACCTTACGGCATTCGCGTTGTTGATGCGGCACCGCCGGTACATCCGCACAAAGATATATGTTTTGCTCGTTATTCGATGATTTTGGATGCACAGTATCGAGATGACTTTGAGGTGTTTTGGGCTATGAATGCCATTGCAGCCCAAAAGAAAACTAAGCGTGCGGTTATTGATTTGGATTTGAAGAAGGAAGTTTTGGATTTGCATTTCGACATACAAGACAATCAATTGATTATAGATGCGGTTATGCCTTGTTCAAACGCCTGCTCCATCGGTCCCGCCGTATTACTTGCCGCGTTTAAGGAAAAAACAGGAAAAGATATTTTCTGTTATCAAACAAGAAAAGCATTTCTTCTTAATGATGGTAATGAATTTAGATAAAAGAACACCCTGCTCATTTGAGCAGGGTGTTCTTTATAGGATAATACAGATAAGTCCGTCACTGCCTTCATTGATAATGCGCTCTAAGGTTTCCTTGTATTTGCATCTGGCTTCGTCTGGCATATTGTATAGTTTGCTGCGCAGTCCGTCATTTACAAGATCATATAAAGATCGTCCAAAGATATCGGTATCCCATACGGTTGCCGGTGCGTCTTTAAATTGTTGCAACAAATGAGAGGCAAATTCCTCGCTCTGATTCTCAGTTCCAATAACAGGTGTTATCTGTGTTTGTATGTTTGCTTGCACAACATGAAGGGAAGGGGCAGAGGCGCGTAGTCGCACCCCATAACGACCTTCTTGCTTAATCATTTCGGGTTCTTCCAAAATTAATTCGTCTCGATCGGGCATAACTACGCCATAACCGCAACTGCGTGCTTGATCGATAGCTTCTGCATATTGCGAATATTGTTTGTTCTTTTTACACAACTCCAGTACAGTCATCATAAGAGCCTTATCGTTAGGGATGCTCATCTGGGCATGATTGCTGAGAATATTATAAAAATGCTGCCGTGAAATATCTAATTTGATTTGTGAACTTCCGGTTCCTAAATCCGCACCAAGATGTCTGCAGTCCTCGGTATATTCATTTTGTTTTATGCTATTAATATATTCAGTAATGTTTCTTATTTTTCCGCAATGGATAGGGCTGTGTCGAATGGATTCAATAATGGACTTCTTTAACGGTTCGTCATCATCCAGTATAGTAACCCATTCAGGAAGATCAACGCATAACTCCTTGATCGGAAATTCAAACAATATACTTTCCAGAATGTGCCGAATGTCTTCTTGATCTAGTTGTGTGCAGTTACATGCCAGTGTGGGTACATCATAGGTATGGTATAAATAATCCACCATTTCTCGCGTGGCCGCGGATGATGGATCCACACAGTTAACTATAATGACAAATGGTTTATCAATGGCTTTTAATTCATGAATGACTCGTTCTTCTGCTTCAATAAATTCATTACGATCCAATTCACCAAAACTGCCATCGGTTGTGATGACAATCCCAATCGTTGAATGATCCGTAATGACTTTTTTTGTGCCGATCTCTGCAGCTAAATTAAAGGGGATCGGTTCCGGATACCACGGAGTGCGAACCATGCGGGGCGTATCATTTTCTATGTATCCCAATGCACTGGGGACAATATACCCCACGCAATCAATCATTTTTACGCGAAAAGATGCACCCTTGGTCAGTTCAATGCGAACAGCCTCATCGGGAATGAATTTTGGTTCGGCTGTCATAATGGTTCGGCCGGCCGCACTTTGAGGGAGTTCATCAATGGCTCGCTGCTTTTGAAAATCTCCTTGAATGTTCGGTACGACCAGTGTCTCCATGAAACGCTTAATAAAGGTCGATTTTCCTGTTCTAACCGGTCCGACTACGCCGATATATATGTCGCCGTTGG
>JAZQVM010000013.1:0-2006 GCA_045631845.1 Eubacteriales bacterium | reverse complement strand
TGGCTACGTCCGACTTGTCGTCGGTACAAAGCGACCAGTTGTTGTGCTTACCCGAACCGTTTACACCCTTGAAGGGTTTCTCATGCAAAAGGCAGGCCAGTCCGTGCTTCTTGGCAACCTGACGCATCAAAGCCATGATCAGCTGGTTCTGATCGCAGGCGATGTTGGCGGTGGCAAAGATGGGGGCCAGTTCGTGCTGAGCGGGAGCCGCTTCGTTATGTTTGGTCTTGGAGGGAACGCCCAGTTTCCACAATTGTTCGTCCAATTCCTTCATAAAGGCGGTGACGCGCAATTTGAGGCGACCGTAATAGTGATCGTCCATCTCCTGTCCTTTGGCGGGACGGGCGCCGAGCAAGGTGCGGCCGCACAGCATCAGATCGCGGCGCTGTTCGTAGAAAGAACGGTCGATCAGAAAATACTCCTGCTCAGGACCGCAGGTAGCAATGACCTTTTTGGACTCGGTGTTGCCCAGCGCACGCAGGACACGCAGTGCGTGGACATTGAGGGTTTCCATGGAGCGGAGCAGAGGGGTTTTCTTATCCAGCGCCTGTCCGTTATAGGAACAGAAGGCCGTGGGGATGTAAAGGGTGCCATCCTTGACAAAGGCGGGGGATGTACAATCCCACGCCGTGTAGCCACGGGCTTCAAAGGTATCCCGCAAGCCGCCCGAAGGGAAGGAGGAGGCATCGGCCTCGCCGCGAATGAGCATCTTGCCGGAAAATTCCATAATAGCCTGTCCGTCGGGCGTGATGTTGAGAAAACTGTCATGCTTCTCGGCGGTGATATCGGTGTGCGGCCCGAACCAGTGGGTAAAATGGGTGGCACCGTGTTCAATGGCCCAGTCCTTCATGGCGTTGGCTACCTCATCGGCAATGGAGGCTTCCAAAGCCCTACCCTCATCGATCGTTTTGCGGATCGAGGCGTAGGCAGCCGGCGACAGCCGTTCTTTCATGGCGGCATCGCCGAAGGATAGGATACCGAAAGTTTTGGAAATATCGTTGGTTTCCATGTGTTGACCCCTTTAACTTATACTTATAAATAAGGATATCAAAAAAACTCGATTTTTGCAACCTTTTTTCTGCTAAAATCGGCGTATGTGCAAAATAGGTGAAAATGAGTTTGTTTCCGTGTACATTTTTGGTGAAAATGATCAAAAAAATCGGGAAAAAGGACAAAAAACAGTTGCATCTATTGGTCATTTCGTATAAAATATATCTGTGATTTTATGCAAAATTCCCAAAATAGGAATGTAAAAAACTCTTCATGGAGGATAACCATGGCAAGTAAATTATTTCAGTCAATTGTTTCGCAAATGCACGGCACTGTCGGCCGCATGATTGGGGTGCTGGATGCGCAGGGTACGGTGATCGCCTGCAGTGATCTGACCCGTATCGGTGAGGATGACAGTGCCAATATGCCGGCGGTAGGTGGCTACACCTATTCCACAGCCATCTCAGCCGGCAGGACCTATCGCGCTATCGGCAACGATATTCGCCCGGAACATGTTATTTTCGTAGAGGGCGGCGATGAATTTGCCGACAAGATGGCGGGTGTTTTATCCATTGCGCTGGGCAGCGTGAGGGAGTATTACAACGAGCACTACAGCCGTGCGGATTTTCTGAAAAATATTGTATTGGATAACATTCGGGATTCGGATATTGCCTTAAAGGCGAAGCAACTGCGCTTTTTGGGCGAGGTTGATCGGGTTGTGATTTTGCTTCGGATGGTGGATAAGGTGGATTTGGCCAGTTTGGAAATGGTGGCCTCCCTGTTCCCTGAAAAGCAAAAGGACTATGTTCTCTCTATTAACGATCATGATATTTTGCTGGTCAAGGAGGTTTATCCTGGTGTTGAGCCCAAGCACTTGGAGCAGTTGGCCTTGTCCATCATTTCCATGCTGGAAGGGGAACTGTATGTGCATACCTGTGCCGGTATCGGCACGGTGGTGCGGGATCTGCGGGATTTGAACCGCTCCTACAAGGAAGCCCAGATTGCCATTGAGATCG
>JAZQVM010000012.1:0-5677 GCA_045631845.1 Eubacteriales bacterium | reverse complement strand
TGCCAAGCGGTTGGGCGGGGATGATCCGCTTAGAGAGTGGGTCAAGAAAGAGGCCTTGGGTAAGGCGTTGGGGGTTGGCGTTTATCGGGTGCTGGACGAGCCGATGCCCGATGGATGGGAATTTGTATTTCCCGATGCACCTGAAGGCTATATGATAGCGATATGCAAAAAGAAGGAATCCTAAGGGATTCCTTCTTTCTTTATGCCTCGTAATCCATGCAGAGGCGCACTTCCATATAGGGGCGCACCTTGCCGTCGGCCACCGCCACGTGGGCGGGGTGGGTTTTATAGGCTTTTAGCGCCTGTGCCGATTCGAAATCCGAATCGAGCATGACATCGGCGGTACAGGAGGCCATCTCCCCGATCACCACCTGCGCCCGAAGCAAACCGGGCACGGTGCCGACCAGACCTTCCAATCCTTCTTTGACGCCCTGTGCCACGGCCGTCTTATCGACGCCGTCCTTAATTTTCCATAAAATAATATGTTTAACCATCAGCGGATCCCATAATTTTCAATAACATAGTCCATGTCCTTATCGCCACGGCCGGACAGGTTGATGAGAATGGAGCCATGATCCATCGTTTTGGCCAGTTTCATGCCGTAGGCTACGGCGTGTGCCGACTCGATAGCGGGAATGATACCCTCCAGACGAGCCAGACGGTAGAAGGCATCGATGGTTTCCTCATCGTCGATGACATCGTACTTAACACGGCCCATT
Organism: Eubacteriales bacterium; assembly: GCA_045631845.1. Lineage (GTDB taxonomy): Bacteria > Bacillota > Clostridia > Oscillospirales > UMGS1783 > CAKSHC01. The sequence goes on along the minus strand of JAZQVM010000012.1, from coordinate 4,958 downwards.
TCCTGCAGGAAAGCGTGTTCGGGGCCGGACGAGGGATAGTCCAGACCGCTGGCCACCGAGTAGACAGGGGCAGGCTCACCGTTGGCATCTTTGAGCATGATGGAATTGAAGCCGTGCATGATGCCCTCGGTGCCGTATTTCAGGGAAGCGGCATGGTCACCCAGTTTGGGACCACGACCGAGCGGCTCGATGCCGTAGATATCCACGGGGTCATTCAGGAATCCGGCAAACAGACCGGCGGCATTGGAGCCGCCGCCGACGCAGGCGACGATAGAGGTAGGCAGGTGTCCGGTCATGTCAATAAACTGCTCTCTGGCCTCGATGCCGACGACACTCTGGAAGTCACGCACCATCATGGGGAAGGGATGAGGGCCGAGCACCGAGCCGATGCAGTAAATAGCATCGTTATACTCCTTGGAATAGGCATCAAAGGCGGCATCGACAGCCTCTTTTAAGGTTTTCAGACCATGGGTAACCTCTACAACGTTGGCGCCCAGAATCTTCATGCGGGCCACATTGGGGGCCTGTTTTTTGATATCGACCGTGCCCATATAAATATCACATTCCAGCCCAAAATAGGCGGCGGCGGTAGCCAGTGCCACGCCGTGCTGACCGGCGCCCGTTTCGGCAATGACCTTCTTTTTGCCCATGTACTTGGCCAACAGCGCTTCGCCCATACAATGGTTGAGCTTATGGGCGCCCGAATGGTTGAGGTCCTCACGCTTGGCATAGAGCTGCACCCGTCCGCCCAGCGCATCGCTCAGGCGCTCAAGATGGGTTACGGGGGTGGGGCGGCCTTGGAATTCCTTGCGGATGCGGCGCAGTTCGGCAATGAACTTGCGGGACTGGCAGATGGAATAATAGGCCGTAGTGATCTCGGCCATGGCCGCTTTGAGTTTATCATCGACATATACGCCGCCGTATTTGCCGAAATAGCCGTCCTTATCGGGATAGTTGTTAAAATAGGTTTCGTAATCGATGCCGTTGAGTTTCATAGTCTGTCCTCCAAACAAAAAATCGTCCTTGAAAAATCAAGGACGAATAAAAATCTTATCCGCGGTGCCACCTTGTGTTCACGGCTTTTCCGTGCACTTTACGGGATACCAACATATCCCTGACAACTGACGTATGCCCACACGTTGCAGAATACTCGGCTTGCGCCTTTGACTGCACCCTCAGCGGCCCATTTAACAAACTGTTTCCTATTCGGCTCCCAGCAACCCGAACTCTCTGTGAGGGCATCTTTGCCTTTATTTCCGCTTCAACGGTTTATTTGATTGCATTTATCTTACCACAATTCCCACGCACTTGTCAAGGCTTTTGCCTCTCTTTTTGGTTATCCAAACCGGCAAAGAAAGACCCGTCCGTAAAACGGACGGGTCGGGTTTTTCCAGGAATTACATGAGAGAACGGTAGAGTTCGGCAATTTCGGCTTCGGTGATATCACGGGGGTTGCCGGGACGGCAGGCATCGGCAAAGGCATCGGCCGACAGGGCGGCGACATCCTCTTCCTTCACTACACCCTTAAGCGAACACTCGACACCGACATCCTCGGCCAACTTCTGCACGGCGGCCACGGCGGCGGCACGGTATTCCTCCTGCGACATATTGTCTACACCCTCGACACCCATGGCACGAGCGATCTCACGGTACTTCTCGCCGGTGGCGGGAGCGTTGAACGCCATAACGGTAGGCAGCAGGGTCGCGCAAGCCTTGCCGTGGGGCATATCGTAATAGGCCGAGAGGGTATGCGCCATCGAATGATCCACGCCCAAGCCAACATTAGAGAAGCCCATACCGGCCACATACTGACCCAGTGCCATGCCCTCACGGCCGTCGGCGCAACCCTTAACGGCGGCACGAAGCGAACGGGCAATAATTTCGATCGCCTTGAGATGGAACATATCGGACAACTCCCAGGCGCCCTTGGTGATATAGCCTTCGATAGCATGGGTCAAGGCATCCAGACCGGTGGCGGCGGTGAGCGCAGCAGGCATACCGGCCATCATATCGGGATCGACAACGGCGCAAACGGGAATATCATGCACATCGACGCAGACGAACTTTCTCTTTTTCTCTACATCGGTAATGACATAGTTGATGGTGACCTCGGCGGCCGTACCTGCCGTAGTGGGCACGGCAATGATCGGAGCGCAGGGGTTCTTGGTGGGAGCGACACCCTCAAGCGAGCGGATATCGGAAAATTCGGGGTTGGTTGCCACGATAGCAATCGCCTTAGCGGTATCCATCGAGGAGCCGCCACCAATGGCTACGATGCAATCGGCACCGCAGGCCTTGAAAGCGGCAATGCCGTTCTTAACATTTTCGATGGTGGGGTTGGGCTTAATATCGTTATACATCTCATAGGGGATACCGGCCGCATCGAGCAGAGCGGTAACCTTCTGAGGTACACCGACATCGCACAGACCCTTATCGGTTACAACAAAGGCCTTGGCAAAGCCACGGTTCTTAATCTCATCGGGAATGACGGTGATAGCGCCGGCGCCATGGTAAGAGGTTTCATTGAGCACAAAACGATTCATGGTCAAAACTCCTTTTTTCTTTTATCATAACATAAAAAACCGAGTGTTGAAACACTCGGTTTTTACTTTTTATCGTTCCTCACGGAAATAGGACAGACCCAAATGCGCCGGCGGTTGGTTTTCCCGCTTTTTACGCATGCTGGTGGCGATCAATACCACGATGGTTACGATATAGGGCAGCATCTTAAAGAGCGCCTGTGTTTCACGAGTCAGCCCCGGAATAAACAGATAAACGATATACAGGCCGCCAAACAGGATGGAGCCGAGAATGCCCATATTGGGCCGCCAAATGGCGAAAATAACCAAGGCGATAGCCAACCAGCCACGGTCGCCAAAGCCACCGTTGGACCAGATACCCGAGGTATAGTCCATGATAAAATACAGACCGCCCAAACCGGCAATCGTACCGCCAAGAATGGTGGCAATATACTTATACTTGGTGACATTGATGCCGGCGGCATCGGCCGTAGCCGGACTTTCGCCCACGGCGCGCAGATTGAGTCCCACACGGGTGCGGGTCAGCACAATCGAGGCAATAATAGCAATCACAATCGCTACATAGGCCAAAAATCCGTAGGAGAAGAAGATGGTGCCGATCGCCCCCCACTTCTCGGCAAAGGGCAGAGAGGCACGGAAGAAGTTGGACACCTCGGTCATGGCCAGTGAGCCGCCCTCGCCGTAGAGGGTCGCCAACGAACCGCCGAAGAAGTTGCCAATGCCGACGCCCATGGTGGTAAGAGCCAGACCGGTGACGTTCTGATTGGCACGTAAAGTAATGGTTAAAAACGCATAGATCAGCGACATGAGCGCCGAGCCGGCCAAGGCGCAAAGCAACGGAATGAGGATGCCTAAGAAGGGCTGTACCACCCCGACGGCCTGCTTATAGAAGAAGGCGCCGATGATGCCGCAGACACCGCCGACATACATGATACCGGGGATGCCGAGGTTGAGGTTGCCCGACTTTTCAGTGATGATCTCACCCGTTGAGCCATAGAGCAAGGGAATTCCCTGCATGACGGCACGGTTGATAAACGTAGCAAAAATCTCCATCAGGCATTCCCTCCTCTCTTGCGGAAGTTGATCTTATAATTGATGAAAAATTCACAACCGATGATAAAGAACAAAATCACACCGGTAAGAATATCAGCAATGCTGGTATTGAGTCCCAAGCTGGTGGCAATCTCACCCGCACCACGCTGGAGGAAGATGATCAGGAAGGAAGCCAGCACCATCATAAAGGGATTGAACTTAGCCAACCACGACACGATAATAGCGGTAAATCCATCACCGCCCGCTGTGTCGGTAGAGATCGAATGGTCCGTACCCGCAACCAACATCAGCCCTGCCAGACCGCAGATAGCACCCGAGATGGCAACGGTGCGTACAATGACCTTTTTAACGTTGATACCGCTGTACCGTGCCGTGTTCTCGCTCTCGCCCACAACCGAGATTTCATACCCTTGTTTACTATACTTCAGATAAATGAACATACCGACGGTAACCACCGCCACGATCAGAATATTGAGCAGGTATTTCTGCCCGCCGATGGATGGCAACCAGCCGGCCTGCGACTGCATATTGATGATGCCCACCTGACCGGAACCCTTGGGATTCTCCCACAGGATAATGAAGAAGGATACCAACTGCATGGCCACATAGTTCATCATCAGGGTAAAGAGCGATTCATTGGTGTTCCACTTGGCCTTGAAAATAGCCGGAATGACCGCCCATACCGCACCGGCCAACAAGCTGGCAACAAACATCACAATCAATAGCAACGTGGTCGGCAAAGCATTGCCCACATAGACCATGCAGGCCGCCGCCGCCAGACCGCCGATAAGCACCTGACCTTCGGCGCCGAGGTTCCAGTATCGCATCTTGAAAGCCGGAGTAACAGCCAAGGCAATGCACAACAGCATAGCCACTTCCTGCCCCGCCATCCACATTTTACGCTTTGATCCGAAGGAGCCCTTGATGACCGCACTAAAAAATTCAACCGGATCGGCGCCCGTGATCAGTACGACCAGCAGCGCACACACCACGATCGAAAGTACAATGGCGGCAGCACGGATAGCAATGCCCGTCCACATCGGCACCCCGTCACGCTTGGTAATATGGATCAGGGGTTCGCGCACCGATTTCTGTTTAGTTGACATGGCTTTCACCTCCGTCATGCTTGGTCATAAGCAAACCGATCTCTTCTTTGGTGGCGGTACGACCATCGACCACGCCGGTAATGCGCCCGCCGCCGATTACCAAAATCCGATCGCACAATTCCATCAGCACATCCAAGTCCTCGCCGACAAAAATGACGGCCGTGCCCTGTTCCTTTTGCTGATTGAGCAGATCGTATATCAAATAGGACGAGTTAATATCCAGACCACGCACCGGATAAGCCGCCATCAGCACGCTGGG
>JAZQVM010000011.1:0-3816 GCA_045631845.1 Eubacteriales bacterium | reverse complement strand
ATTCACATGGTTCGCAACAATGCCAAGTGCATCCTCTGCCGCCGCTGCGTGGCTGCCTGCCAGAAACTGCAGTCGGTTTCGGTTATCGGCGCTAATGAGCGTGGCTTTGCTACCGTTATCGGCTCTCCGTTTGATTGCGGTTTGGGTGATACCTCCTGTATCGCTTGCGGCCAGTGCATCACCGTTTGCCCGACCGGTGCTCTGACCGAGCGTGACGATACCGAAAAGGTATTTGCCGCTCTGAATGATCCCGAGAAGCATGTCATTGTTCAGACTGCTCCCGCCGTTCGTGTGGGTCTGGGTGAAGAGTTCGGCCTGCCTATCGGCACGATCGTGACCGGTAAGATGGTATCGGCTCTGAAGATGCTGGGCTTTGATGGCGTGTTTGATACCAACTTCACGGCTGACTTGACTATTATGGAGGAGGCTACCGAGTTCTTGGATCGTTACACCAAGAAAGAGAACCTGCCTCTGATCACTTCCTGCTCGCCCGGCTGGGTCAAGTTCTGTGAGTATTATTTCCCTGATATGATCCAGAACCTGTCTTCTTGCAAGTCCCCGCAGGGTATGTTCGGCTCGGTTGCTAAGACCTACTATGCCGAGAAGATGGGCATTGATCCTAAGAACATCTTTGTTGTTTCGATTATGCCTTGTACCGCTAAGAAGTTTGAGGCTCAGCGCACCGAGAATACGGCCGTTGAAGGTCTGTATGATATCGATGTGGCTCTCACCGTTCGTGAGTTGGCCCGCATGATCAAGAAGTGCGGTATCCGCTTCAACAACCTGCCCGATGGCGAGTTTGATGCTCCCTTCGGTCTCGGCTCCGGTGCCGGCACCATCTTTGGTGCTACCGGTGGTGTTATGGAAGCCGCTCTGCGTACCGCTGCTGAAGTTGTCACCAAAGAGCCCCTCAAGAAGCTCGACTTTGAGGATGTCCGTGGTGTGGAAGGCATCAAGGAAGCCACCTATGAGTTGGCCGGCAACAAGATCCGTGTGGCTGTTGCCTCCGGTCTTGCCAATGCCCGTGCGCTGCTTGATAGCGTGAAATCCGGCGAGAAGGAATATGATTTCATTGAGATCATGGCCTGTCCCGGTGGTTGCGTCAACGGTGGTGGTCAGCCGGTTCAGCCTGCATCGGTTCGCAACGAGATCGACATTCGTGCCGCTCGTGCCGCCGGTCTGTATGAGGATGACCGCAATCTGCCGGTCAGAAAATCCCATGAGAACCCCGATGTTAAGCGTATCTATGATGAATATCTGGAGAAGCCGGGTAGCCATAAGGCGCATGAGATCCTGCATACCACTTATATAAAGCGTGAAAAATACTAAGAAAATCGCCCCTCCGATTTCGGAGGGGCATTTTTCTTGACGAATAGGGAAAAATCTGTTACAGTATATTTGTTTGTATTTTAATAACAGGAGAAACAAGATGGAGCGTGAAAAATTTGGCAGTCGGCTGGGGTTTATTTTAATATCGGCCGGTTGTGCGATTGGGCTTGGTAATGTATGGCGTTTTCCTTATATTGTCGGGCAGTATGGTGGTGCCGCTTTTATTTTGATTTATTTGGCATTTTTAGTGATCTTCGGTTTGCCGATCATGACGATGGAATTTGCCGTAGGTCGAGGAAGCGGATCGGGTATTGCCGGTGCCTTTCAAAAGTTGGAAAAGGCGGGTTCTAAATGGCATTGGTTTAGCTGGTTTGGCATGGCGGGAAATTACCTGCTTATGATGTTCTACACCACCGTAACCGGCTGGATGTTTATCTATTTTCTTAAGATGTTGCGAGGCGATTTTGTTGGACAGTCCTCGGAGATGGTACAAAATGCCTTCGGAACAGTTATTGGTAATCCGTGGGCAATGGTTGGCTTTATGGTTGCGGTTGTGCTGATCGGGATTTTAATCTGTTCTTTGGGCTTGCAAAAAGGTGTAGAAAAAATCACCAAGGTTATGATGGTGGCGCCTCTTGCCATTATTGCCGTACTGGCCGTGAATTCCATCTTGTTGCCGGGTGCCGGTGAGGGATTGCGCTACTATTTGGTGCCTGACTTTAAGCGTATGGCAGAGCAGGGACTGGGAGAAGCCATTTTTGCCGCTATGGGGCAGGCATTTTTCACCCTGTCCATCGGCATGGGTGCTATGACGATATTCGGCAGCTATATTAAGAAAGACCGCCGCCTGTTTGGAGAGTCCCTTTCCATTTCTCTGTTGGATACCTTTGTGGCCTTTTGCGCCGGACTCATTATTATTCCTGCTTGCTATGCCTACGATATTCCGGCAGGCCAAGGCCCCGGTCTGATCTTCCAGACCCTGCCGGTTGTCTTTAACCACATGCCGGGCGGGCGAATTTGGGGCAGCCTGTTCTTCCTGTTCATGATTGCGGCGGCGGTGTCTACCGTAATTGCCGTATTTGAAAATATTATCTCCTTTGGCATGGAATTGCGTGGCTGGAGACGAAAAAAATCCTGTTTAATCAATGCGATTGCGCTCATTGTGTTGTCTTTGCCTTGTGCGCTTGGCTTTAATTTACTATCGGGTATTCAACCGCTGGGGGCGGGGAGCACGATTCTGGATTTTGAGGATTTCATTATTTCCAATAACATTTTGCCGTTGGGATCTTTGGTCTATGTATTGTTCTGTACCAACAGTAAGAGCGGCTGGGGTTGGAAGAATTTCACCGAGGAGGCTAACTTGGGTCAAGGCATGAAACTGCCTTATTGGATAGGTATATACTGTAAATATATGATGCCCATAATTCTGCTCTTTTTCTGGCTTTGGGGTATCATCACCATGTTCTAAAAAAAGGAATGAGGAGTTTTCCTCATTCCTTTTCTATGATGATGGGAGTTTGATCCCGTGTCAGCGACATATAGAAGATTTTATGACGGTCTTTATATCCGTGTTTGCGCAGGATACGAAGCAGTTGTTTTTCAGAGATACCGATGCGATCCATGTTCATTCCCAGCATGCGCCCGTCGGAAATGACGGTGTAGGGCAGGGGTTGTTTGGGAACTTTTATCTTCAAGTCTTTGGCAATAGGGGCACTTTCATCCTTTTTCAGAAAGATGGATAGGCGGCCGTTGGTTTCCAGTATAGCTGTTTCCACCTCATCGACCGATAGGGCGCCGCCTTGTCTTAGATTTTCAATCAAATCGTCCACCGAGAATCGGTTTTTCTTCATTTCCTTTTGGTTGATCTTGCCGTCTTCAATCAAAACACTGGGGCGCCCCTCAATGATTTTACGAAGCCGCAAGGATTTAAGTGAGAGCAAGGAAAAGCCGATCTCCATCAATACCAAAGCCGAGATGCTGATGAGGGCATACCAAATCGGAGTATTCGGTTCTTGTATAGGCCAAGAGGCCAATTCAGAGATCAAAAAGGTTACGACCAGTTCGCCGATTTGAAGTTGGCCAATCTGTCTTTTGCCGGTCAAGCGCATGACCAGCATGACAAAAAGATACATAATAACGGTACGCAATAGTACGGAAAACATCATATCACCCGCAATATTATGACCGTTTTGCCTGTTTATTAAGCAAAAAAAGAGGGAAAAATCCCTCTTTTTTTACTGATTTTGAATGATTTTATACACATGTTCGGCCAAAAACGCCGAAACATCAGCCAAATTTCCATCAAACTGGGAGGAATCGATATTCTTATCTGTCATATCGCTGATGACCTTATAGATATGACATTCTGCGCCAAGGCGGCGACAGGTGTAGGCTACGGCAAAGGCTTCCATTTCAACGGCCATATTGGGCTCGACGGTATCTCTTGCTCCGATAAAGCGGTCGGTACTGCGAGCGGTGGCGGAGGGG
>JAZQVM010000010.1:0-2885 GCA_045631845.1 Eubacteriales bacterium | reverse complement strand
GATTAAAATAGCCTTCCTGCCGACACATGACCATAAATTCGCTTAAATCCATCTTCGCTTTTTTCATGTTTTCCCGATAAATCTTACCGCCGTTTAGAATGATGGTGGGGGTGCCGTTGATGAATTTTCGCATTTTCGGCGCCTTGCTGGTCAGCAGGGTCAACAGAGCGGTGATTGCACCATAGACTACCATGGCAATCAACGGCTTCCACGGTTGTTCCAATTCAGTGGCCATTTCGGCGGCAATGGAACCGATGGTGATGCCGGTGATATAATCAAAAAAATCCAGTTGCGACATCTGCTTGTGCCCCATCACCTTGGCAATGATAAACAGGGACGCCGCTGAAAATGCTGAGGTTAAAATCAGTTTCAATATATCCAAAACTAACCCTTCTTTCCTTTGGTCATGGAAAATACCGCTTGCCGGTCGTTGGTTGGCGGCAGGCATCGGTGGCCGTGGCATACGTAATAGGTGGTCTTGCCGTCTTTGAGCGGGTATTCCGTTGTGGGTGTTTGTAAAATGGTGACGATGGCTTCGGGCGGTAGGTCAAGGCGGGCGGTCGGCTTGTCTAAGACGACCGTTATTTTCATGGGTGGGTTTGTGTGATGCAGTAAGGCCAGTAAAAACATAGCATGGTTCATAGGGGAATGGGCGGTACCGGACAGAAAATCCAGTTGATTTTGTGCCGCATTTTTGTAGGATTCCTCATCCGTGAGAAGAGACAGGAAAACCAGATTGTAGGCCATGAGGGAGTTGCCGCTGGGGATGGCGCCGTCATAGGTCTCTTTCGGACGCAAAATCAGTTCCTCGTGATCGTTACCGTACAAATAAAATCCTACTGTATGATCAGAAAAATCCGCCATTACCTTGTCACAAAATTGCTTTGCACGGTCTAAATATTGCCCCTTGCCCGTGGCACGGTATAGCCACAGCTGGGCAAAAGCATAGGCGGCATAATCGTCCAGGAAACCCTTCACCCCTCGCTTTCCTAAATGAAAATTAACGTAAAGGGTATCGCCGTCGCACAGATGCTCTTGTATAAAACGGTCGGCATGTTCTGCGGCGCAGAGATATGTTTCCTTGTGGCTGATAAGATACAGGTTACACATAGCGGCAATCATGAGGCTATTCCAAGATGTTAAAATCTTTTCATCCCGATGAAGGGTGTACCGTTTTTTGCGAAAATCATAAATTTTAGATAAAAAGGGCTCAAAAAAGGGGTCGTATGGGTCGCTTTTGAGTAGATTTGGAATGTTTTTCCCCTCAAAATTACCCGTTTTTGTAATGTCAAAATGACGGTTGAGCCGTTCTCCGGCGGCTTGTCCCAGCACATCGCAAATCTCGTCAGGAGTAAAAAGATAATATTTTCCTTCTTCCCCTTCGCTGTCGGCGTCCTGTGAGCTGAAGAATCCGCCGTCGGGTGAGGTCATTTCCCGCAGAATATAGGTTGCCGTTTTTTCTGCAATTTCAAGGTACAAAGCCTTATGTGTTATGGTGTATGCTTTGCAATAGGCGAGGATCAAAAGGGCATTGTCATACAGCATTTTCTCAAAATGCGGTACGAGAAATTTTTTATCGGTGGAATAGCGGCAAAAGCCAAAGCCGATATGATCAAACAGCCCGCCGCGATACATCTGCATAAGGGTATGTTCGGCCATAGGCAAGCAGGCGGCGGTTTGATGATGCCGGTAATATTCAAGCAAAAACAGGAGATTATGCGGAGTCGGGAATTTGGGTGCCCGTCCAAAGCCTCCGTGTTTTTTATCGTACATATACTCATATTGCTCCACGGCCAAGCCGAGTAAATCGGTATTGGAAGCATGGGATGACGTTTCTGCTTGATTGAGATGCGCAATGATATGGTTAGAGCGTTGTAAAAGGTTACGGCGGTCGGACACCCATATTTCGTGTAGAGTCAGCAGTAGTTTTCGAAAATGGGATTTTGGGAAATAGGTGCCGGCAAAAAAGGGTTTCTGGTCGGCCGTCATAAAGATGCTGGTAGGCCAGCCACCGCTTCCGGTAAATGCTTGACAGACCGACATGTAGACACTGTCGATATCCGGACGCTCCTCTTTGTCCACCTTAACCGATATGAAAGATTCATTTAATATTTCAGCAATTTCTTTATCCTCAAAACTCTCATGGGAAAAAACATGGCACCAATGGCAGGCACTGTACCCGATACTCAGAAAGATGGGCTTATCCTCCTTTTTTGCACGCGCAAAGGCCTCGTCACACCACGGATACCAATCCACGGGATTGTCTTTGTGGGCCAGTAAATAAGGGCTGGTTTCATTGGCTAATCGATTGCTCATACGGTCACCTCCGTTATTCTTATAGATTGAGCCGAACGGACGGTGTTTATGCGTGATAAGAAGGATAGACTTAGTAAAGGGGGTATAAGTAAAAAATCCAAGAACATCAAGTTCTTGGATTTTTGGTCGAGGTGACAGGTCTCGAACCTGCGGCCTGATGGTCCCAAACCACCCGCGCTACCAACTGCGCCACACCTCGTTAGTATTCTATTATATAATGAAGAACCGGCGGCGCTCGAAAGTGTCCCCAACTGCGCCACGTTTCGGGATGTTCAAATTTTTTGCGTGCTATTATTATACACGGGAATGTGGGGCGGGTCAATATTTTTTGAAAAAAATTAAAAAACAGTTGACAAGATAAGGTGAGGTATGTATAATAATTGTTGCATCCTCAATATGCGAGTGTGCTGGAATAGGCAGACAGGCACGTTTGAGGGGCGTGTGTCTTCGACGTATGGGTTCAAGTCCCATCACTCGCACCAGCGGATATGGCGGAATCGGCAGACGCGCTAGATTCAGGTTCTAGTCGGGGCAACTCGGTGGAGGTTCAAGTCCTCTTATCCGCACCA
>JAZQVM010000009.1:0-8541 GCA_045631845.1 Eubacteriales bacterium | reverse complement strand
CCACATACTGATAACCGCCCGACGACCCGCCGCTCCACGAATGGCTGAGCGTCCCGCCCAAAGAGGCCGAGGCCGAGTCGTAACGGTACCCGACATTGGAATACTGCCCGATGATGTTTCGGGTCAGTTTGACCATCACCACAGAGGCATTGTTGGCCGTGTCCTGACTGTTGATCTTGGCATACAGCCGAATGGCTACCTTGCCGTTATACTGACTCAAAAAGGTATAGTAATCCGACTCCGCAAGTAACTGATAGGTATTGGTTAATGTAGCCATACGCTCACCTCTTAATACCAGATATAGATCTGCCCGTCATAACCGCCCGACGGCGCCGAGGTACCCATGGAGATGCGGTCCTGCTTCTGCTCGGCCAGCGACTTACTCTGCTCTGCCAGCGACTTACTCTGCTCTGCCAATGTCTTACCCTGTTCTGCCAGCCCCCTAGCCTGCTCTGCCCTTGCAGCTAATTCTTTACCCTGTGCTGCCGAGAGAGCCGCCGACGTATCGTTACTGTCAAGTGAATTCACTACAACAGGAATTCGCTCTATTTCTTCTTGCATGTCGTCCAGCTGCTCATCAACCTGTTCCGTTAATGTGTTATTGAGATACTCAACAATCTGCCGGCCTGCCGCATCAAATTTCCCTTTTAATTCGGACGCCGTCAGGCTGGGCGCATCTTGCAACCCCGATATTACGTTTACATCTGCACTACACTTTGTTAAAGACATATCTTTATCCTCACTTAATATAATTTCCAACCGAATACAGGTAGCCGCAGGAGCTGATACCGAACCTTGTCGTGCTATAAAATCGAATGATCATCCATTTCCATTTCTTACGATTGAGCGGGATGCGAACCACATTGTCATCGTCACAGGAAAAGGACATGGTACGAAAGTCAAAATCCTTCGAAAAAACAAAACCACCCATACCTACTGCGCACAGATCTTCCTTGGGATCGACATCCGTCTCCACTTCAACAGTAAAATTACTGTTAGAAATGGTCTTACACAAAAGAACTGCACCCTTATCCCGTACCGTCTTATACATGGCATTGGTACCACCGTTCTCGGCTCGTGTTACCCATTCCGACTCCACGGCCCTGCCATGATCTGTACTGCCATCAAAACAACTGATCTTCCCATCCTTGGTGATCAGATACAGCTGATCCTCAAAACAAAACACCCGAGCCCCATTTTCCCAGCCGTCCCAGTAAAACCATTCATACTCAAAGGCACCGTCCGAACGATAGGTGGCCTTCGAATCAGCCAGATACATGTGATCGCCAAAAAGCAAACACAGATACCCTCGCCATTCCGCCACCGAGACGCTCGACAGATCCTCCGTGTGCAATCGTCGATCAATCAATGTCGATCGATGTCGCACCACACGCTCGGTCTTGGTATAGGTTGGATAGGTAATGCCCTCCACCCCATATGGGGACAAATACACCAGATCGTCCCGAAAAGCCGTGGCTGCACCAATGCAGGGTACAGTAATCACGCTCTCATCGGCGGGATATGCCCGCCCCAGATCGTAATCGGTAGACGGGGTATGCACCCATACTGAGCCGACATCCGCATCCTTAAGCACGATCAACCGACCATCCTGCACCGCCATGCCAGTAATCTTGCTATTGGAGCTTCCCTCTTTATAGTAGTTTACATCCGATATATAGGCGGGATCGTTGACCTCACTGTGCCAGAATACATTAGGAAATTCCGGATTACCATAATAAAACAGACGGTTATCAAAGAGAACGATACGATTGCAGGGTGTGTGGATGTTGTTGACTGCCACGCCGAACTGGATAATCACATTATCATCACCCCCGTTCGGCTTCTCCGGCGCCGCTTCAAAGATGATCCTACCCTTGGTATGGTCCACGATATATCCACCCGACTTTTCCTTTCCGTCAATCCACACCGTGATCGCATCCTCGGTCAGGCTTTGTGCATCCAAATCATATTCGGTCGACTTACCGTCGGCTCGGAAACTGTTTTTGCGAAGTGTGGTCAGCATATTGACCGCCTGATAGGATGTACCACCACCTTTCGGAGTCCGTCCTATACTTGTAATGGGGATGGTACCCACAACAGTGCTGACCTCGCTACCGTCATATACCAGGTAATGTGCGCCGTCCATGATGTAAAGCTTTTTATCAAAAGCCATAGCACCACTTTCTCTTTCACTCATGCTGGCATGGATCTCTTCCGGCTCACCATAAAAACCATACAGCCTGAACAGTTTAGTCCCAGCATGCACGATATACTGATTGGAAGAACCAACGTCCAACATCCACACGCCATAGATCTCTGCACCGAAATTTTGCAGCAACGTCAATCCCGGCCGAGTTTCAACAAACTCGGTATAGCCATCCTCATACCGTTTGAACATGTTACGCGAAAAAGAGGCTCGGTGCGGCGCCACCTGACGCCGTTCCGATGAGAAGTCCACACCTGAGAAATTTCGGTACTCGGCTGTATATTGTTTTAACGGTGCAGGAACATTCATTCTTGCCATAGAGTCACCGCCTTACATCGTGATCTGAAATGCATGGAAAATACTGTTGCGATCTACCTTCCGTGCTCTTGCCGTCATTGGCTTGTTCTGACCAACCACAGATAGAATCTGCATTTTCAGATCCTCATAGTTATTCCAATACATGACTGCTTTACGTTCATCATCGTCCAACCAGATGAAATAGGCCGCCAAGAGAGGCAACAATTCAGCCACATCGGCATCCAACGGCAAAACAAACCCGTCCGGCGTTGCCGTCGTAATCTTTTCCGGCTTGGCCGAGTAGTAGATATCAAACGCACCCTTACCCTCGATCACGACACTACTATTGGTCATGGATCGGCTCGGCACGCTCTCATCCGTCCCCCTCTCCTTTACGGGCAAAAAAAGACCCATAAAGTCATTCGTCAATGCAAGCATATCGTATTCGGTCGTTTGACCTTGATCTACCTGTAGGCGCCGTTTTATCGGCCGTACCGTAGCACAGATCATAACCATAGCACGATTGACTGCCGGCAATACACTGTCCTCAAATCGGCTATAATTGTATTCCTTTTCAAAGCCGAGCGTGAGTATTTCCTTTTTCAGTTCGCCCCAAGTCTTCATTTTCTTCTCCTTTTCGATAAGCAACTCATCAGATTCGCTTGCAAGTTTGTTATTTTAGCCTTATTTAACTATCGAACACACAAAATTTGATTTGTTATCGCTATTTTTTGGCATTTGTCGGTACCGCCCCGACTATCTCTATGAATGCCATATAAGGGGAGCACTTGGCTCCCCTTTTAAATTAGGTGATGTTCAGTTTCAGGACAGCGATCTCCTTCGGACGAACAACTTTGGCACCATAGACATCCAAGCCCTTAACAGCATCTGCAAATCTGCCCTCGGGTCTATACGCCTCGGTCTGATTGATCTGACCGGCAACAGCGACAGCCTTGCGAGTCATGACAAGAATGTTATCGTGAGTTCCGTCATTGAAGATCGAGTTGCTCATACGAACCTCCGCACCGGAATATCGACCCACAATACCCTTGCGGATCAGGTCAACATTATCCGTGTAAAGCGCCTGCATGCTCGACTTAAAGAGATCATAATATTTCGGAGGCATTACGATCGATACCTGTTCGCTGATCGGGACGTTACCTTCCCAGAGTTTCACAAGCCCCTCATCGATCACCTTCTTCATGTCATCTTCCGAGGAGATGGTTTGAGTGATCTGATTCAAAACCGACCCCTGCGCCGCAGTCTTGGCAACAAATTCGTCACGCACAGAAGCAAGCGCATCCGTAGCCTCACCCATGTAGGCTTCCATCATGCCCTTAATGGATTGTGCCTTATCAATATCATCAACCATAAAGTTGAAGTATTTGGCCTCCGTAATCTCTAAGAGTTGCTCCAGTCCATCCATCTCTTCGGGAGAATTGATGTTGGTACCGACCTTATAATCACCGATCGTCGGGCGAGTGGGCGAAACAACTCTTACCTTTTCGCCATGTCGAACCTCACCTTCATACTGGTGATTACAGAGATCCCAGAAGATAAGCTTCTTTTCCAGTTCGCGCAGAATGAACTTCGACCAAATCGTAGGTTTAAAATTAGTATACGGCATATTTTTTCTCCTTTCTAATTCGATTTCCACCTCGTCATGGATTCGATGACCCGATCAAGCAGTTTCGGATTCTTCTTAAAATCCGCATCTGTCAGCCTGTCTACTTCCTCAGGAGTGTAGAACTCCTTATCAGCAGGCAGATTCGATTTGACCGGCCCCGTGGACGGCGGTGGTGTTTTCATGTTAGCTCGTGTCCGAGCAAGGGAGCCTTCATACGCTTCCTTGGCAGACCATCCGAGCCCGATCAATTTTGCATAGTCCTCGCCCAAATCGTCTACCGTCTCGGCCTTGAGGTCGGGGTATGCGGCTTTGAGCAGCTGCAGATCCTTTGCCATGCGGTCCTGAACCAGAACATCCTGCAGGTGCTTGTTCTCTTCGATGGCACGCTTGTACTCGGGATCGTTCTCGACAAGAGATCTCTTTTTTGCTTCTTCGGCCGCACGCTCCGCATTCAGCTGCTCTACCGAGATCCCTCTGTCATTGGCGATAAGCATATCCCGCACCTGTGCCGGAGTGCCCTTATATCCATAAAGGTCTCCGATGGTGCCCGTCAGCTTATCGTGATCGGCCAGCTGTTTCTCCAGCTCAGCCACCCGCTTGGAGGAGGCTTCCATTTCTCTGCGCATTTTGGCAAATTTGGAATTATCCTCCGCACTCTGCTTCGGATTGGGAGGTGCGACCTCACCCTTTGTCGCTGCCCCATCTTCTTTGATGGGTTCAGTCTTGACCGCTGTATCCTCGGCAGGATTGTTCACCGGTTCGGCGACGACCGGCTCGTTTGCGCCTGTTACTTGCTGTTCCATAAAATTCTCCTTGGATTTTTACGCTTTCCTGCGATTTATACCATGCCTTGCGGCATTGGATTCATAGTTGGACCACCCTGCGCCATGGTAGGCATACCAGGAGGAGCTGGGGGCGGTTGCTTTTGCGCCTGTGCCTCCCGCATCTCCAGTATCTTCTTGAGCTTGGCCTTGGGCATGACGGCATCATCCGGCAAGGACTCCACATATTCCTCAAAACTGATATAGCCGCCGCTGAGCAGATTTTGCAGACTCAGCTCCTGCGCATATTTATCATAGGGGTTGGTCGGGGATACTTCGATACGTACCGATACATTGGCCAGCAATTCACGGGGAGGGATAATCACCTGCGCCGCTGTTCCGCCCGGTACAATCTCCGCATCATCAATCACCACATCCAAGCCGTTGACAGCATAGGTGCGCCACAAATCAAACCACACCAATGCAATATCTTCCACATACTGCTTGTACGCCTCAATCGAATCGGATATCGGCATCTCCGAGGATCGTTTAACCGCCAGAATTGCCGTTCCGGATGCCTGCTCGGGATTAATGTTGCCGATTGCCGCATCGGAAGCACCGGCCAAGTCCTTAGTGACTGCCATGTAGGTGTCCAGCAAACTGCGAGTATCGCTGCTTAATGTCTGCGGCCGCAAATAGTCCACAATCTCATGGATTCGCTGCACGTTATTACCACTCACCCGAAGCGGTACCCCTACCGCCTCAATATCCTCGGGGTTCTCCAAATTTTCGTTATACACGATGCGTGGCAAGGAATAGATCTTCACCGCCTGTGTATTGCGGTACAGTGTTTTGTTGATCTCGATCTGATTAGCAATAATCGGCTTAACCTCTCCCAGTCCACGAGCCGAACCCTTAACACGGTTCCACACCAAACTCACGATCGGATATAGTTTCATTCCCTCGATCTCCACACAGGAATATTCCACATCCCGTGTAGATCGAGTCACACGCATCTTTCCTTCAATACGTTCGAAACAGATGATGGTGGTACATTTTCCATGCTCATTATCTTGAATTTCCACACGGGCCTGCGGACTGATCTGATTGGCTAAATCATGATCCGCCACAATTTTCTCCACATCTTCCTTGGAGGCGCCCATGCGGTGCGCTTCCTCCTTCACCCTGGATACTGGCCGACGCTGAGCAATAATGATATACGGTTGCGCCTGCAGGTCGTGACCCTGTTCATCACCGAAGAAGATGTTGGATCGCTCTACCTCTTCCCCTTCAATCCACTCATTTTCTTCATCCCAGTAGAAATATCGGCACTTATCCCCGACAATAGCAGCATCCCGAATATCATCCCATCGGCGCCGATCCATCTTCAGGCGCTCCCATGTATTGCTCGCCATTTTGTTAAGCGCCGTACAGGTGGCCGAAATATCACCGTATTCCTCATCTACGGCATCCTGCGGCCGGTACACCATTTCCATGCTGTTTTGTCCGACCACTGACACTTTATATTGCACGATCGGCTTGATAACATTAAACACCGGCAGGCTGGTATCACCCGCCTGTACCCCATACCATTGGTCTCCGTTGAAGAAACGGTACGCCTGCTCGGTATCGGTAATGGTACCGAACATCCTCAAATGGCTAATACCCCGCTGATAACGGTCCCACGCCAGCGTATGATCCATTACCGCACCTCCTGCTGGCCATTGGCCGTGCCGTCATATCTTTCGATATTGGCCGCAATGACCGATTCCCGGCCTTGCTCTGCACTTTCCTGCTTACGAGAACTGCGATTAAACAGGTGAACTACCCCACGCCCCATTCGGTACCCACCCACAACGGCAAATACCGTGATAAGTGCAACAACAAGAGCCACCACAGGCACTACAATACATATTACGATCTCCATTAGATTCTCCTTATCTTCTCGCCCTGACCGCTCGGCCGAGGTTTTGGTTTCTCAATACTGAAATTGTATACCGGCTCCGATGTGATCGGACGGCTCGGTGCTGGACGTCCGGCGATAAAATACCGCAAGGCATCGGGCGCATGAGTCAGCTCGTGCGGCTCCCGTGCCGTATCGTTCCGATTATGGGTATCATACTGGAGCGCCGGTAAGGTGCGAATCAGGTTGATACACAAATCAAAGATGCATAGATCAGCGCACGGCCGATCCTGCTCATCGGTATGGACCCTCAACCATTCCTTCACATCCAACCAACCTTGCACCCGATTGTTATTAGCCCGATACAGCTTCAGTCCCTCTTTAGCAAAGATCTCAGCCGTACTGCGTCCGCTATCCTGATGTCGGTTCCACAGATCGGGCGGGGCGTATGTCGCATGTATCTCTTCACCTGTTGGTGTGCATTCTAAGATCTTCCGTGCCGCCTCAGAGGCAATCAGTCCGCTCTGATATAACTCTCTGTATACATAGGCTCTTCCGCCATCCGATACAGCGATCCAATAACAAGCCAACATATCCAAGCCGTAGTCCAGCGCCCGATATCGGCGCCAAGTTTGTGGGATCTCAAAGGGGACGCACACGTGCACATCCCTCTTAAATTCATCAAAGAACATACCGTCCGTCAGATCCCAACACCCCTCCAGCAACGCCTTTCTGTCATCTCCGCTCTGCATCTCCAAACGTGCAATGTAATCGGGGTCATTCTCCAATAACGCTAAATTATCCGTCACCTTGGACGGAATAAACACCCGATCCGTTTTCCCGATCTGATGATTGACATTCGGTGGCCCGATATCAATAAATCGCTCCTTCACCCATACGTGACCTACACCGCCGGGGTTGGTGGCCGACTTGATCTGCTTCGGATACCCATTCGCACCACGGCAACGGGAGATCAGATACACATACATGCTTTCCGTAAAGTGAGTAAGCTCATCAAACCGAATCACGTCATACTCGGCCGACTGGTATTTGTATACGTCATTCTCGTTATCACAATAGCCAAAATCGATAATAGAACCGTTTACAAATGTCCCCGTATGTTTCCCGCTGTTGTATTGCCAAAGAGATTTAGGGTACAATTCTAAAGCTGTACGAATTAAACTTTTCTCCAATTCGGGGAAGGTACGGCGCAGGATCAGCTGTTTACTCTTCGGGTACTTGAGCGCATAGATAAAAGCATCTCGGATCTGCGCCTGACTCTTGCCGCCACCGGCCGCTCCGCCGTATAGCACCTCAAACGCCGTAGCCTCTACAAAAATGCGTTGCTTAGGCTGAAGGGTAAGGCGAAAGGTCTTAGGTTGCTTCTTGTTCGCCACGGAACATCTCCACCTCTACATTCACCGGCCCTTCCTGCTCGGTGATCATCTTATCCCGCCAATTCTCCGGCATCCGGTTCTTTAACCAGAAGATCTCTGCCGTTGTTTCTCCGGGATGATACCGCACCACATCCACAATCTTCACGTCTTCTGCTTCGCATTTACGCCCTTGCTTATCCCAGTAGGTGCGCTTGACCTTGATCGCCTGCTGTTCGGTGTAGGTATATCCTACTGCATTCTGATACAGCTGATTCTCTACACGCATGTCCGCATATATGCGCCCACGTTTTAGGGCGTCCGCTATGTCCGGATACTTGTTCTTCCACTCCGAAAGGGTTGATCGGCTGATG
>JAZQVM010000008.1:0-1975 GCA_045631845.1 Eubacteriales bacterium | reverse complement strand
ATGAGCAGTTTACCGAGAATTACGGCGCTATCGTCGTAGCCACCGGCTTTAACCCCATCTCGATGGATCAGTTTGATGAGTATGCCTATAACCAGTCCAAGGACGTAATCACCTCTTTGCAATTTGAGCGTTTGACCAACGCCGCCGGCCCGACCGCCGGTAAGCTGCTCCGCCCGTCCGACGGGGTGCATCCGCACAAGATCGTCTTTGTGCAGTGCGTCGGTTCCCGTTGTGCCGCTTGTGCCGAGAAGGGCAAGGAGTATTGCTCCAAGATCTGTTGTATGTATACGGCTAAGCACGCCATGCTCACCCGTGACAAATATCCCGATACCGAAGTGTACGTCTTCTATATTGATGTGCGTACCCCCGGCAAGAACTTTGACGAGTTCTATCGCCGTGCCGTTGAGGAGTACGGGGTGCATTACATCAAGGGCATGGTCGGCAAGATCTCGCCCGAGGGCAATAAGCTGATGGTACGTGCCAGCGACCTGCTGGATAACAAGCAGCTGGAAATTGATGCCGATCTGGTCGTTCTGGCCGCCGCGATTGAGCCGGATAAGTCGGCCCGTCCGTTGGCTACGATGCTCACGGCCAGCATGGACACCAACGATTTCTTCACCGAGGCTCACCCGAAACTCCGTCCCGTCGAATCGCCAACGGCCGGTGTCTTCCTGTCGGGTACCTGCCAAGGCCCGAAGGATATTCCCGAAACCGTTTCCCAAGCGGGTGCGGCCGCCGCTAAGGTCATTGGCCTGTTGGCTAAGGACAAATTGACGGGCAACCCCTGCGTGGCTCATTCGGATGAGTGGATGTGTAACGGATGTTCGACCTGCGAGCGTGTCTGCCCGTACGGTGCGATTACCTATATTGATAAAGAGTTCCGTATGCCCGACCGCACAACCAAAGTACGCCGTGTGGCGCAGGTTAATCCTGCGGTATGTCAGGGTTGCGGCGCTTGTACGGTAGCCTGTATGTCGGGTGCGATGGACTTAAAGGGCTTTGCCGGTAACCAGATTCTTGCGGAGGTGGATGCGATATGCAAATAAGTGAAAAGAAACCCTTAATCGTGGCCTTCTGCTGCAACTGGTGCTCCTATGCGGGCGCTGACTTGGCGGGTAACAACCGCTTAAACTATCCGGCCGAGGTCAAGATCATTCGTGTTCCTTGCTCCTGCCGTGTCAATCCCACCTTTGTGCTCCGTGCCTTCCAGCGTGGGGCTGACGGTGTGATCATCTGCGGATGCCACCCCGGTGACTGCCATTACACCTCGGGTAACTACTATACCCGCCGTCGTTTCGCTCTTCTGTTCTCGATGCTGGAGTTTTTGGGCATTGAGAAGGAGCGTACCCGTCTGGAATGGGTATCGGCGGCTGAGGGTGCGAAGTTTGCCGCCACCATGGAGGATTTTGCCAAAACGATTGCCGCCTTGGGCGAGAATAAAAGACTGGAGGATCTGCGATGCAAACGGTAATGCGTGATCAACTGGTTGAAAAAGCAACACAGCTTCTGAACAACGGCACCGTCACCCGTGTGCTGGGCTGGAAGAAGGGTGAATTCGACTACGATGTGACGCCGGCAGTCTTTGCCGATGTCGAGGCGCTGGGCGATTTTGTGTTTGACGATTTCTGCGGCGCCAATTTCTCCAAATATCTCATTAAAGAAACGGGCAAGGAGGGCAAGGTGCTTGTCTTCTTAAAGCCCTGCGACACCTATTCCTTTAACCAACTGCTCACCGAGCATCGGTTTGATCGGGAAAAGGTCTACGCCGTGGGTATTCCCTGCGCCGGCATGATCGATATTGCCAAGGTTAAGGCAAATGTCGGCGACGGCATCCTGTCGGTCAAGAGCGAAGGCGACGTGACGGTGGAAACGCTCTATGATGGCACCAAGAGCTTGGCCAAGGACGACGTGCTGGCCGAGCGTTGTGTCAACTGCAAGAGCAAAAAGCACGTGGCCTATGACGAGCTGCTGGGTG
>JAZQVM010000007.1:0-1542 GCA_045631845.1 Eubacteriales bacterium | reverse complement strand
CATCTTGCAAGGCCGTTATGGAGGCGGCTTTTTGGACAAACAATGGATTTTTAGATACAAATACACAAAATGAATTGAAAAACAATTGAATGTGTGATATAACGTATACAAATTAACGTGGTGCGTGAAATGTTCACGGTGGTGGAATAATAAGAAGGTAGCCCTATAAAACGAACGCGGATCCATCGTATTTTGTTTGTGATTATCTATGGGTGATGATGCCATCGCCAGGTTTTCCACACCCAATATACCATAGAATACGAAAACGGCGCGCATCTGGACGACATCCTCAGCTAATTTCGCTGGGACGGCGTCTATGCATGCGATATCGGCGAACCCATTGTGGAAAATGATGCCAAAGGCTTGGTGCCTTTCCTTATGACATATACCAAACTGCTTTTATCAAAAAGGAGGAAAAATAATATGAATATGTTTGATTTGACCGGCAAGGTGGCGCTGGTGACCGGCGGCGCCCATTCTATCGGCTTAGCGCTGGGCGTGGGCCTGGCAAAGGCCGGCGCAACCGTTTGTTTTAACTGCTCCAGCGCGGAAAGCAGAGAGCGTGGCATGGCTGCCTACGCCGAGGCCGGCGTGGAAGTCCACGGCTACGTTGCCGACGTAACCGATGAGGCAGGGGTCAATGCTATGATCGCGAAGATCGGGGAAGAAGTGGGCGTTGTGTATATTTTGGTCAACAATGCCGGCTGCATCAGGAGGATCCCCATGTGCGATATGAGCGTGGAGGATTTCTCCAAGGTCATCGATGTGGATTTGATCGCGCCTTTCATCTGCGCCAAGGCGGTGCTGCCTGGCATGATCGCCAAGGGCCACGGCAAGATCATCAACATTTGCTCCATGATGAGTGAGTTGGGCCGAGAAACCGTATCGGCCTATGCCGCTGCCAAGGGTGGCCTGAAAATGCTTACCCGCAACATTTGCTCGGAGTTTGGCGGCGCTAACATCCAGTGCAACGGCATTGGCCCCGGCTATATCGCCACACAGCAGACGGCACCTCTGCGGGAACTGCAGCCCAACGGCGAGCGCCATCCTTTCGATAAGTTTATCATTGGCAAGACCCCCGCCGGTCGTTGGGGCACCACGGAAGACCTGGTAGGACCTGCGGTGTTCCTGGCTTCCGATGCCAGTAACTTTGTCAACGGTCACATTCTGTATGTGGACGGCGGTATTCTGGCATACATCGGCAAGCAACCCTGAAAAGAAAGACAAGGGAACGCACCGGAAGGTGCGTTCCCTCGCGTGTGAACCGATTGCGGATATTATTTGGTGTTTCGCAATAAACAGTATCTGTCAAATTATTTTATGTTCGGAAGGTCCACTTTATGGAAAAGCTCAATTTTGAAGGCTCTGTAAAATTCAACAATCAAATTTTCACCGACGCGACGCTTAGCTATTCTTCTTCCAACCAAGCGGTGGGGACGTGCGAAAACGGGGTGTTCACTCCGATAAGCGCGGGCGAAACCGTTGTAACGGTGAAAGCGGAGTGGCGAGAAGTGCAATCGGAATTTTTAACCAAAACCTTTA
>JAZQVM010000006.1:0-16358 GCA_045631845.1 Eubacteriales bacterium | reverse complement strand
ATCGGGAACCGATACCAATCGACAGTTTGGCAACAGAGCGGCAAGTTTATGCTGTTGGGGTGTTCTCACGGCGCGATCCTGCTCACAGCTGATCAAACAAATGGGAGTGTGGATATGTGAGGCGAATTTCCGCTTAAGCATACGCCCTTGCAGACGAGCCACTTGGTCCATCCATTGATTGGTGGCGCCCGAGGTCTGATATTCTCGGTTTTCGCATCGCATATTCAGATAATATGAGAAGCGGGCAAAACTGGCGTCAGAGGACTGTCGGAAATCCGCATGGGGATCAAATCGTCCCGAGTAGGGAAAATGCGACTTCGGGCCAAATTTGTGCAGATATCGTTTGGCTCCCACGTGAATGAGGAGACGGGGAATGCCGCCGGCGTAGGGCGTTACCATAGGGGCGGATAAAAAGGCCTTATGAACGGAATTGCTATACATCGACAGATAAAAGAGAGTAACCGCGCCTCCCATGGAATGGGCATAGATATCAAGAGGCAGATCGGGTGCCGATGGATGGACGACGGTGTCAATAAATATAGCAAGATCCTGTGCATAGTCATCAAAGTGTTCTACATGAACCAATTCAGGATCGTCCACCGAGCGCTGGGAAAGGCCATGCCCTCGCTGATCATATAAAAATACATTATATCCTTCTAGAAGCAGATACCAAGTCAGTTCATAATATTTCTTATAGAACTCGGTAAACCCGTGCACGATCACAACATTGGCCTTTGCCGAGGGGCAGAGGAAATATTGATAGGCGATCCTTGTCCCGTCAAAAGAGGAAAAAGTGCCGGTGTTGGCGTGATGGGATAATTCGGTTTCCATTTTTGGAATCGCTAAAGGGAATTCGTCTTCACTTAGAATGTGATAGGGTTTTGGTTGGAATTGCATCTTGTAAGCTCCATATTTGTTGTGTTATTATAGAAAGAGAAGGGAAGACTAATGATATCTTTCAAAAAGAAATCCACAAAAAAGGTCTTGAGGGTTATCATTGTCCTTCTTCTTATTGTTATCATTTTTTCTTTTTTTCTGACTAAATTTATATACGATGCCACATTCCCTCGGCAGGGTGGGGGAGATTTGCAGATAGCCCAACCGTTAACCGAGATGGTTTCGAGTCGTCAGTCGGTAGATTTCCTAAGCGGAAAAAATCGATTGCGGGGCTATTATTATGAGGCGCCGCAGGCGCAGGCATTGGTTGTGGTTGTGCCGGGGTATGCTGCTGATGACGATGAATTTCTTTGGCATATCCACAGTTTTTTGGAACAAGGTTGGTCGGTTTTTTCCTTTGATGCTACCGGTCATTACGACAGCGAGGGCGATTCCTCGGTCGGTTTCTCGCAACAACTGCTGGATCTGGATGCGGCTTTGGATTATATCGAAAGCCAAGAGCGATTTGGATGTGAAGCCCTTATGCTTTTCGGTCATAGCCGTGGCGGATATGCCGTATGCGGAGTATTGGAAGAACATCCGGAGGTTACGGCAGTTGTCAGCATCAGCGGGATAAACCGTGCAATGGATGCGATACTCGAGCCGGCCGCCCGTTATGTTGGACCATTGGTTTATGGAAACTATCCGATGTTATGGTTTTATCAAGCGATTTTGTTTGGAACCGATGTGTTGAATGTAGAGGCTACTCATGCCATCAATCATGCCGATGTGCCGGTGCTGATCGTGCACGGCAGCACCGATGATACGGTATCGGTGGATAAAACGGCGATTCTGGCGCATCGGGATGAGATTGTATCCGATAAGGTGGAGTATTATCTCTGTGATCAACCGGGGCAATCGGGGCATACCGATCTGCTCTTCGATCAGGATGGCACCGAAAACGATGCGTTAATGAAGAAAATACATGATTTTTATCAAAGAAGTATAAATATACGGGGGTAAGCCATGAATGTTGTTTTGATTCCGGCCTACAAGCCGGATGAACGGCTGATCGGGTTGGTTGAACAACTCAAAGAAAAAGGATTTGAAAATCTGGTTGTGGATGATGGAAGCGGAGATCAGTACGGCGACATTTTTGAACAGGCAGCCGCCTATGCAAAAGTGATCCATTTGCCTGAAAATACGGGAAAGGGTGCGGCGCTGAAATACGGAATGTCGGCACTTCTTCAGCATTTTCCCGATTGCAAGTATTTTACCACCGCCGATGCCGATGGGCAACATACGGTGGAAGATATTGTGCGTATCAACGCCGAGCCGTATGCGCAGGCATCAATCGTGCTTAGTACCCGTGACCTAAGCGGCGACATTCCGCCACGCTCCCGTTTTGGCAACGATCTGTCTAAGTGGGTCTATACGTTATTAACCGGCCACTATTTTATGGACAATCAATCGGGGCTTCGTCGGTTTTCGGTTAAGCATATCGGTTGGCTGTTGCGGGTGGACGGTACCAAGTATGACTACGAGATGAATGTCTTGTATCACGCCGACAAACAGCATATTCCCATTGCCACTATGCCCATCCGTGCCATTTATATCGACGGCAATAAATCTTCGCATTTTAATCCCATAGTCGATACCGTTCGCATCTATCGGCGCCTTTTCTATTCAGCACGGGCATCTATATGTTCTTCTTTGTTCTGTGAAGCACTTATGCTTTCCATTAGTGTTTTGTGGGGATATCAGATGTTGTGGGTGACCATTCCCTCGGTTGGCATTACGGCGGCCCTGATCGGGGAGGTTATGAACCTGTTTTTAATCTTTCGCTATTTCAAGTATCGCAATATGCCGCAGTCGTTGCTGCGAATTATCATGCGGTTTGGGGGATATACCACATTCTGTTGGTTGATCAGTCTTCTTTTTCCGGTTGTACCGCTATTTATTACATACAATGTTGCTGTATGGGCCAGTATTCCCATTCGGTATGCCATTAACAAATGGATATGGGAGAGAAGATATCATCAAGCATGAACGCAAGAAGCAGTTCCGAAACGGGACTGCTTCATTTTTTAACTTAATATATTTTTGATACCTTCGGAGAATCCGTTGTTGTCCAGCATCAGCAGTTGCTCCGTGCAGGACACAACCGTGCGGGCAACCGCCACTCCGTGCATCTTAATGATCGGCTTGTTGGTTCCCAGGAAGGTGGCGCCGCCACGTACATTCAGGTCGTACAGATAAGCCAACTGCTCGTAGGCTTCTTGCAATCCCGCCGATTGATCAGGCGATTTATGCATTTCCTTTTTAAGGATATGCATAGCAATTTGTCCGGCCGTTTCATGACTTTTCAGCAGAACATTGCCTGAAAAACCGTCGGAAACAATCACGTCAGCCTTGCCCGTAATCAGATCACTACCCTCGATATTGCCAATAAAGTTGATATCCGCTTTCTCTAATAAGGGGTAAGCCTTGAGGGTGAGTTCATTACCCTTGGTGCGCTCGGTGCCTACAGACATAAGCCCGACACGAGGGGCATCCTGCTGATACATCACCTTAGCGTAGGCATCGCCCAGCAAACCAAAGGTGAGCAGATCCTTCTCCGTGCAATTAACATTGGCCCCGCAATCGACCAGACATACCATCTTCCCATCCACCCTCGGCAAAGACGTGGAAAGGGCAGGCATTTTCAATCCTTTAATAAGGCCAACACGGAAAATGCTTCCAACCATGAGCGCCCCTGTACTGCCGGGACTTAGCAAGCCCACGCAATCGGGATCCTCTTTGAGCTTTTTGAGGGATAAAACCATCGAGGAGGTGTCCCGTCCGTTAAATACACAGGAGGCAGGGTCGGTATTTGTAATAAAATCATCGGCATGAATAATTTCCAACCGATCTGCGTATGTTTCATGCAAACCATAACTCTCAATATCGGCACGGTCGCCGACCAGCACCATACCCATCTCCGGATGCAACTCCAGTACCGCCTGTGCGCCCTCAATCATAGCGCCGGTGCCGGCATCCGCTCCGTAAATATCCAGTATCACTTTCTTCATAAGAATCCTCGTTATTCAATGGCAAAAATAAAACTGTAAACGTCTTGATTGCCTTCAATAAAACCAATCTCAATCAAAGGATATGCCTCGTTAAAGGCCGTAGCAAACCGATCCTGCTCGGCTTGGCTGACATCCTTGCCAACAAAAACGGTCATAACCTGCTTGTCTGCCATCTCGGGAATAGCGGCAAATAAAGCCATTGCCACGTCTATCTTGTCCACGCCGTCACAATAAATATGCTTGGGCGTTAACCCAATATAGTGCCCCTTGCCGATTGTCACGCCGTCAATCTCGGCATCACGGGTCGCCGTGGTGATATAGCCGGTGGTCACATCAGGCAGATAAGCCGACATTTCTTCGATGACGGTTTCTACCGTGTCATAAGACAAATCCATCATCGATAACGCCGAATACCCTTCCGCAATCGACTTGGTAGGGATGACCCGCACATCGGTCTTGTCATACATCTGTGCCGCCTGATTGGCCGCCATAACAATATTGGAATCGTTGGGCAGAACAATAATATGCTCGGCATTTAACGTCTCAAAAGCATCAATAAAATCTTGAGAAGAGGGATTGTTGGTCTGTCCGCCGTCAATCACCGCGGCTGCCCCGATTTGCTTAAAGTAATCAATGATTCCTTCGCCCGATGCCGTAGCAACAACCGCATACTTGACAGGATCCTTCTTCTGCGCCACCGTTTCGCTGTGCTGTACCGACATATTTTCAATTTTAATAGTAAGAAATTCACCCATCGTGCGGGCAAAGGCCAGTACGCGTTCCGGTTCAAAAGAGTGAATATGTACCTTCAGAATGGTCTGTTCCAGTACCGCTACGATTGAATTGCCAAGCGCCGATAATTGCTCAATAATATCCTGCACTTTAAGGGTGGACGAATCCACCTTGGAAGGTTGAACCTGTAAAATAAACTCAGTGCAATATCCATATTCCAATAAGGAATCGGGATCATATTCGCTGAATAAAGAAGAATTATAGGTAGCAATCGGTTCGGCATCTTCTTCAATCCACTCGCCCGCAAGGCCCATCTGTATCCCTTCAAAAATGCAGACGAGTCCCGCACCGCCCGAATCCACAACCCCGGCCTCTTTCAGTACGGGCAATAATTCCGGCGTGTGCCGTAACGATACCTTCATGGCGTGAACTAAATACGCCAGCAAATCTTCAAAGGTATCGAAATGGTTTCCATCCAGGCTCTCGGCACCTTCTCGCATAACGGTCAGCATCGTGCCCTCCACAGGGTTAGCCACCGCATCATAAGCCTTCTCAACACCACTGTGCATGGCGTCAATAAAATCTGCCGTCGTTAACTCCGGATGATCGGGCATTCCATTGGCTAACCCTCGCACAAACTGCGATAGGATTACCCCCGAGTTGCCTCGTGCCGATAACAGCGTACCGGAGGCAATATCCTGCATAATTTCACCAACCATGCCGGTTCGGTTTTTGGCCTTGACGATACCGCCTTCAATGGTCATTGTCATGTTTTTTCCCGTATCGCCGTCAGGGACAGGGAACACATTGAGGTCATCAATAACGGCCATATTTCTGCGCAGATTCCGGTAGCCGTTCTCCAGAACCCGATACAGAAGTGATCCGTCGAGTGCCTCGATTGCCATGATTATTTTCCTCCTTCTACGGTGACCTCTTTACCAAAACTAAAAGCAATAATAGTGCCCGGGCCAACCGATGCTCCTACAATGGGAGCAATATAATTGATATAACAATCCTTAAAAGGCGCAACCTTCAAAATCTCATCCCGCAACTGCTCGGCATCTTCAAGCGCATCGGCATGGGTGATATAAAGGGTTTGATTTCCCGCATCCTCTGTCACCTCAGCCAGCATAGCGGCAATCTCTTTCTTGGCATTGAGTGCACCTTTAACCTTCTTTACGGCAAAGTTTTGCCCCATCTTATCGGAAATAATAATGGGTTTTACCCCAAACAGATTGCCAAAAAAGGCGCTGGATGCCGTTACGCGTCCCGCGCGGCGCAAATATTCTAAACTGCCTACCGTACCGCATTGATTCACCTTCAAGCGGATCGACTCAAGGTAAGCCGCCGTTTCTTCCGCCGTCTTGCCGGCATTTCTCATTTCGGCCGCCTGCATCACCAGGTACCCTTGTCCCAAAGAACTAATCAGCGAGTCTACACAGCAGACCTTGGCCTCCGGATAGGTTTCCATTAATTCCTTGGCCACAACGCGCGCAATGTTGATCGAGCCCGACAGAGCAGAGGAGCAGGATATGTAAAGAACATCTTTACCCGATTCCAAAATTTCGGTAAAGGTGCGGACATAGGTGTCGCGAGGTACCTGCGTGGTCCGTATCTGAACCCCGTTTCTCATCATATCATAAAATTCTTTAGCGCTGTGATTTTCCCAGTCCAGCAGGGCAGGATATTCTTTATCCTCAATCACATAGTTCATGGGCGTGTAAAGAATATCATACTTTTCACGAAGATCCCTTCTCAGGTCACTGGTAGAATCAGTAACAACTGCAAATGTTCTCATGGTTCGCAACCTCGTTATCTTGATTTTAATTCATCGGTGATGGCATCCATAATGCTATGCTCAATCGCCAAGTCCTGACTGATCGGATCTCCCTTATAAAAGGCGGCACAAAGCCCGGGGCCGATCGATGCTCCGCAACTCATGCCCACGCTGTTGATAACAATCTCCTTGGGTTTGATACGCGCCTCAATCATATTAGCCAGCTTGTTAGCAACAGCTTCCCGATTGGAGTGCGCTACAAAAACGATCTGTTCCTGCGGATCTTTAATCGTTCTTTCCATATAACGAACTACGGCTTCCAATGCCGTCGGTTTCCCCTTGAAGCGGCTAAGCACTTCACAGATCCCGTTATGGTTGAAATCCGCCGTCAGATTAATCCCGATCAAACTGCCGAAAAAGGCTTTAAAGTTGGAAATGCGCCCCGTTTTCACCAAGAAAAACAGGTCATCCATAATGCCCGATTGATGGATACGGTATTTTTCCTGATCCAAAAATGCGGCATTCTCCTCAATGCTCAACCCTTCCTCTCGCTTCATGCAGGCGGTAGCAACCAACAAGCCCAGGGCGGTGGAATAACGGTAAGAGTCTACACAAATGACTTTGCGCCCCGGATACTTTTCCATCAGTTCCTTACCTATACTGACACAGTCGTTGTAGGTGGAGGAAAGCCCCGAAGAAAGGGAGATGCTCAGCACATCTTCTCCCGCCGCCAGATGTTTTTCAAAAATGGCGGTAATATCCCCCATGGGGCAGGCGGCTGTCTTGTAAAGAGGGGCACGGCTGCTCATGGATGAGAAATAATCTTGCGGCGATATCATATTCCAATCCAGGTCGGCGGGACATGTGCGCCCGTCAGGGAAATACATAACGCCCGGTAAATAATCGTTTACACCGAATCGATCCCGCAGATCCTTGGTAAGATCGCACGCACTGTCCGGTATAATTGCATAATTTGCCATGAACGGTCTCCTTAAATTATTATGAAACTATGAATAATATATTACCACATCTATCTACCTATTTCAACATTATTCTTCTAATTTCGATTTTTTATTAAAAAAGTAGTGCAAAAAGGAATCAGGTCTGTTATAATTATTAGGATTATAGTTATGGAGGCTGCTATGTGGTGGATTTTGGGTGTGATCCTGTTGCTTATGGTCGGCGGGATTGCCTACATGTTAAAAATAACCCTGCCGATTGCCGATCGGGTTTATAAGGAACATCTGGTTAAAACCTCACCCGATAAATGGGGGAGAGTTTGCTCAGCGCCCGATAATGAGGAACAAATGATAATGTGGCAGAGCGGCTGTGATTGGGCGAAGGAAAATGAAGCCTTTATGCATCCGGTTCAGATCCAAAACGAAGGCCTGAATCTGTATGGCCAATGGTATCAGTTTAACGAAGGGGACCGTTGCGCCATTATATTGCCCGGCCGTGCCGAATGTTTGAAATATTCCTATTACTTTGCCCAAACTTACGCCAAGGCAGGCTGGAACGTATTATGCATCGATCCCAGAGCCCATGGAGAAAGCGACGGGATGTATAATACCATCGGTCAGGCCGAGAGCCGTGATCTGCTGGTGTGGGTCCATTTGCTTGAAGAACAGTACGGGGTAAAGGAAATCTACTTGCATGCGATTTGTGTCGGCACCTCTACGGCCATGATTGCCATGACCCGTAACGATTGTCCCGATTCCATCAAAGGATTGGTGACCGAGGGGTGTTTTGTATCCTTTAGAGAAACCTTCCGACAGCACATGATCGTGGATAAGCGCCCGCTCTTTCCTGTGCTCGATTTGGTTATGCACAAGATCCGTAAACATACCGGAACCAATCTGCGCAAAACGGCACCCATTCGCTTGGTAAAGCGCATGAAGCATCGGGTACTGTTTATCTATGGCAAGCAGGATCTGTTTTCCATCCCGCCCATGAGCCGTAAACTGTTCAAGGCTTGCGCCAGTCCCGATAAGAAAATACAATGGTTTGATGTCGGGTGTCATTCCCACCTGCGGCTGAACAACACCGAGGCATACGATCAAGTGGTAGCGGAGTTTATCAATGGGTAAGAAGTATGCGATTTTCACGATGGACATGGAGGATTTCTCGGATACCGGCTGTGTGCGGGAAAGCGGTGTTCATGTGGAAAATGAAATGCTCGACGGATTGGATGAATATATTCGGTTGCTCGAGGGGCACGGTATCAAAGCCACCTTGTTTACCGTATGTAACGCTGTCGAGTCTGTGAAAAATAAGATGCATCGGTATATTGAACGAGGGCATAAGATTGCATTGCATGGGTTTGATCATCAGGCCCCGCTGACCATGAGCCATCAACAATTTCGTGAAAATATCCGCCATGCCAAGGAGAAATTGGAAGCCGAATTCGGCGTAGAGGTTGTTGGGTATCGGGCGCCCTTTTTCAGTATGGATAATGAGCGGCTGGATATTTTGAAAGAACTGGGATTTCGTTATGATTCCAGCTGGATGAATTTTGCTCAATTACCCCATGAAAAACAGATCGATATCAGCACCTTTACCCATGTTATAGATAATGTTTTTGAGAAAAACGGGTTTTACGAGTTTGGCATTTCTTGTAAAAAAGTTTTCAATCGCAATTTTCCCATATCGGGCGGCGGTTATGTGCGGCTGAGTGCATGGCCCTTTGTTCGTAGTTTAATCAGTCAGTATATTGCCGATAACGACTATTATGTGTTTTATCTGCATCCCTTTGAACTGTCTAAACAAAAAATTCCCCAGATCAAAAATCTCAAACCGCATGATCAATTTTACTTGACGTACGGCTTTCGCAATTATCGAGCCAAAATCAATCGGATTATTGCCATGCTCAAAAAAATGGACTTTGAATTTGTCACATTCGAGGAGTATATGAAGGTTATCCCTACCATCGATCCATGAAGAAAGGCCAAAGAATGAAGAGAGAACTAAAACAACTCATTGCATCCAATATAGCAGATCTGCTGGATTCGCCGCAGGACATGGCGTCGGTCTTTGCTATTATATGCCATAACGGAGAGCGTATATTTGCCGAATGCAGCGACGGATACCGTATCCGTAAATACACCTATACCGATATGGAAAATATGGTTAAGCAAGTATCCTCGGCCATTCATGCGCGTATTGGCGCTACCCATGGATATGTTGGATTGGAAATGGAAAACGGCATTGAGTGGATCGTAACTTTTTGGGCGATCCTGCGAAGCGGAAATAAGCCGTTTCTTATCAACTGTCGTCACCCCAAAGCCTTGGCCGATCAATTGCTGGAACAATTACAGGTACAATACGTCATCGGCACACAGCCGACGGCATTAAACGCTCAGTGGCTTGACTATGCTTCTTTGCAAAGCGAAGAAGTCTTCGACGGAGAGTTTGAAGACGAATTTGCCCTGTCTACCTCGGCTACATCTTTGCAGGCCAAGATCTGTATCTATCACGGAAAGCAGGTAGCGGCGCAAATGCAAAATTCCCAGCGCATCGTTCGGGACTGCAAGCGTATGGCGATGCACTATCACGGCTCGCTCAAGCAGCTGGCCTTTTTACCTTTCTATCATGTCTTTGGGTTATTTGCCGTTTATTTTTGGTTTGCATTCTTTGGGCGGACCTTTGTCTTCTTGCGGGATATGGCACCCGATACCATTTTGAAGACCTGTCGCAAGCATGAGGTGACTCATGTTTTTGCCGTGCCGATGTTGTGGCATACCATCGAAGATAAGATCAAGAAACAACTGGAACAAAAGGGCGAAAAGACGCAAAAGAAATTTGAAAAAGGCATGAAAATCAGCATGGCCTTGCAAAAAGCCATGCCCTATATAGGGGCGGCGATTGCTAAAAAATTGATGCGAGAGATCACCGATGCCGTTTTTGGACCGAGCATTCAATTTTGCATCAGCGGCGGCAGTTACTTGCGTTCTTCGGCATTGCAGATGATGAATGGCATCGGGTATCCGCTACATAACGGTTACGGTATGAGTGAAATCGGTATTACCTCGGTCGAACTCGGCAGTAAGATAACCGCCCGTAACCGCAATTCCATCGGCAAGCCCTTTGCCTCTGTCGAATACCGTTTGGGGGAGGATGGCTCACTGTTTGTTCACGGACAGTCCCTCTGTCGCACGGTGATCATTGACGGGGAAGAAAACGATATGCCCGAATGGTTTGATACGGGCGATCTGGTGACAAGTGAGGACGGACGCTATTATATATCCGGTCGGCGGGGCGATGTTGTTATCGGGGAGAACGGGGAGAATATCAACCCCGACCTGATCGAGCAACATTTTGGTTTAAGTGGCGATACGCCCTATTCGGTATTGGGGCTCAAAGAGGAAAACAACGATGTGCTGAGTATGGTGGTGCGTGTCAATCCTTATATGAGCGATGCCCGCCGAGAGCAATTGGTAAAGCGAATTTATGCCGTCAATGAAGAATTGCCCATGGCCATGCGAGTGCGTAAATTCTATTTTACCACCGATGCGATTGCGCCCGAAACGGCCATCAAGGTGGGGCGCAAATATCTGCTGCGTGCCATTGATGAAGGGGCTGTGCGATTGACTCCCTTCTCGCAGTTTGGGCAGCGGCAAGACGGGCAATCAACCGATGCACACAATTCTTTATTGATGGCTCGCCTGCGCGAGATTGTGGCGGATACGCTGGGAGTAGCGGTCGATACCATAAACGATCGGGCGCACATCCTGCTGGATATGGGGGCTACCAGTTTACAGTATTTTGAGATTATCTCGGCGATTGCGGCCGAGTTTTCAATCCAGTCGTATAATGATAAGGAGCATTATCGGTATACGGTTGAGGAATTTTGTGAGTATATCGAGAGGTACGTATGATGAAACCGGCTCGACCCAGTTTGGGGTTTACTTGGTTTGTTCGCATCACCGGCGGATGGGCGGCTTTGCCTTTATTTAAGCCGAAAGTGTACTGCAAAAACAAAGAAAAACAGGGAAAAAAGTTAAAAAAACCGTCGATTTTGGTCTCAAATCACGTCTCTTTGATGGATTTTGTGCTCTATTTATTCGTTTTTTGGCGCAATTTTGTCCATTTTCAGGTTGCTGAGGTGATGTTTAACAAGTCCAAATTCATGAATTGGCTGCTTTTGAAACTGGGTTGTATCCGTGTGGACCGCAATCAATTCGATTTTGGCTTTGTAGGGGACTCTCTGGAGTTATTGGATAAGGGCGAAGTAGTCGGAATCTTCCCGTCGGGACGGTTGCCGATCGACGGTAAGCCTTTTCCGTTTAAGCCCAGCGTGATCTTTATTGCGCTTCGTACCGATGCGCCCATCATTCCGGTGTATACCGATGGACAGTACGGCCTGTTTAAGCGGGCGCGTGTGGTAATCGGGGAGCCGATCTACATACGGGATTACTGTCAGACCGAGGAGCCCGATCAGCAGGAGTTGGAGGCGCTGACAAAGATGCTGGAAGAGAAGGTGTATTCCCTGCGGGATTGCATCGAGGAAAGGTTTCGTAAATGATGAGTAAAAAACAGGGAAAATTCGTGTCGTGGCGCTTAATCCCAATGGACTTGGCTCGTTTGGTGTTATTGTGGCTGCCGTTGTTCTTTCGGTTTCGGCGGTATGATACGGCGGGCGCAAAATATAAGAAAAAAATTCGGGGTGGGGCGCTTATTGTAGCCAATCACTCGTCGATGACCGACCCGTTTTTGGTATGGGCTTGTTTATGGTATCGGCGGGTCAGCTTTTTGGCGGCCGAGGCGGTGATGAGAAATCCCATTATTGCTTGGCTGTTGCGGGGGTGCGGTTGCATTAAGATTGACCGCAATATTTCGGATATTGAAGCGGTGCGAAAAGCGGTGGACGTTCTTCAAGATAAGAGAATAGTAGCCATGTTCCCGCAGGGAGCGATTACCCATGAAGAAGAATTTTCGCAGATCAAATCGGGGGCGATTCTGATTGCGCTACGGGCGGGAGTACCTATCGTGCCGATGTATAGCAACCGCAAAAATACGCCGTGGTATCGGCCGACGGTGGTTGTGATGGGTGAGCCGTTGGATTGCCGTGAGTATTGTAAGAAAAAGATGCCGACCATGGCTGAGATTGAAGCGGCTTCGGCGGCGCTATTGGATCGGCTGGAAGAGTGCCGAAAGACTTATATGGCCTTGGAGGAGAATCATGAATAATTTAGAAAAACTGATTGAATTGTTCCGTAATGTATTCGAAGGGGATGTGAAGACTGATGTCATCACCGAACAGACCCGTTTGATTGAGGATCTGGAGTTCAATTCGATAGGGCTGTTGTATATGGCGCTGGCGGTGGAAGAAAACTTTGGAGTGAAATTTAATAACGAAGATTTTGTTCATATCCGCACGGTGCAGGATGTGCTGGATAAAATCGAAGGCAAGATATGATCTGGACAACGCAAGCCCCGAAGATGGGG
This sequence comes from Eubacteriales bacterium, assembly GCA_045631845.1. GTDB lineage: Bacteria > Bacillota > Clostridia > Oscillospirales > UMGS1783 > CAKSHC01. Next base: position 3,458 of record JAZQVM010000006.1, on the reverse strand, counting down.
GATATGATACGGGTCAAGGTTAAGTTCTATCATCATTACGGGATTTATCTGGATGATGAACATGTTGTGCAGTTCGGGCTCCCTGATAATACGGGACTGGCTCCCAGTGAGATTGCCGTTATGGTGACTGATATGGATGGGTTTTTAATTGGCGGAGATTTGGAGACGGCCAAGCTGACGCCGATGGAGAAACTAAAACGCTACCCGCCAAAAAAGACAAAGACATTGGCTCTCGGTCGGGTTGGCGAAACGGGGTATAACATTCTGCATAATAACTGCGAACATTTTGTTAATGAATGTGTATTCGGTAAGCATGAAAGTTCTTTTGTGGCTGATGTACGCACCGAGATCCGAAATAAATGTGAGAATTAAAAAATTCCGAGGAGTATCCTCGGAATTTTTACATTTATTTCACTTGCGGCGGGTTATTCTGTTAAGGCGGGCATATAACGGCCAGTCCACCTGCCTTAACTGATCTTCGGTAATACGATAGGCCCAGTTTCCTGCCGCACGCCCCGGAGTATTGATGCGGGTATCGGCACCGTAACTGAGCAGATCCTGCACGGGAAAAATGACCAAGCCGGCTTGGCTCATCAGTAGCGCGCTTCGGATGGCGGAGCATCCGTCGCTGGGGTTGCCGACATATTCGAGTACTTGGCGGCGGGTGGCTTCATCCAGTTCCCATAAGAAGCCCAGCAGGGTATTGTTATCATGCGTGCCGGTATAGGCCACGGTATTTTCGGTATAGTTATGAGGAAGGTGGCAGTTGGCGGGATCGCCGTCAAAGCCAAATTGGAAGACGGCCATGCCGGGGTAACCGCTGTATGCCAAGAGATCCTGCGTTTTCTGATCGATCATGCCCAGATTTTCGGCTAAGATCATTTTGTCTTTTGCTAATGGGGCAAAGGCATCAATCAGTTTCTTATTGGGGCCGGGACACCAGCGTCCCTCTTTTGCGGTTTTGGCATCGGCGGCCACGCTCCAGTAATCGCTGATGGCGCGGAAGTGGTCGATACGAACGCCGTCAAAGAGATCCAGCATATAGGCAAGACGGTTTTTCCACCAGGTATAGCCGTCAAGTTCCATCTGATCCCAATCGTAAAGGGGGTTGCCCCATAACTGCCCGTCGGCAGAGAAGTAGTCGGGCGGGACACCGGAAACGCTGGACGGATTGTGTTTGGGATCTAATTGGAATTGATCGGGGGATGCCCAGATATCACTACTGTCATTAGATACATAAAAGGGAAGATCACCGATAACGGAGATGCCCTTTTGGTTGGCATAGGTATGTAATTCCTGCCATTGGCGATGGAATTCGTATTGGATAAACTGCCATGTAAATTCCACCTCACGGGGCGGTTCGGATACCGTCCATTCCCGCCAAGGGCGGCCGTTGTTGGCTTGTTTGAGAGCCAGAAAGCGACAGGCGTTGGCGATATGGGGATGGGATTGACAAAAGGACAGGATCTTATCCGCATCGGGCGTGCGGGCGGCGGCACTCGCCAAGAAAGCAAAGCGGGTACGGTGCAGGGTATCAAAGTCGCACAGATAGGGATCGGTGATCTTTTGCTGCTCGAGTTCCTCTGCGGTAACCAGGTTTTGCTCATAGAGCATGAGCGGGTCGATAAAAAAGGGATTGCCGGCAAACGAGGAATAGGACATATAAGGGGAATTATGCTCATCCGTAACGCCGAAGGGGAGTACCTGCCAGACCGAGAAGCCGCCGTCTGCCAGACGGTCGACCCAACGATAGGCGCTCTTGCCGAAGGTGCCGCAGCCGTAAGGACCGGGCAGGGCGAAAACAGGGAGAAGGACGCCGCTTTGTCGTTTCATGATATCACCTCAAGAATAAATTATTCTTATCATATACCAATACAAATAAAAAGACAACTGAAAAACCGTTCTTTTGGTAATTTGTGCAAAAATTTCCCTAAATGTAAAAATTTTTTTAAATTTTCTATAGAAATAACTAAAATACTATGATATAATAAAAACAGAAATTTTTAGGACCGTACAGTTAAGGGGGCCTGTAGAATGTATTTTCGCAAGAAGGAATGTGTGGCTATGATCCTTGCCGGCGGGCAGGGGAGTCGATTGATGGTGCTGACCGAGAACACGGCAAAACCGGCCGTGCCCTTTGGCGGCAAATATCGGTTGATCGATTTTCCGCTCTCGAACTGTGTCAATTCGGGTATTGATACGGTGGGGATTCTGACGCAATATCAGCCGTTACAGTTAAATGAGTACATAGGCAACGGTATGCCTTGGGGACTCAATAGCTCCAACGGCGGAATTCATGTTCTTTCGCCCTATTCCAAGAGTGCCAGTTCTGAGTGGTATAAGGGAACGGCCAATGCCATTTTCCAAAACATCTCCTTTATTGATCGCTATCATCCGACGCACGTGTTGATTTTGTCGGGTGACCATATTTACAAGATGAATTACTCCTTAATGATGCAGGCGCATGTGAAAAACAAGGCCGATTGCACCATTGCGGTACTGGATGTGCCGTTAGCCGAGGCCTCCCGTTTCGGTATTATGAACGTGAATGAGGATGGGGTAATCTACGAGTTTGAGGAGAAGCCGAAGCATCCGAAGAGCACCAAGGCGTCGATGGGAATTTATATGTTCCGTTGGGATGTGCTCAAGAAGTATTTGATTGAAGACAATGAAGACCCTGCATCCAGCAACGATTTTGGTAAGAACATCATTCCGAAGTTGATTGCCGATAACTATAAATTATATGCCTACGGCTTTGAAGGGTACTGGAAAGACGTGGGTACGATTGAAAGCCTGTGGCAGTCCAATATGGATATTTTGGGTGAGAATCCCGAATTGGATTTGCGGGATACCGAGGATCGTATTTATGCCCGTAACTATTCGCATCCGAGTTCCTATATTGCGCCCGAATCGGAGATTGTCAATTCTTATGTGGCAGAGGGAAGCACGGTTTACGGTAAGGTATACAACTCCATCATATCGACCGGTTGTGTGATCGAAAAGGATGCCGAGATTCACAACAGTCTGATCATGCCCAATGCGACGGTGGGCAAGAGTTCGGTGATCCGTTATGCCATCATCGGTGAGGATGCGATTGTGCACGCGAATGCCCGTATCGGTGACAACCCCGAATTTTACGATAAGAATAAGTGGGGCATTGCCGTTGTCGGTAAAGATAAAGAGGTAGCGCAGAATAAGATCATGCTACCCAAGGAAATCTATTAAGGAGGATGCCGACATGAAAGCAATGGGTATTATTTTTTCGAATATTTATGATAGTTCTTTGGGGGAATTGACCAATCAGAGAACGGTAGCCTCTTTGCCGTTTGGTGGGCGTTACCGTCAGATAGACTTTGTGTTATCCAATCTGTCCAATTCGGGCATTTACAACATTGGTGTAATTACCAAATACAATTACCGTTCGCTGATGGATCATCTCGGGTCGTGCAGTGAATGGG
>JAZQVM010000005.1:0-8015 GCA_045631845.1 Eubacteriales bacterium | reverse complement strand
AAAGTTAAACTTATTCTGTATAATACTACCGATACTAAAAGACGAGAGGAGAACTATCGTGGAATATTCACATGAAGTAGAACAAATGTGTCCCCTCACCAAGGGCTGCAATCACGGCCCCGCTCCCATCCCCGAAGAGGGTCGTTGGGTTAAGGCGACACAGATCAGCGACATCTCGGGTCTGTCACACGGCATTGGCTGGTGTGCTCCTCAGCAGGGTTGCTGCAAACTCACTTTGAACGTAAAAGAGGGTATTATCGAGGAAGCTCTGGTGGAAACTCTGGGCTGCTCGGGTATGACCCACTCGGCCGCTATGGCTGCTGAGATCCTGCAGGGCAAAACCATTCTGGAAGCGCTCAATACCGACTTGGTTTGCGACGCTATCAACGTGGCTATGCGTGAGATCTTCAAGCAGTTAGTCTATGGCCGTACCCAAACCGCTTTCTCCGAAGACGGCCTGCCCATCGGCGCTTCGCTGGATGATCTGGGCAAGGGTCTTCGTACGCAGGTTGGTACCATGTTTGGTACCCGTGCCAAGGGCGTGCGCTATCTGGAAATGGCTGAAGGCTATGTTATCAATATCGCTGTTGATAAGGGTGGCGAGGTCATCGGCTACAAGTTCGTACATCTGGGCAAGATGATGGAGCAGATCCGCAAGGGTGTGCCTGCCGCCGAAGCCTATGAGAAGAATATCGGCACCTATGGCCGTTATGCCGAAGCGGATCGCTATATCGATCCCAGAAACGAATAAGGAGGGGACATCATGGCTTTATTTGAAGGATATGAAAGAAGAATCGATCAGATCAATGCTGTGCTCCCCGAGTATGGCTTCTCTTCGATCGAAGAAGCACAGGAATATTGCCTGTCCATGGGCGTGGATGCCTATAAGATCGTAAAGGATATTCAGCCCATCGCTTTTGAAAACGCTTGCTGGGCTTACATCTTAGGTTGTGCCATCGCTCTCAAGAGCAATGTCAAGAGCCCCAGCGAAGCTTCGGCTTGCATCGGTAAGGGCCTGCAGGCTTTCTGCGTACCCGGCACGGTTGCCGATAGCCGTAAGGTAGGTCTTGGTCACGGTAACCTCGGCGCTATGTTGCTGGAAGAAGACACCGAGTGCTTCTGCTTCCTCGCCGGCCACGAGTCCTTTGCCGCCGCCGAAGGCGCTATCGGTCTGGCCCGTACCGCCAACAAGGCCCGCAAAAAGCCCCTGCGCGTTATCCTCAACGGCTTGGGCAAGGATGCCGCTTATATCATTTCTCGTATCAACGGCTTCACCTATGTGCAGACCGACTATGATTTCAAAACCGGCAAACTCAACATCGTGTCCGAGAAGGCTTTCTCCGACGGCGAGCGCAGCAAGGTTCGTTGCTACGGTGCCAACGATGTGAACGAGGGCGTGGCTATCATGAAGCATGAGAAGGTTGACGTTTCCATCACCGGTAACTCCACCAACCCCACCCGCTTCCAGCACCCCGTTGCCGGCACCTACAAGAAGCTCTCCTATGAAGAAGGCTTCAAGTACTTCTCGGTCGCTTCGGGCGGCGGTACCGGCCGTACCCTGCATCCCGATAACATGGCCGCCGGCCCTGCCTCTTACGGCTTGACCGACACCATGGGCCGTATGCACGGCGATGCCCAGTTCGCAGGTTCTTCTTCTGTTCCTGCCCACGTGGACATGATGGGTCTGATCGGCGCGGGTAACAACCCGATGGTCGGTATGACTGTGGCTTGTGCCGTTGCCGTGTATCAGGCGCTCAACAAATAAGTGATATAAATAGGAAAAAGACGATCCGAAAGGGTCGTCTTTTTTTGCGAAACGGTTGCAACCTTTATCAATTTATGATAAAATATATGTGCTACACAAATTATGTAACTCTGTGTGGGGAAAATACCGTGGTAAAAGGTGTTTTCCTCTAACCCCGCATGGAGTTATTTGTGTAGCAACAAGTGAGGAGCACTTTTTCGGCACACTCCTCGGAGTGTGCTCTTTTTTTTAGGAGGATAAGAGAATGAAGCACAATAGACCTGTGAAGCGAGTGGTGATTGCCGGATGCCGTGATTACGACGATTACGAGGAAGCCAAAGAGTATATTGATTTTTGCTTGTCCAACATCCGAAAAGAGAACGATATTATTATCGTTTCAGGGGGAGCCAGCGGTGCCGATGCCATCGGGGAGCGCTATGCCGACGAGAACGGGTTTGATGTGGAAGAGCACCTTGCCGATTGGGATCGGTATGGCAGGAGTGCCGGGCCCAGGCGCAACAAGGAGATGGCGCAGGTGGCCGATTATGTGATTTGTTTTTGGGACGGAGAAAGCCGCGGGACCAAGTCTATGATTGAATTTGCTCAACAATACGGCAAACCCTTAAGAATGAAAAAGATAAAAATATGGTAGGCATATATGCCTACCGTTTTTTATGCAAGTAAAGTTAGCTCAGGTGCACCATCAGGTCGATCAGGCTGATGGTGGCGGAGAAGGCTGCCGTACCCAAGCCGATGGCGCTGAAGATGATGGTGTTGATGCGGCGGGCGGCGATGCTGGTCTTCAGGTTCGGAAGGCCGAAGATGATGGCCAAGGCAATGGCGGGAGACGCGAGCAGGAAGAAAATAAAATTCTCCCACATACCGCCTTCGGGCAGGGAAGCGAGGGTGAAAATGAAGCCCATAATGCCGCAGACCATAGCCACGATCGGCATTGCGATGTTGACGCTGGGAGCCTCAGGCTCGGCAGGGGTAACAATGGACTCGGTAACCGATTCAACAGTGGAATCCACTACGGGTTCGGCAACGGCGCAGGCGGTGCCGCAGTTAGGGCAAAAGCGGGCTTCGGACGCAAGAGCTTTGCCGCAGTTGGTGCAAAAACGTGCTTGATTTTCCATGATAAATTCCTCACTTTTTTATTTACATCCATCATATACCATATTTAAAAATTTGTCAACAGAAAAACCATAGGGGCAAAAGAGCAAAAAATGTTGTAATTTTCCTCGGGATGTCATATACTCTATACGGAGAAATTCGACAAAAGATGCAAAACCCTTTGACAGGCGAATGCTTTTTTGTTAGAATAATCTGGGTGTCTTTGGAGATGCAGAGAATGGGGCACCGGAAGGAAGCGGACGACGGAATTGTCGGGCCGCTTATCGGTGCGTAAAGATAAATGCAAAAACAGGAGGAAAAAATTGCATGAGTAAGATTACTATTATCGGTGCCGGACAGGTGGGCGCTACCATTGCCTACACCTTGGCGGTCACGGGTGCGACATCGGAGATTGTGATGATCGATATCAATCGGGAGAAGGCCATCGGTGTGGCTATGGATATTTACCAAGGCACGCCTTTCTGCCATCCCTGCCTGATCTACGAAGGCAGTTATGCCGATGCGGTGGGTTCGGATATTGTTATCCTCACTTCAGGTCTGCCCCGTAAAGCGGGACAATCCCGTCTGGAGTTGGCGCAGGTGAATACCGACATTACCAAGCAGATCATTCCGCAGATTGTTCGGTATGCGCCCGAAGCCCATTATATTATAGTAAGTAACCCTGTTGATATTCTGACCTATGTATTTAATAAGGTATCGGGCCTGCCCGAGAGCCACATCATCGGTTCGGGTACGGTGCTGGATACCTCCCGTTTGCGTGTACGGTTGAGTGAATGTTGTTCGATCAACCAGCAGAACATTCATGCTTATGTATTGGGTGAACACGGTGACTCCTCCTTCATTCCCTGGTCGGTGGCCAGCATTTCCAATATTCCGCTGGACGATTGGAACAAACTGATGGTCAATCCTGCCACGCATTACCCCGAACTCGACCATGAGGAGATTGAAAATTATGTTCGCACCTCGGGCGGCCGTATCATTGCCGCTAAAGGGGCGACCTTTAATGCCGTTTCGGTTACCGTTTGTTATATTGTTAAGGCTTTGCTCAGTTCGATTGATACGACCATGACGGTATCGACTATGCTCAACGGCGAATATGGCATTGATGATGTATGTATGTCCATCCTCAATGTAGTAAACAACCAAGGCGCACACTCCAAGCTGCTGCTGCCGCTGACCGATTGTGAACTCAAGCAGTTGCATCACAGTGCCGAGTGTCTGAAAAACGTAATCAAAAGTATCAAGATATAAAGGAAGGGATTCAGGATGGAATTTCGTATTGAACACGACTCGATGGGGGAAGTAAAGGTTCCCGCAGATCGTTACTGGGCGGCGCAGACACAGCGCAGCCATGAGAACTTTGTAATCGGTATGGACATCGAAACGATGCCCCGTGAGATTACCTATGCCTTTGGTATTTTGAAGAAGGCGGCGGCGCTGGCCAATCATGCCCTGCGACCCGAGAAGATGACGGCTGAGAAACTCGACGCCATTTCCAAGGCTTGTAATGAAGTGATCTCCGGCTCGCTCAACGATCATTTCCCGCTGGTGGTTTGGCAGACCGGTTCGGGTACTCAGTCCAACATGAATGCCAACGAAGTGATTGCCAATCGCGGTAACGAGATCGCCGGCCAGAAACTGCTCCATCCCAACGACGATATCAATATGAGCCAGTCGTCCAACGATACCTTCCCCACGGCCATGCACATTTCGGCTGTACTGACGGTGGAAGATCACCTGATCCCTGCCGCCAAGGCTCTGATCAACACCTTCAAGAGATTGGAGGAGGAGAACGAGGGCATTGTGAAATCGGGTCGTACCCATCTGCAGGATGCTACTCCGATTACCTTCTCTCAGGAGATCAGCGGCTGGAGAAGCAGCTTGGAACGTGACGTAGAACTGCTCGAAATGGCCGTTAAACCCCTTCATGAACTGGCGCTGGGCGGCACGGCTGTCGGCACCGGACTTAATGCTCCCAAGGGCTTTGATGAACTGGTGGCTAAAGAAGTATCCAAGATTACTCAAAAGCCTTTCGTAACCGCTTCCAACAAGTTCCATGCTTTGACTTCTAAGGATGAACTGGTCTTTGCTCACGGCGCTATCAAGGCCTTGGCTTGCGACATGATGAAGATTGCCAACGATATCCGCTGGCTGGCTTCCGGTCCCCGTGACGGTCTGGGCGAGATCACCATTCCCGAGAACGAGCCCGGTTCTTCCATCATGCCCGGTAAGGTTAACCCCACTCAGTGTGAGGCGGTGACGATGGTTGCCGTTCAGGTTATGGGTAATGACGTGGCTGTCGGCATGGCGGCTTCTCAGGGTAACTTTGAGCTGAACGTCTTTATGCCGGTTTGCATTTATAATTTCTTGCAGTCAAGCCGGTTGCTTGCCGAGGCGATTGTGTCCTTTAACAAGAACTGCGCCGTCGGCATCAAGGCCAACCGTGAGAAGATGCATCATAACTTACATAATTCTTTGATGCTGGTTACGGCGCTCAACCCCTATATCGGTTATGAAAATGCGGCCAAGACGGCCAAGAAAGCCTTTAAGGATAACATCTCGCTCAAAGAAGCCTGTGTGGAACTCGGGTTCCTAACGGCCGAGCGTTTTGATGAAGTGTTCCATCCCGAACAGATGGTATAAGGAGAACAAGATGAGAGTGAGTTACTTTCCCGGTTGTACCCTGAAGACCAAGGCCAAAGTGCTGGACAAGTATGCCCGTGCCTGCGCCGAGGTGCTGGGGGTTACGCTGGAGGAGATTGAAAACTGGCAGTGCTGCGGCGGCGTGTTCACCACCTCGTCGAGTGAGCGAGCAACCAAGTTGTCCTCGGTGCGTGCCCTGTGTCAGGCCAGAGATAAGAACCAGCCGTTGGTGAGCGTATGCTCGGCTTGCCACAATGTGCTCAAGCAGACCAATTATGCCATGCAGAACGATGAGGCGTTTGCCTTCCGTGTGAACAACTACATGGCCAGCGAAGATAAGCAGTATGCCGGCGAGGCGGAGGTTCTGCACTATCTGGAACTGTTGCGGGACAAGATCGGGTATGATGCCATCAAGGAAAAGGTGGTTAATCCCTTAAACCGCAAGATTGCCTGCTACTACGGCTGTCTGCTGCTTCGCCCCTCGGGTGTGATGCAGATGGACGATCCCGAGAATCCGACCATTATGGAGGATCTGATCCGCGCCTTGGGCGGTGAGCCTGTGTATTTCCCTGCCCGTAACGAGTGTTGCGGCGGCTATGTGGTGCTGGAGGATAAGGCGTCGGCCGACAAGAAGGCGAGTGCCGTATCGGCAAGCGCTAAGCGTGCCGAGGCGGTAGAGATTGTTACGGCCTGTCCTTTGTGCCGCTATAATGTGGAGAAGAACAGCGATATCCCCGTCGTGTACTTGACCGAATTGCTGGCTGAAGCGCTGGGCGTGAAGGAGGAAGACTGATGGAAAATAAGGAATTGCTCCGTGACGAGATCATTCGCACCAGCGGCATCAACCCCCGCAAGTGCATGAAATGCGGCAAATGCTCGGGTACCTGCCCTGCCTACAACGAGATGGAGTATCATCCCCATCAGTTTGTATCGATGGTGGAATCGGGCGATATTGAGCCGTTGTTGGCGAGCGAATCGCTGTATAAATGTCTGTCCTGTTTTGCTTGTGTCGACCGTTGCCCCCGTGGGGTAGAGCCGGCCAAGATGGTGGAAGCAGTGCGTTTGGCGGTACTGCGGCAAAAGGGCGGCAATCGTATGAATGCCGATGATATTCCGGCGCTTGTAGACGAAGATCTGCCTCAGCAGGCCATTGTCAGCGCCATGCGTAAATACTGGAAATAAGGAGGAGAAAGCAAATGCAAAGAATAGGCGTTTTCGTCTGTTGGTGCGGAAGTAACATTGCGGGCACGGTTGACGTGCAGGCGGTGTCGGACGCTTTGGCGCATGAGCCGGGCGTGGTTTTCTCCACCAACTATCAGTATATGTGCTCGCAGGCAGGCCAGCAGATGATCATTGATGCGGTGAAGGAACATAACCTGACCGGCATTGTGGTCTGCTCCTGCTCCCCCCGTATGCATGAAGCGACCTTCAGAAAGACGGCGGCCGCCGCAGGCTTAAACCCCTACATGGTGGAGATCGCCAATATCCGTGAGCAGTGCTCGTGGGTACATAAAGACATTCCCGTGGGCACCGAGAAAGCCATTATCTTAGGTAAGGCCGCGGTAGCCAAGGTCAACCTCAACGTACCGCTCACCCCCGGTGAGAGCCCTGTGACCAAGCGTGCGCTGGTTATCGGCGGCGGTATTGCCGGTATTCAGACGGCGCTCGATATTGCCGATGCCGGCTTTGAGGTGGATATTGTTGAGAAGAACCCCACCATCGGCGGTAAGATGGCGCAGCTGGATAAAACCTTCCCGACTTTAGACTGTGCCGCCTGTATCCTCACCCCGAAGATGGTGGACGTGGCTCAGCACGAGAAGATCCGCATTTTCTCCTACAGTGAAGTGCAGGATGTCAAGGGCTTTGTGGGTAACTTTACCGTAACCATTAACAAGAAGGCCCGTTTTGTTAAGGAAGACGTATGTACCGGCTGCGGCTTGTGTACCGAAAAGTGCCCGCAGAAAAAGGTACCCAATGAGTTTAACCTCGGCATGGATGACCGCCGTGCCATCTACATTCCTTTTGCACAAGCCGTGCCTAAGGTAGCGGCCATTGACCCCAACTACTGCACCAAGCTCAAGACGGGCAAGTGCGGTGTGTGCGACAAGGTTTGTACCGCTAAAGCCATTGACTATACCCAGAAAGATGAGCAGTTTACCGAGAATTACGGCGCTATCGTCGTAGCCACCGGCTTTAACCCCATCTCGATGGATCAGTTTGATGAGTATGCCTATAACCAGTCCAAGGACGTAATCACCTCTTTGGAATTTGAGCGTTTGACCAACGCCGCCGGCCCGACCGCCGGTAAACTGCTCCGCCCGTCCGACGGGGTGCATCCGCACAAGATCGTCTTTGTGCAGTGCGTCGGTTCCCGTTGCGCCGCTTGCGCCGAGAAGGGCAAGGAGTATTGCTCCAAGATCTGTTGTATGTATACGGCTAAGCACGCCATGCTCACCCGTGACAAATATCCCGATACCGAAGTGTACGTCTTCTA
>JAZQVM010000004.1:0-13599 GCA_045631845.1 Eubacteriales bacterium | reverse complement strand
GGTGTGCCAGAAGGTCTTTTTGCCGGCTTCGTCCTCAAAGGTGACGATCTCAACGGCGGCATCTTCGTTCAGTACGGTACGTAGGTCAACCACCTCGCCGTTGACACGGGCGCAGCAGGCGGCCTTGTACAGACCCATGCCGATGGATTTGCAGACATCGGCTACGCTGACGCCCGCTTCAAATTCTTTGACAACATTGTCACGCAGGGTAATTTTGATCATATTTTTTCTCCTTCTTGCGGGGGAATAAAAAATAGCCTTATCCCATCTTTCGACGGGGTAAGGCTATGCTCACGGTTCCACCCGAATCATTTACTCATTCTCGCTATAACGGGCACACCCGCCGTGCATTTGACACGGACTCGAAGAGCGGTATCCGTTGCAAAATCACACATAGGCGGCTTGCACCTTACCCGCCCTCTCTGAAATGTGCGCCCTTGCGGCTTCTCTTCTCAACGCTTTGGGTTAATTTTATACCCTTTTGCGGCAAATGTCAAGAGTTTGATGGGGGTGCTTCTTTAATAATTGATCCACATTTTGAGCATACATTACAAAACGGCTCATTTTCATTACCACATGACGGACACAACCATCTGCTTTCGGGGAAATACACATCCGAATGATATTCTTGTTGCCTAATCGTGTCAATATTATCTGTGATTTTTAATTCTGTACCGGTAATTGCCGGTTCTTCATGAGTTGCTTCCTGCACGGAAGGTTGTTGTTTCTTTTGCCGTGCGACTGTATTAGAATTTTCAGGATGATTATATGACCTTAAAATATCAACACAATTCAATGTGTTTTGTGTAATGGTCGCATAAGCCACCAAAACGTGACGGGCAAGCACACAACTTCCTACGGTGATCATAGCAACAAGAAGTGCAATTAAAAAAGGTATTCCACGCCCTTTTCCATACATATTGGAAGAAATCGACATTCCGGTAATTAATTCTATAGAACCTAGGATAAATCCTGCTATCTGTATGCCATATCCCCAGTTTATTAATACCTTTGCTCGTGCATCCATATTAAAATATTGGTCCATCTCTGGCTTTAACATAATTTACCTCCTCTTTGTCCTATTATAGGACATAATTTTACAGGACAATGATAACATAAGAAGTGTCCTATGTCAAGACAAAAGGAGGTGCGAGATGGGAAGAATCATAGATGGGGATGCCTGTAATTTGATCGGGGCTAATGTGAAGCGCTTGCGGAAAGAGCGGAAAATGAGCCAGCAAACGTTATCCATTAAGCTGGAATTGCAGGGCGTGTATGTGTGCCGAGGGTCGATTTCCCGCATTGAGGATCGTTCCCGCACCGTGACCGATATGGAACTGTATGCGCTGGCGCAGGCGCTGGGCGTTTCGATCAACGAATTATTTGAGCAAGAGTAAAGCCGTCGGAGATTCCGACGGCTTTTGATTTATTCTTCGATGTTGAGATCGAGGCGGAGTTCCTCAAGTTGCTTGGGATTGACGGGGGAGGGGCAATCGGTCATGAGTTCCGAAGCGTTCTGTACCTTGGGGAAGGCCATGACGTCACGGATGGAGTCGGCGCCCGTCATGAGCATGAGCAGGCGGTCAAATCCATACGCCATGCCGCCATGGGGCGGTACGCCGTACTTGAAGGCATCAAGCAGGAAGCCGAACTGCTCCTGCGCCGCTTCCTCGGTAAAGCCGAGAGCCTTGAACATACGGTTTTGCAGATCACGGTCGTAGATACGCAACGAGCCGCCGCCCAGTTCCACGCCGTTGAGCACGATATCGTAGGCCTTGGCACGCACCTTGCCCGGATCGGACTCGAGATACTGAATATCCTCGTCCATGGGAGCGGTAAAGGGATGGTGCATGGCCTTGTAGCGACCCGATTCATCGTCATATTCAAACTGCGGGAACTCGGTTACCCACAAAAATTCATACTGATCCTTGTTGGTCAGCCCCAAGCGGTCGGCAATCTCGCAACGCAGGGCGCCGAGAGAATCGAAGACGACACGCTCGTCGGCATCGGCCACCACCAACAACAGGTCGCCGTCCTTGAAATCGACGGCCGCCTTAATGGCGTTCATCTCGTCCTCGGTCATGAACTTGGCAAAGGAAGAAGACACCTCGCCGTTCATGCTCTTATAGAAGGCCACGCCCTTGGCTCGATAGGTTTTGGCAAACTCGGTTAAACTATCGATCTCACGGCGGGGAAATTTGTCGGCATAACCGTTAATGTTGATGGCGCGCACACTGCCGCCCGCTTCCACTGCACCGGCAAAGACCTTAAATCCGCAGGTCTTGGCAATATCGGAGAGGTCTTTGAGTTCAAAGCCAAAGCGCAGGTCGGGCTTGTCCGAACCGAAGCGGTCCATCGCCTCGCGCCAGGTCATGCGGCGCAAAGGCAGGGTCACGTCCACGCCGATGGCTTCCTTGAACACTTTTTGGATGAAGCGCTCGTTGACGCCCATGACATCGTCCTCATTGACAAAGGACATTTCCAAGTCGATCTGGGTAAATTCGGGCTGACGGTCGGCACGCAGATCCTCGTCACGGAAGCAACGGGCAATCTGCACATAGCGGTCATACCCCGCCAGCATCAGCAACTGCTTATACAGCTGGGGCGACTGGGGCAGGGCATAGAAACTGCCGGGACGGACACGGGAGGGCACGATATAGTCGCGAGCACCCTCGGGGGTGGAGCGGATGAGCATGGGGGTTTCAATCTCCAAGAAGCCCTCGCTGTCATAGAAATCACGGGCGATCTTGCCGACACGGTGGCGCAGCATGATGTTGCGCTGGAGATCGGGACGGCGTAGGTCGAGATAGCGATACTTTAAACGGGTAGTTTCGTTGGTATTGCAATCTTCCACAATCTCAAACGGGGGCGTTTCGGCCTCGCTGAGCAGTTTAATGTTTTCCACCCAAACTTCCACCTCACCCGTGGGCATATCGGGGTTGATGGCTTCACGGACAGCCACCTTACCGGTAACGGCCACGACGTATTCGCCACGCAAAACGGAGGCCTGATCGTGCAGTTCCTTATTTTTGGACTCATCAAAACTAAGCTGAATTTCGCCCGAACGGTCACGCAATTTAATAAAGGTCAGAGCGCCCAGTTTACGCACGGTGCTGACCCAGCCGCAGAGAGTAACCTCTCGGCCGGCATCGGTACGGCGCAGGGTGCCGCAATAATCGGTTCTCTTTACTCCAACAAAAGAATCAGCCATGATTATATCTCCTTTTCCAATGTATCGGGGGTGACGGTGGTCTGCTCCCCGTTTTCCATATTCTTAAGGGTCATCTGCCCGCTGGCCAATTCGTCATCGCCAACGATCAATACCTTTTTACAACCCATCTTGCCCGCATATTTCATCTGGGCCTTGAGGGAACGCTCGCACAGATCGGTCAGCACCGTTTTGCCAACACCGCGCAAATCGTTCGCCGTCTTTGCGGCAAAGTTCTTAGCGGCATCGCCCAGCGCGGCAATATACAGATCGGGGCCTGCGGGGGCGGGGAAGGCGTTGCCGGTATTTTCCATGAGTAGCAGCAACCGCTCCAGACCCATGGCAAAGCCAAGGCCGGCCAAGGGAGCACCGCCGAGGTCTTCGGCCAAGCTGTCATAACGGCCGCCGGCCAGTACGGCACTCTGTGCGCCGATCTCGCCCGACAAAAATTCAAATACGGTGCGATTATAATAATCCAATCCACGGACAATGCCCGAATCGACGGTATAGTCGATGCCCAAGGTGTCCAGTCCGGTTTTGACCTGCTCGAAATGATCCTTGCACTCGTCGCACAGATAGTCGAGAATGCTGGGCGCATCGGCCTTAAACGAGGAGCAAACGGGGCTCTTGCAATCGAGCAGGCGCATGGGGTTCTTTTCCAGACGGCCAAGGCAGGTGCCGCACAACTGATCCTTATACTGGCTGTAATATTCCATCAAGGCTTTACGATAGGTAGCACGGCAATGCTTGCAGCCGATGGAGTTGATGGCCAGCGAGATGTTTTGGATGCCGAGCATCTTGAAGATGGCGTTGCCCAGCGCAATGACCTCAATATCGGCCTGCGGGCCGTAGGCGCCGAAGAGTTCGACACCGAACTGGTGAAACTCACGAAGTCTACCCGCCTGCGGCTTTTCATAGCGGAAGCAGGGGATGATGTAGAAGAGTTTGAGGGGCAGAGCGCCGCCGTAGAGCCCATGCTCGAGCACGCTGCGCACGACCGAGGCGGTGCCTTCGGGGCGCAGCGTGATGCTGCGGCCGCCTTTATCCTCAAAGGTATACATTTCTTTCTGGACGACGTCGGTGGTTTCACCTACGCCGCGGGAGAACAGTTCGGTATGTTCAAAGGTGGGAAAGCGGGTTTCGAAGAAGCCGAAGCGGGAGGCGAGTGTTCTTAGTTTTTCCTCCAGCGTTTGCCACTTATACACATCTTGAGCCAGCACGTCCTGTGTGCCACGGGGTGCGGTAATGTTAGCCATAATGATTTCCTTTCTATATAAAAAAATAAACCTCGTGCCTTCGCCTAACTGCGAAGGGACGAAGTTACTTCGTGGTGCCACCCTTCTTCGAGGGCGTTTGCCCTCCTCTTGTGCCGTATCACGCCACGGCTGGGGCGCCCCTGCTTCAATCCGCTGTCACATACGAAACTG
Organism: Eubacteriales bacterium; assembly: GCA_045631845.1. GTDB lineage: Bacteria > Bacillota > Clostridia > Oscillospirales > UMGS1783 > CAKSHC01. Next base: position 8,964 of record JAZQVM010000004.1, on the reverse strand, counting down.
TCAACAAGGTGCTTTCAGCCGAGGCACCTCTCTCTGAGGATGGCATTTGCGTACGACCCGTACGGGCGGCGGACGGGGAGTATATAATTATTCGAATATGCCGTTTTCCAAGGCAAACATAAGTGCTTGTGCCGACTTGGGGTTTGTGGCATAGGGGATATCATGAGCATCGCAAAGACGGAGCATCTCGTCATAACCGGTAGGGATCAGGGCTACATCGGTATCCCGAAACAGGATGAGCATATCCAGTTCATCGTACGAAATACGGGCGGAAATCTGCTGTTCACCGCCTTGGCGTCCGGTCAGATACCGATGGACGCGAAGGCCGGTATACTCCTGCACCATTTTGCCGGTGGTGCCGGTCGCAAACAGTTTATGTTGGGACAGGGTGCTGGCATAGGTCAGACAAAACCGCACCATCTGTTCCTTCTTTTTATCTTGAGCGATCAGCGCAATTCTCATGGTTCACCTACCAGAAACGATATAAGGGTTTATGTTTTCCGTCCAATCGCAGAGCAATATTCTGCATGGCAATACCGGCCGCTTCCCCTTTGCCCCAAACGGCCCCACGATCCTCGGGGATCAGGCCGATGAGCGGGATGGCTACGGTATCGATAATGGTATCTATATTCGGCAAGACGCCGTCACGGACGGCTTTGGAGTCAATGCGATTGATAATCAGTTTTTGATTTCCGCCAAGCACCTGTGACGCGTGTGCCGTAGCCCGTACCGAAGCGGGATCAGGCGTTGTGACCATGAGCAATCGGTCACAAACGGCGGCGGTATGCCGAGCCCACGGGTGCAGACCCGAGGGACTGTCAATGATAATATAATCAAAGGCATTGCCGGTATGGGCAATGAGGGATCGTAGTGCCTGTTCGGTTAAACTGGGGGCATCGGGTGTGAGAGGAGCGGCCAAAAAGAACAGGGCGCCCAGTTGTTCATGACGGATCATGGCGTCGCTTAGCCGTTTGCGGCCGGATAGCACATCGGCCAAATCGTATACGGCCTCGTCTTCCAGTCCTAAAATGAGATCCAAGCCTCGAAGACCGGCATCGGCATCGATGGCCAGTACCCGCTTGCCCTGATAGGCGAGCGAGGCGCAAAGGCCGGCTGTGATCGTACTTTTTCCAACGCCTCCTTTGCCGGAAGCAACGGTAATTACCTGTCCCATGGGTTCTCCAAACAAATCGATATACAGTATAGCAAAAACACAAGCAAAAGTCAACCGAGCAGTCGGGCCAATCGCTTTAGCGGCAGGCCGACCACATTGAAATAGTCTTTACGGATATGCTTGACAAAAGCACCGGCCTTGCCCTGAATTCCATACCCTCCTGCCTTATCCATGCCTTCGCCCGACTCGACATAGGCTTGTATCTGTTCATCGGTGAGGCGATAAAAACGGATGCGGGTACAGACGGCGTATGTGACGGTACGGTCAGCAAAACTGACACTTACCCCCGTCCAGACCTTGTGAGTGCGTCCCGAAAGAGAGCGGAGCATGGCATAGCCTTGCTCGGTGCTGTCGGGTTTACCTAAAATGGTGCGACCCAGTGCTACCACTGTGTCTGCCCCGATCACGGCATCGGCCGTTTCCATTTGCCGTGCGGCCTGTGCCTTGGCACGGGAAAGGGCCATGACGGTGCGGCGGGGATTGCCTTTGTAGGGTGCGGCAATGGCCGCTTCGTCCACGGTAGGAACGAGCACCGAAAATTCGGGACATATATTGGTAAGAAGTTCTTTGCGGCGCGGGGAGCCGGAGGCGAGAAGTATTTTCATCTTATCGTCCCGACGAGCCAAAACCGTCCGCACCCCGTGCCGTATCACTCAGTTCATCGGCCCATACATATTCAACAGGAGGAATGGGCGCAATGACCAGCTGGGCGATGCGATCTTGCGGCTGGATGGTATAGGGCGTGTCCGATAAATTGCACAACCCGACCTGAATCTCACCACGATAATCGCTGTCAATGACACCGACGCCGTTACCCAGTGCAATGCCGTGTTTTACACCAAGGCCGCTGCGGGCATAAACCAAGCCCACATAGCCTTCGGGTAATTCCATGGCAATGCCGGTAGGGACACGATAGAGCTTTTGCGGCTCTAAGGTGAGCGGAGCATCGATCATGGCCTGCAGATCCACGCCGGCACTACCCGTGCTGGCACGGCGGGGCAGATCGGGAGTAACGCCGTTATGCTCAATAGAGCGAATCTTGATTTCCATTGCGTTCATACAGTTTATTGTTGAGTTTGCTCAATTCGTTGCGGGTGCGGTCGAGCTCGGCCTTATAGCGGTCACGGTCGGCGGCGGCACGAATCGAGTCGTCGATATAGCTACGCATCTGAGCGCGCATGTTTTCAACGGCGGCGTTGTTCTTCTCAAACTCGTCGCACAGTTCCATCGCGGTCAGTACGGCGGCTTGCGCCACGGTGACCTTGGCGCCCATGCGCAGATAGGTGCCCACCTTTTCGTCTACTTTAGCGGCCAGTTTCTGAATGTAGCCACGGTCTTCGTCGGTCTGGATAGTAATGTCGATACCGCCGACCGAAACGGTCATATTTTTGGATGCTGACATGTCAAATTCCCCCTTTTTACAACATTATAATACAAAAATTTCAATTTGATAAGAGGGAAAACGCAAATTTACCGAAAAATATTGAATTTTTTTCAAATTCACGCTATAATAACCATATTCTTTTTAACGAGGGACTATCATGAAGTATAATCGGATCGTGGTTAAGGTAGGAACATCGACCCTGACCCATGAAAACGGAAAACTGGATTTATTGCGTATCGAACGGTTGGTGCGTACCCTTGCGGATATTGCCAATGCGGGGGCGCAGGTATTGCTGGTGTCGTCGGGCGCGATCGGCGTAGGGGTAAGTACTCTTAAATTGCCCAAACGTCCCACCGATATTCCGTCCAAACAGGCGGCCGCTGCCGTGGGGCAGTGCCGATTGATGAATATTTACGAGAAGATCTTTGCCGAGTATGGCTACACCGTCGGGCAGGTATTGCTGACGGGCGACGTTCTGCATTTGGAACACGGCTATGAGCATGTGAGCAATACGGTCGAGCGGTTGTTGGAGTATGGCGTGATTCCCATTGTCAATGAAAATGACACGGTGGCGGTCGATGAAATCAAGATTGGTGATAACGATACCCTGTCGGCCATTGTGGCGGTTATTGCCGAGGCTGACCTGCTGGTACTGCTTTCCGATATTGACGGACTCTATGACCACGACCCGCATCAGGGCGATGCTAAACTATTGCCGATGGTGCACGGCGTGACCGAGGAGATTCGGGCCATGGCCGGCGGAAGTGTGTCGGGTGTTGGTACGGGCGGTATGGTCACCAAACTGGATGCGGCCGAGATGGTCAACCGCGCGGGAATCCCTATGGTGTTGGCCAACGGCGCCGATCCCGAAAACCTGTATGCCATTGCCCAAGGGGAGAGCATCGGGACATTGTTTGAGGTAGTAAAATGAGTGTAAAGGATATTGCCCGTCGGGCTCGTGCGGCCTCAGCGATTATTGCGGCGGCGACAACCGAGCAGAAAAATGCAATTATTTTGGCAGTGGCGCAGGCTCTGCGCAGCCATAAGGATCAGATTCAGGAGGCCAATGCGCTGGACGTGCAGGCCGGACGGGAAAACGGCTTGCGGGAAGCGCTGATTGATCGTTTGATGCTGACCGATAAGGTGATCGAGTCGATGGCGGTCGGTGCCGAGCAGGTAGCGGCCCTGCCCGACCCTACCCAGCAGGTCATCGAGGAATTTGTCAATGCCGATGGATTGCGCATTCAAAAGGTGTCGGTGCCCTTCGGCGTGATCGGCATGATTTTTGAAGCACGTCCGAATGTGGCGGTCGATTCGGCCTTGTTGTGCCTAAAATCGGGCAATGCGGCCGTCTTGCGTGGTGGAAAAGAGGCCATCCATTCCAATAAGGCGTTGGTTTCTTTGATTCGTGAGGCATTGGAAGCGCAAGGCTTTCCCGCCGATTGCGTCTGCTTGGTGGAGAACACCGAGCGGGCAAGTGCGCAGGAAATGATGACACTTAAGGGCGATCTGGATTTGCTCATTCCCCGTGGCGGCAAGGGCTTGATTGCTTCGGTGGTTGAGAATGCGACCGTGCCGGTTATCGAAACGGGTACGGGCAACTGCCATGTATTTATTGATGCGAGTGCCGACGGCGATATGGCCGAGCGGATTATTCTCAATGCCAAAACCTCCCGCCCGTCGGTTTGCAATGCGGCCGAAACGATGCTTATTCATAAGGACTCCCCCCTGTTGGTGCGTTTGTGTACGGCACTGGAGAAGGCAGGCGTGGAATTGCGGGGTGATGCCCGTGCCTGTGCGGCCTATGCCATGAAGCCGGCCGAGGAAGAAGATTTTTATACCGAGTATAACGATTATATTTTGACGGTGGGTGTGGTCGATAGTCTGGAAGATGCCATTGCCCACATCAACGAGCACGGCACCAAGCATAGTGAAGCGATCGTGACGGAGGATACGGCGCACGCCGAGTTGTTCCTGCGTTCGATTGATGCGGCGGCCGTTTATCACAATGCTTCCACCCGTTTTACCGATGGATTTGTTTTCGGCTTGGGTGCCGAGATCGGCATTTCGACCCAAAAACTGCACGCCCGCGGCCCGATGGGTCTGCGGGAACTGACTACCTATCAGTACCGCATTCGCGGTGAGGGTCAAGTACGATAGATCCATCTTGACATTTGACTTTTCCCCCACTATAATATGTAGTATATTTTATGTCAGCGATCGCATACCCGCGTGTCGCTGACGCGACACGCGGGTATGGCGGAATTGGCAGACGCGCCAGACTTAGGATCTGGTGGGCTTCCCGTGCAGGTTCGACCCCTGTTACCCGCACCATAATCAAAAATCCGTGGATGAAAATCCACGGATTTTTCTTTGTTTGAGCAATAAAGGGACTTGTCAGGTTTTGACGAATATAGTATAATGGGCGCAAAGGAGGGAGGATATGGGAGAAAACTTACACGCCGGCCACCGTCAGCGTCTAAAAGAACGGTATCGGGTTGGTGGACTGGCGTCTTTGGAAGAACATGAGCAGTTGGAACTGCTTTTATTTTACGCCATCCCTCGTTGCGACACCAATGCCACAGCACATCGATTGCTCAATGTCTTTGGCAGTATACCGGCGATACTGGACGCCCCGCTGGAGGAGATTGAGCGGGTGCAGGGTGTAGGTCGGGGCTCCGGTACCTTCTTCCGCCTTTTACGGGATTTATATGCCGGATATGAAATGAGAAATCAGGAACCGCAACCGATCATCAAAAAGCCGGTCGATGCCGCACAAATATTGATGAAGTTGTATACCGATTGGCATACTGAAAAAGTAACGATTCTTTTGATGAATCATCAAAATCGGCTCATTCATGCGGGAGTATTGAATGCCAATCAACCCGACTGGGTGAATGTGAATATAAGAGCCATTGTTCAGATGGCCTTTAATTATGAGGCGGATAAGATTATTCTCGGTCACAACCATCCGTCGGGTGATGTGCGGCCATCCCATGCCGATTTGCAGAACAATTCAACTATGGAACATAATCTGGCCAGAGTCGGCATCAATATGGTAGACCATATTATCCTGTATAACAGAGAATTCTATTCCTTGGCCGAGCACGGTGAAATGGTTTTCTTGAACAGTAAAAATGATGCGATTATCGGATGGGAGTATCCGATATAAATCCCGCGAATCGCATAAATATAGATTCGACGAGCATTCTAATAAAAGGTGCTCGTCTTTATTTATGCCAATAGGGGGAAATATGAGAAACATTATCAATTTTAATCATAAGTGGGCATTCACCAAGATGGCCGAGGAAATTCCGACCGAGATGCCGACACGCTGGGACATCGTCAATCTGCCGCACAGTTGGAACGGCATTGACGGGCAGGACGGGGGTAACGATTACTACCGAGGCAAGGGGTATTATGCCAAAGCCTTTGATGCGGCCGACCTGCCTGTGGCTGATCGCTATTATCTGGAGATAAAGGGTGCCAATTCGTCCGCCGATGTTTATCTCAACGGCCGGCAGTTGGAGCACCACGACGGTGGCTATTCACTTTGGCGAGTGGAATTGACCCAGGCTATGCAGGCGCACAACCTGTTGGTGATCGTGGTGGATAATGCGGCGAATGAAACGGTGTATCCGCAGATGGCCGACTTTACCTTTTACGGCGGCTTGTATCGGGATGTTAACCTGATCGGGGTGTCGGACAGTCATTTTGATTTAGACTATTACGGCGGTACGGGGATTAAGGTGACGCCGAAGGTAGTGGAACGGGATGCCGAAATCGAGGTGGAGGTTTTTGTCTGTAACGGCAAGGAAGGCCGGCGATTGCGGTATGAGATTACCGATGCGGCGGGCGAAAGCATTGCCCGACTGGAAGGTGCGGATACCAAGGTAACCATTCCCATTTGGGAGGTGCATCTGTGGCAGGGTAAAAAGGATCCGTATCTGTATACGGCACGGGTGCAACTGTTGGAGGAAGGGAAGATCTTGGATGAGGTGTCAACCCGATTCGGCTGTCGCACCTTTGAAATTGATCCCGAACGAGGTTTTATCCTCAACGGCGAGGCATATCCTTTGCGTGGCGTGTCCCGTCATCAGGATGCATGGGGCAAGGGCAATGCCCTCTTACGGGAAGATCATAAGCGGGACATGGATCTGATCCGTGAGATGGGCGCCACCACGGTACGGCTGGCGCACTATCAACAGGATCCCTATGTGTATGATCTGTGTGATGAGTACGGTTTTGTCGTCTGGGCTGAAATTCCCTACATTTCCAAGCATCTGCCAAACGGGCGGGAGAACACTCTGTCCCAGATGCGGGAGTTGATCGTGCAGAATTATCATCATCCCTCGATTGTGGTGTGGGGGTTATCTAATGAGATCGGTATTGGCGGTATCGGTGAGGATGTGTTGGAAAATCATCGGGCGCTCAATGATTTGTGCCATGAACTGGATCCCACCCGCCTAACGACGGTGGCGGCGGTGTCCATGTGTCCCATGGATGATCCCTATTTACAGATCCCCGATGTGGTGTCATATAACCATTATTTTGGTTGGTATGGCGGAGAGGTTGAGATGAATGGGCCGTGGTTTGATCGGTTTCATGCCATGCACCCGCAAATACCCATCGGCTGTTCCGAGTATGGGTGTGAGGCGCTGGATTGGCACACCTCTCAGCCCATGCAAGGGGATTATACCGAGGAATATCAGGCCTACTATCATGAGGAACTGATCAAGCAATTTTTCTCCCGACAATATTTATGGGCCACTCATGTATGGAATATGTTTGATTTTGGCGCCGATGCCCGCAACGAAGGCGGTGAGAACGGACAAAACCATAAGGGATTGGTGACCATCGACCGCCGCTATAAAAAGGATGCCTTTTATGCCTACAAGGCGTGGTTGTCCGATGAGCCGTTCGTGCATGTGTGCGGCAAGCGGTATGTCGATCGGGTGGAGGAGGTGACGAGAGTGACCGTCTATTCCAATCTGCCAACAGTCGAACTGTTTGTCAACGGCCGATCCGCGGGTCAGCAGACGGCCGAGGATCATTTCTTCCATTTTGATGTGCCCAACAAGGGGGAGACCAATTTAATTGCGGTGGCGGGGAATTACAAGGACCAGTCGGTCATTCGCAAGGTGGATGCCTTTAATGAAGCCTATCGGCTCAAGGAAAAGGGTGCCATTCTCAACTGGTTTGATGTGGAGTCGCCGGAAGGATATTTGTCACTCAACGATAAGATGAGTGAGGTTATCCAAAATGAACAGGGTCAAGCGCTCTTTGCACAACTCATGCAAAACTTGTTGCAAGGAGAGAATACGGTAGCGGGGTTTGAACTGGGCCCCGAAATGATGGATATGATGGGCGGATTTACCGTCCTTCGTCTACTCACCTTAATGGCGGGCATGGCCGATAAACGCATGACCAAAGAGGAGTTATTGACGCTGAATGCTAAACTCAATCAAATCAAGAAATAAAACAGACCGGAGATTTGGAAAACCAATCTCCGGTCTTTGTGTTATTACATTCCGTAGGTGCCGGTAATAGGGTCTTGGAACAAGGGAATTTGTGGCGGATAGAAGGTAAACAAAACAAACAAAACACCAATGCCAATCAAAAGCCCCAGGGATAGGCAGGACAGACAGCGTCGAGGACGGCTGACTCGAAACAAGAGCCATTCCAAGAAGAAGGCGGCCGCCGCCGATACGAAAAAGATGGCAATATTAAACCAGTCGGGCGATGAGCCGATGGCACCATTATAGGTATAAAACACAACGGGAATCAGGGTGAGCCCAAACACCGTTCCCATCAGTTTTACCCGCCAAAAATTCCTGTATTCGGGAAAGCAAAAGGATTGCACAATGGCAAAGAGAAACAGAGGAATATACAACAACTTCATGTGCTCCCATGTCGATTCGTTGACTGCCGAAATAAGGGCACTCCACGTGCTTTGGCCGGTCCAAACATATAGAAAATGCAGGAGGGTTCCGGCCAGCGACGTGAGCGCAAAGCCGGAGAGTTGCCATAGGGAAATGTCACGCTTCATACCGATACCTCCCATTTGGTATATGTGTATGTGCAATGGCTTATTCTTATTCGTTGGAGCAAGGGAAGATCGATAAATGGCGGTCTTGATCGCACAGGCCGAGAAAGACGGTCTTGGCGCTATTGTGCCCCAATTGCTTGAGCTCCTTTTTAAGCCAGTTGCCGTCCAGACCCAGCCGCTTGAGATTCTCGTCGAGGATGCGCCCGTCCATGATGATCTCGGTCTGGATGAATTCGGGTGGCGGGACGAGGTTTAGGTCGGTGGGGTTGGCAGGGCGTTTGGCGGCTTTGGGTAGGATGGTTAAGCGGCCGTTGTACTCAAAAACAGCCGTTTGGATATCGTGGAGATTAAAATAGC
>JAZQVM010000003.1:0-13906 GCA_045631845.1 Eubacteriales bacterium | reverse complement strand
ACCCCTCAGATCAAGGAGAAGCAAAACCGTCTGGCCGCCATCGATGCCGAAAAGGAAGAGGCCATCCACAATCAGGAGTTCGAGCGTGCCGCCGCCCTGCGTGACGAGGTCAAAACCCTCAAAGAGGAAATCGAAGCCCTCCAAAAGGAACACCACACCGGCACCAGCGCCGACAAGGTAGTGGGGGAATCGGCCATCGCCGCCGTCATCTCCCAATGGACGGGAATCCCCCTGCAAAAACTCACCGAAACCGAGAGCGAAAAACTGCTCAAACTGGAAAGTATCCTGCATGAGCGGGTCATCGGGCAGGAGGACGCCGTATCGGCCGTCGCCCGTGCCATCCGCCGCAGCCGCGTCGGACTCAAAGACCCCAAACGCCCCGTCGGCTCCTTCCTGTTCATGGGTCCCACCGGCGTGGGCAAAACCGAACTGTCCAAGGCACTGGCCGAAGCCATGTTCGGCTCAGAGAAAGCATTGATACGCATCGATATGTCCGAGTATATGGAAAAACACACCGTCTCCCGCATGATCGGCTCGCCGCCGGGCTATGTCGGCTACGACGATGCGGGTCAGCTCACCGAAAAGGTGCGCCGCAACCCCTACTCGGTCATCCTCTTCGACGAAATCGAAAAGGCCCACCCCGATGTCTTCAATATCATGTTGCAGATTTTGGATGACGGCATCCTTACCGACTCTCACGGCAAAAAGATCGATTTCAAAAATACCGTCATCATCATGACCAGCAACATCGGCGCCAAGGAGATCACCGCCAAACACGCCTCCCTCGGCTTTAGCGATGCGGGCAGCGAGTTTAACCAAACCCAAGAGCAGATCAAAACCAAGGTCATGGCCGCCCTTAAGTCCTCCTTCCGCCCCGAATTTCTAAACCGTATCGACGATATTATCGTCTTCCAGCAACTCACCGAGGACAACATCCGCGCCATCGCCGCCCTCATGCTTTCCTCCGTTTCCAAACGCTTAGAGGAAAATATGGGAATCGTTCTCAATTTCTCCGACGCCGCCGTCGCTCACCTCGCCAAGGTCGGCTACGACCCCGTCTACGGCGCCCGCCCCTTAAAGCGCACCATCGTCAGTCAGGTGGAAGACAAGATCGCCGAACAGTTCCTCGACGGCTCTCTCAAAGACAAGACCGAGATCACCGTCGATGTGACCGACAACCAAATCACTTTCTCCTAACAAAAAAGGTTGAACCGATAGGTTCAACCTTTTACTATGTTCCATACACACCAAGCGGCACAGCCGACCAAACAAACACACAGCACCCAAAAGGCTGCCGCAAATACATATCGTTGCCACCCCTTGGCCTGCCGCCCCAGCCGAACAAACCAGGCAAACCCCGCAAGCCAGCAGATGGCCGCCGCCACCAGCGCAAGCGTTGTCGCCTGCTCCATATAGGCCAAAGCTATAAACCCAAGACTCAGTAGGGAAAACCCCAAGGTCAGCCCGCTCATCCTCCGCTTCATGGCAAACTCCTTTTCTTTTTATTATATCAAACTCTCGCTCAACACACAAGCCCCGAATTTTCACACAACATTCAGTCTACCCTCTTGTTATTTTCTCCTTTTCTTGCTATAATGATAACATCTTGTACGAAATGAGGACAGATCATGGAAGAAAATAAAATTCCCGAAGAAGTCGTAGATACCGAAATCCAAGAGGCCGTCGAAGAAGCCGCCCTTGAACTCGAGCAGGAAGACGCTCTCGAAGCCCCCCTCGAAGAACCGGAGACGACCGAGGAAACCCCCGCCCCCAAAAAGAAAACGCCTTGGCTGTGGATCGGCGTTGTCGGCGCCATCGTACTGGTCATGGCCGTCACCATCCTGCTGGCTCTGCTGGGCAACAAGGTCGATTACAGTAAGTTTGTAAACCTGGGTCAGTATGTAGGCTTAACCGTTCCCGTTGAGGAAGTCACCGTTACCGATACCGATGTGGACAAAGCCATCGACGCCAAGCTCGAAGCCGCCGTCACCTTTGAAGAGGTCGATCGTGCCGCTGAGAAGGGCGATACCGTGAATATCGACTATGTCGGCAAATACGCCGCCGACGGTTCGGAATTTGCCGGCGGTTCGGCCACCGATGCCGATCTGGAACTGGGCAGCGGCTCCTTCATCCTCGGCTTTGAAGACGGGCTGATCGGTGCCGTCAAGGGTCAGACCCTCGACCTCAACCTCACCTTCCCCGAGGACTATCAGAACACTCTCATGGCCGGCGCCGAGGTTATCTTCACCGTCACCGTCAACGCCGTCAAAGAGCCGGTCGTTCCCGAACTGGATGAGGCCTTTGTTGAGAAAAACAGCGAGGTGAAAACGGTCGAAGAATACCGCAAGGTCATCTACGACCAGCTGCTGGCCGAGAAGCAGGAGCAGGCCAAAGCCAAGCGGGAAGATACCGCATGGAATCTGGTCATTGAAAAGACCGAAATTCTCGACTACCCCAAAACCGAACTGGCCAAGCAACTTGAAAGTGTCCGCTATGACCTGAGCTCCTACTACGGCATGGAGTACGACGAGCTGGTCACCTCCTATACCGCCTACGCCGGCATCTCGGTCGAGGAGTTTGAAAAGATGGTCGATCAACAGGCCAAATACGAACTGGAATATAAGATGATCACCTACACCATCGCCAAAGCCGAAGGCATTACCTGGACACAGGAAGAGTACGACGAGCAGGTCAATCAGTTCCTCGCCTCCAGCGGCGCCCTCTCCATCGAGTCCTTTGAATCCAATTACAATATCGACTTTGAGGAAACTTACCGCCAGCGCATCATCGACAGCATCGTCCATAATAAAGTTACCGACTTTATCTTGGCCAACGCCGTCACCGAATAACAATAAAAACGGAGACACTTCGTAAAGAAGTTGTCTCCATTTTTTATGCGATATGGCAAGCTATCACTTGCCGCGATATTTTTGCCATGCGACAAAAGCGATATAAAACCCTTCGGCTTTTGCGATATTATATTCGTGCTCTTTTCTCACGGCAAAGCCGTATTTACGGCTTTGCCGTATATCGCACGGGCACCCGTATATCGCAGCGAAGCTATATCGCTCGTGCCCTGCACGAATATAACTGAGACACTCTTCCTATGGGAAGGTGTCTCAATCCTTCGGAGTTTCTTTTTTGCCAAACTTCTTATGATAGAAAATAATACCGCCCAGCGAGATCAGCCCCGTCACGGCAAAGACGATCACCGCCATAAGATAATTCTGCTCCCCCAGCATGCTCCCACCAATCACCGAAGTGATCACCGACGGAATCCGCGCCACCACCGTAATAAACAAACAGGTGGACAACTTCATGGGCGTCAGCCCCAAGATGTAGGTCAGCATATCCTTAGGCGTGCCGGGAATGAAAAAGAGGATAAAGGCGGTAATGTTAAGTTTCTTACTGTCCTTGAGAAACCGCAGTTCATTCAGTTTCTCCCGCGGGTAAAAGGCTTCCACCGCCTTGATGCCCAGATAACGGGAAAAGCACCATATGAGTGCCGATCCAATCAGGATTCCCAACTCGCACAGCAAAAATCCTTCCCAAAACCCAAAGGCATATCCCGCCCCGATCTCCAGCGGCTCACCGGGAATAATACCAATCAGAATCTGTAATAAGGTCATGCCAAGGAAAATCACCCGTCCCCACACGCCGTAGGAGTCCAGCCAAGCCCGAAACTGTTCGGGTTCTTCTACAAATTGTATCAGCGGCTTTCCCACCGCAAAGAATAAGAATATAAACAGTCCGATAAATAACAGGATCGAAAGCAGGCTCACCACCCGCCGCCGTATGACCGTTTTCTCCATATTATCCCTCTTTTCTTATCTATATCTTACTCGAAATCCCCCTTGCCTGCAAGTAAAATATGGATTATAATAGAATAAAAGGAGTGTCTTGTATGCTAAAACGCTTTCTCGGTTATTATAAACCCCATATCGCCATCCTGATCCCCGACCTGCTGGCCTCCATCGTCGCCGCCATGCTCGGGGTTATGTACCCCATCATCACCCGCTGGGTGCTAAACGACCTGATCGTAAACCCCCAGTGGTCGCTGATCATCGCCGCCGGCATCGGCCTGCTCTTTTTGTATCTCATCCGTGCCCTGCTCAACTACTTCGTCCAGTATAAAGGCCACGTCATGGGCGTGCGCATGCAGGCGCAAATGCGCTCGGATATGTTTTCCCATCTGGAAAAACTGCCCTTCTCGTTCTATGACGATAACGAAACGGGCAAAATCATGTCCCGCATGACCAGCGACCTGTTCGACGTCGCCGAACTGGCCCACCACGGCCCCGAAACGGTGCTCACCTGCACCATCTCCATTCTCGCCGCCTTCGCCTATCTGTCTACCATCCATCTGTGGCTGACTCTGATTATCTTCTGTTGCGTTCCCGTGCTGATCGTTATCTCCATGACCCTGCGCAAACGCATGCAAAAGGCATTTCGTGAGAGTAAACAGGCCACCGCCACCGTCAACGGCGCCCTGCAAAGCAGCATCGCCGGCGTGCGTGTCACCAAAGCCTTCACCAATGCCGCGGAAGAGCAGGAAAAGTTCGAGACGGGCAACAACGAACTGGTACAAGCCCAGTCCCACGCCTACAAAGCCATGGGTCAGTTCCATTCCTCCACCACCTTTATTACCGATGTCTTCAATGTGGTGGTCGTCATCGCCGGCGGCCTGTTCCTCCATCGCGGCGCCATCAATTTCGCCGACTACTCGGCCTTTATCGTGTCGATCAATATCTTCCTAAACCCCATTTCTACCCTCATCCGCTTTATGGAGAGTTTCCAGAACGGCGCCGCCGGCTTCGAACGCTTCGTCCAGATTATGGACACCCCCGCCGAGCCCGACGATGAGGGCGCAACCCCCATCCCCACCGTGTGCGGCAAAATCGAGTTTTGCGGCGTTTCCAGCGCCTATTCCAAGAACCGTGAGGTGCTCAAAAATATCAGCTTCACCGTAGAGGCCGGACAAACCTTCGCCCTCGTCGGTCCATCCGGCGGCGGCAAAACCACCGTCTGCCACCTCATCCCCCGCTTCTACGAAATTTCCGACGGGTGCATCCGCATCGACGGCAAGGACATCCGCTCCTTTACCCGAGAAAGCCTGCGAAAGCACATCGGCATCGTCCAGCAGGATATCTACCTGTTTAATGCCACCATTCGGGAGAACATCCTCTACGGCCGCCCCGATGCGACCGACGAGGAAGTCATACAAGCCGCCAAGCGCGCCAATATCCACGATTATATTTTAAGCATGGAAAAGGGGTACGACACCGTCATCGGCGAGCGCGGCGTCCGTCTTTCGGGCGGGCAGAAACAACGGCTATGCATCGCCCGCGTCTTTCTGAAAAATCCCCCCATCCTCATTTTGGACGAGGCCACCAGCGCCTTGGATAACGCCACCGAAACCCTCATCCAAAAATCGCTCGACGACCTGTCCCGCGGCCGCACCACCCTCGTCGTCGCCCACCGCCTCTCCACCATCAAAAACGCCGATACCATCGCCGTTATCGACCAAGGCAAAATCTTAGAGCAGGGCACCCACGCCCGCCTCTTGGAACAGGGCGGTCTTTACGCCGATCTGTATAATGAACAGTTCAAATTACAGTAAGTAAAAATGCTCTCTCAAAGGAGACGCTTCGTAAAGAAGTTGTCTCCTTTTCTCTTTTATAAAGATAAATGACACTTTCAAATTTTGAAAGTGTCATAGTGGGTTATATGTTTTAAAAATGTAAATAACTTGCCGAAAATAAGCGATTGATTTTTCGATGCATAAAGCGATATAAAAGCCTTTGGCTTTTGCGATATTATATTCGTGCTTTTTTGCACGGCGAAGCCGTATATCGCACGGTTTTACCGCATATCGCATCGTAGATATATCGCTCGTGCTTTGCACGAATATAGCTGAGGCGCACTTCCTTATGGAATGCGCCTCAATCGGGAGAGCATTTTTTATAATACTTTAGCCAAAAAGGTTTTGAGCCGTTCCGATTTCGGATTGCCAAAGATCTCCTCGGGCGTACCCATCTCCAAAATCTTACCCTCATCCATGAAGATAATCTTGGTACCCACCTCACGGGCAAAGCCCATCTCGTGGGTGACCACCGCCATGGTCATGCCCTCCTTGGCCAAGTCCCGCATAACCTCCAGCACCTCGCCCACCATCTCAGGATCAAGTGCCGAGGTCGGCTCGTCAAAGAGCATCACGTCCGGCTCCATGCACAAGGCGCGCACAATAGCAATGCGCTGCTTCTGCCCACCCGATAACTGGCTGGGATAGGCATCGGCACGGTCGGCAAGCCCCACACGCTCCAACAATTTCAGCGCCTTCTCCTCGGCCTGCGCCTTGGGCACCTTGAGCAGTTTCATAGGCGCTAAGGTCATGTTCTGCAACACCGTCTTGTGAGGGAACAGGTTGAACTGCTGGAACACCATGCCCATCTTCTGCCGATGGAGATTGATGTTGGTACGCACATCGGTAATGTCCACACCCTCAAACAAAATCTGTCCGTCCGTCGGCATCTCCAACAGGTTGAGCGACCGCAAAAAGGTACTCTTACCGCTTCCCGACGGGCCGATGATTACCACCACTTCTCCGCGGTTCACCGTCAGGTCAATACCGTCCAACGCCCTGATCTGTCCACCTTTGTAATGCTTTTTCAGTCCCGTTACTTCAATAATCTTATCGCTCACTCTTGTTCAGCCTCCTCTCCAAACGGCGCACCAACGCCGTCAGCACAATCACCAGCACCAAATAAATCAGCGCCACCGCAATCAGCGGCATAAAGGCCGAGAAGGTACGCCCACGAATCATGTCGCCCGCCTTGGTCAAATCCACAACGCCCACATACCCCGCAACCGAGGTTTCCTTGAGCAGTACGATAAACTCATTGCACAAGGTCGGCAACACATTCTTAAAGGCCTGCGGAATGATAATGTGGGTCATCGTCTGCACATAGTTAAAGCCCAGCGACCGCCCCGCCTCAAACTGCCCCGCATCAATCGAGGTAATGCCGGCACGGAAAATCTCAGCCACATACGCACCCGAATTGATACCAAATGCAATAATAGCAATCAGAATGCCGTTGCGGGAGAAGGAGAAGATGACAAAGTAGAAAATCATCAACTGCACCACCACAGGCGTGCCGCGTACAATCGCTAGGTACACATTGCAAATGCCGTTGGCGATCCGCATCAAAAACCAGCCAAACCCGCCCTTGCGCGCCATGTCCTCATGGTTCTTGTCAAAGGTCGAGCGCACCGCCGCGACCACCACACCGATCACTAAACCGATCAGCAGGGCAAAAAAGGTGATCTGCAAGGTCGCACCCAAGCCCTTCAGGAGCGAGCGCCAGCGATCAGACGCTATAAAATTTAAATGAAAATCGGCTGCGAAATCGGCCCACCAGGCCGCAAACCACGCCTTGATCTGTTCCATGATATTTCCTTTCTAAAACCCAAAAAAGCAGGGTGCCGCTTGGCACCCTACCTTTTTATTTATTGCTTATTCAGCCTTGATGTAGGAATCAATGATGGCTTGTAAGGTACCGTCGGCCTTCATCTCGGCCAGAGCGGCGTTGATCTTGGTCAACAGTTCGGTGTCTTCCTTGTTGATGGCAATAGCATAGTCCTCAACCGCCCACTCGGCATCCAGAATGGACAGACCCTTGCCCTCGTTGGCCGCCACAAACGACTTGGCCGGCTCACTGTCGATAATAACGGCATCCACCTGACCGTTGATCAAAGCAGAAACCGCATCCGCACCGTTCTTAAACGAGGTTACATGATCCGAACCGTAACCGCCGTTCTCTACGTCGTCAGAAGCATAAATGTCACCGGTCGTATCCTGCTGCACACCGATCATGATGTCAGCACCGGCCAAATCGTCAATCGTGGCAACCTTGCCGCCCTCTTTGACGATAACCACCTGTACGCCCGTGGCATAGGAATCGGAGAAGTTGACCTGCTCTTTACGCTCATCGGTCACCGTCATGCCGGCTACGCCGATATCAAACTTCTTGGTCTCAACACCACCAACAATGGTGCCAAATTCCACATTCTCAATAACCAGATTCATGTCCAGCTTCTCAGCCAGCTTCTGTGCCATCTCAATGTCAATACCCTTGTACTGGTCACCTTCCATGAACTCATAGGGGGGGAAGTTGGCATTAGTCGCCATAACCAAATCCGCTTTATCATCGGAAGAAGCACCGCCGCCGCAACCAACAACCGTCAGCAGCATCATAGCCGCCAGAATCATTGCTAAAATCTTTTTCATCACTAAAAACTCCTTTTGTTTTTGTATGGTAAACGAATTATAATACATTTTATGCAGACCGTCAAGCCCTTTTTGCAAATTTTTGCAAAATTATTCGTATATTTATACAAAAACGGAGAAGCTACCTGCTTCTCCGTCATGGGTTATTGATTTTTCATGCAATCTTTGCAGATGCCACGGGCCAACAATTCCCGATCGCTTACCTCAATGCCCGTCTGCTGGCGGATCATATCGTCCAGCCATCCGAACAGCGGCAACTCCACATCGCACAACTTCCCGCAATTGTTGCATACAACGTGGGAGTGGCGGGGCTTGTACCCTTCGAAATACTCCTTGCCGTCAAAGTACAGCATGGACAGCATATCGTTCTCCACCATCGTATTCAGATTGCGGTAAACGGTACCCAAGCTGATGTTGGGCATGCTCTTGCGAACCTCCTGATAAATATCGTTGGCCGTCAAGTGCCCATCGTACTCAGTAACGGTGCGCCGTATTAATTCTCGTTGTCTTGAATAGTTCATAGTCTTGCTCCTTATGTTATTGCGGCGCATCCAGCGCATAAGGGGTCGTGCATTGGCTATTATATAACTATTCAAGCCCATCTGTCAACTACTATTTTCAATATTTAAGTCGATTATTGATACTTTTTATCGTTTTTTCGTCAATTTTGAGTTTCTTACGGTCGTAAGTATACAGTCCGTTTAATTCGTCCTCTACATCCGTCAACTGCGTGTATACTGCCGCCGCCAAACCCTGCGCCATCTGCGGTATAATCTGCTCCTCGTATAAACGGGCATAGGCCGCCGTCAATTCCTCCTCATTCTTGTAGCCGCGGTAGCCAAACCCCCGCTCGCCCCAGGTGTGCCCCTCAACCGAAAGGGCATACCCGCCAAACTCGGTCACGGCGCTCACCCGCCCGTCAGGCTTGATGGCCACCTTGGAAAAATAAATGTGACGGCTGTTGAGATCTCCCAACCCTTGGTCAAACCATCCGCTGGCATGATCGATGGGTCGGGTATCGTCGGCTCGTCGCAACCGCTCACAAATGCGAGCCGCATCAAACTGCCCCCACCCCTCGTTAAAGGGCACCCACAACACCACGCTCGGGCTGTTATATAATAAGGAAACCAAATCCAGCATCTCCCGCTCGGCAAAGGCACGCCCCTGCGCATCGGTACGCCCGAAAAAGGAATAATCTCTATCTTTCTTATAGCGCAACCCCGCCGTGGGCAAGGCCGCAAACTTAAAGGTATCCACCGGCTTGGTGCACCCGCAGGGCATATCCTGCCACACCATCAGCCCCAGCCGATCGCAATGATAGTACCAGCGTAGCGGCTCCACCTTGATGTGCTTGCGCAGCATGTTAAAGCCCAAAGCCTTCACCGCTTCCAGTTCCTCCACCATCGCCTGCTCACTCGGCGGGGTGTATAACCCGTCGGGCCAGTACCCCTGATCGAGCAATCCGTTGTGGAAAATGGGACGATCGTTGAGGAACAAGCGGGGAACGCCCAAATTGTCCTTGGCCACATGGGTCTTTCGCATCCCGAAGTAACTCTCCGCCCGATCCACCTCGGCCGATACCCTTATATTATATAGGAAAGGATCGTCGGGACTCCACGCCTTAAAATCGGGAATCTCCAGCACCGTACTGCCAATGGCCGCCCCTTTGGCTACCACCTCATCCCCGTCTAAAATTTCCACATACACGGGCGAACCCAGCGCCGTTTCCACATCCAGCCGTACCGCCCCGATGTCATATAACGGCGTGATCTGCACCGATTGAATATAGTCGGTCGGCACACTCTCGCACCACACCGTACCCCAAATGCCCGACTGGGGGGTGTACCAGATCCCGCCCCGCTTGTGGCGTTGCTTGCCCGTCGAATAGTAGGAGGTATCGGCATAATCCCGTACCTGCACCACCAACTCATTCTCATCCTCTAAGGCATCGGTTACATCAAAATAAAAAGGCAGATACCCGCCCTCGTGCGCCCCGACCTGCTGTCCGTTGAGATACACCGTACAGCATTGATCCACCGCCCCGAAATGAAGCAACAGTCGATCCTGCATAAACTTATCAGGCAAAGAAAAGGTGCGCCGATACCAAAGGGTCTGCTCAGGGCTTAGGATGCGCTCCACCCCCGATAAGGGTGCCTCGGGCGAGAAGGGCACTAAGATCTCTCCGTCATAATAGGCCGGCCGATCCCCGTCGGTAATGGCATACTCCCATCTCCCGTTCAGGCACAGAAAACTCTCCCGCCGCAGTTGCGGGCGGGGATATTCGCTGTGCGGTATCGCTCCCACCTCATAATCGGTGTATAACTTATTTGCCATTTTTCGCTCTCCTGACCATAAAGAATATCGGTATCACCAACAAGCCCATACAGATGGCCGCCGTAAGGAAGATGGCCGGCGTCGGCACCTGCTTGACCACTCCCAAATCGATGTAGGTCTCCCCACTGCCCCGAATGACCGCCGACCCGATAAAGGGACCCGTCACCATCGGAATGAGCACATAGAAAATCATACGAATGCCTTGGAACATGCCCGCCTTGCCCTTGGGCGTAGCATCCCGCACCATGGCGTTTCCTACCGCCGTCAGCGCCAGATACCCCGCCATCATCACAATGCCCGCACCCACGACCGTCCAAAACTCCCGTGTGATATACATCAGGACCATGCCCAACGCCAGTACGCCCGCCGACTCGATCAGGAAGGGCAACCGCCCCACCTTATCCATCAGCCGTCCGGCTATCACGCTGGCCAAACTGGCCACAAGCAACACAACGCCCAGCGCCAGCGCATAATTATCAAACTTGAGGTAGTTTTGCATATAAATAATTAAATACGGATAGTGCACCTGCATGGCAATCGAAAATACGGCAAATACGGTAAGCGCCAAGTATAAATCCACATTCTCCCGCATCACCGACGGCCGAAACCCGTAGAGCAAATCGGAAAAATAAGAATCATTCCTACTTGGTTTGACTTCCTCCTCCCGAATCAGGAAAAAGCCGAGGATGCCAACCGCTACCGTCAATACGCCGAAAATCAGGAAAAACTCCTTCCAGCGCCCCTGCTGGGTTAAGGAATCAAACCCGCCAAAGACGATCAGCATCGACAATAAGGGCAGTACCGACAGTACCCCCTCCGTCTTACCGCGGGCGGCGGGAGAGATGCGGTCGGTAATATAGGCGTTGAGCGCCGCATCGTTGGCCGACGACCCGAAAAAGGTCATCACACAATCCAAAATAATAACGAGAATCGAGCCCACCAAACCCACCGAAGCGGCAGGCAGTACGGCCGACAGGCTCTCCACCGATAAAAAGGCAAAGGCGCATACCGTCAGCCCCCATAAAACATAGCCGCCGCACATGAAAATCTTGCGTCGCCCCACGCGGTCGGACAGAGCCCCCATCAACAAGGTGGTCACGGTGGCCGTGGCCGCCGAAGCCGCCACCATCGCGGCAATCAATCCCGACGAAGCGTTAAATACCTGATAAATAAATACGTTAAAATACATATTTTCGAGCGTCCAGGCCAACTGCCCGACCAACCCGAACACCACAAGGATGGTCCACATCCTCGCCCCGATCTTTTCCTTCTTCATACGCAAAACAGCCGGAAAATCTCCAGCAACTTCTCCTTATCCTCTCCATTGTCCAGCAATGGGTTATATTCCACACAATCAAAACTGCTCAGCCGCCCGCTCCCGATCCAGCGGGACAACAGCCGATAGATCACCGCAAAGGATAGCCCGCCCGGCATCCGATACCCCGTCGAGACAAATTCCTTCCCGTCCATCACATCCACATCAAAGGACAGATGAATGTACTTTCCTGCCGTCCGCTCCAATATCGCATCCGCAATCCCGTCGGGATCGGCCGCCACCTGTTCAGGGCTAAAGAGGGTCACTCCCTGCTCCTTAATCGTCGGCCACTCCCCTTCATCAATCGAGCGCGCGCCTACGATATAGGTATTTTCTCCGTAAAGATGGATTTTATGTTGTCCCACCGTCAATTTATCATGACAAAGCCCCATCGCCGCCGCCAGCGGCATGCCGTGAATGTAGCCGCTCTCGGTCGTCTTCTCGGTATTGATGTCGGCATGACCGTCCAGATAGATCACCGCCACATTCTCGGCCCCCACCCGATCAGCCAACGCCCCAATCGAAGCCATCGCCACCGAATGATCGCCGCCGATGGCGATGGGAAACCGCCCCGCTTCATGGGCATCGGCCATCATGCCGTACACCCCTTGAGCCACCTGCATCACCGTGCCCACGTTTTGCAACCGCCAGTCAAAGAGCCGTTCGGCCTTCTCCCGCTCTCCCACAAAATCGCAAAACTGCGCCCGCGACCCAAATGCCTGCGCCAGATCCTCCCGCAGGACCCGATAGGCCTGCTCCGATCCCTGCGACGGCGACCCGACACAAATCGGCGCTTCGCAAACGGTATAGTCCTTCATATCCATACCCCCAACAACCATAATCCCAGCAAATGCAACGGGTAAAAGGCATACATCAGGTATTTCACCCTCGGCCCCCGCTGTCCGTTATAGCCCAAACACAAGGCCCAGCCAAGCACACCCACCATCTGAATCGGATGAAAGGCCTGCGCCAGGCCGACCATAACCAGCACAACCCCCACGCCCTGCCAGATCTTGTTTGAGGCGCACAGATGCATCACAAAAATTAAAAGCACACCGCCTGCCCCGTAATCGGCACACAACAGATGCGCCGCCAAAGCACAGGTCAGCGGAACCAGCGCCGCCGCCACCGTTATACGCCGCTTCGCCAGCGTCTCATACCCCCACAATCCAAGCAACCCCAGCAGTAAGGTCAGGTACACGTTTTGGCTGGATAGGTTCATCACCCGCCCCGATGCCACCAGATCAAAGGGAATCTCCGAAATCAGGGCAAACAACGCCAGCCGCAGGGCATATTGCCCTCGGCTTTTTGTGTGAATAAACCCCTGCACAATAAAAAAGCAGAAGATGGGAAAGGCCAACCGCCCCACACCCCGCATCGCCCAGTAGACCCCCGTCGGCAAAGCCGCACCAAACGCGACCGCCGCATGATCCACCAACATCGCCATGCAGGCTATTGTCTTAAGTAAAAATCCATTCATATCTATATTGTCCCAAATCCCACCCCAAAAGTCAAGAAAAACCGTTCTCTATCCTGCCCCCTTTTCCTCGTCGAGAAAAACCCCGAACCATAACGGTTCGGGGGTTTTTTATTTCTTAAAGATCGTCAGCGTCCTGCTGGGGCTTCTTGTTGTCTACGGCATTGCCGGTATACATGCCCAGCGGATCGTTCTGCTTAGACTGAAACTCCTTATTCTTGGGAGAATTCTTCTTATTCTTTTCCATGAGTATCCCTCCTTTCTGTTGGTATTTTTTCCATCATAGCCACGATTATTCTTGACTTTTGTTTTCAATAGTGCTACAATAACAATACTCGGTCTGTTAGCTCAGTTGGTAGAGCACATCGTTCACATCGATGGGGTCACAGGTTCGAGCCCTGTACAGACCACCAGAAAAGGCAAGGCATCCCTTTATGGGATGCCTTGTTTTTTATGTAAAAATGTACGGGGCTCGAAGGGTCGGTAGTGAATT
>JAZQVM010000002.1:0-10574 GCA_045631845.1 Eubacteriales bacterium | reverse complement strand
AGACCACCGCCGTTGCGGGAAATTACAGTGCCTTCAAACATCTGGATACGCTCCTTAGCGCCTTCTTTGATGTTGACGCTGACGGCAACCGTATCGCCCACTTCGAAAGCAGGGACATTCTCTTTCATCTGTTTGCTGTTAAACTTTTCGATAGCGTTCATAGTATCCTCCATTAATCATCAGTACATTCATTCACCGTGCCCTTGCACGGCCAGCGGAATGCCCGTATTACATGCTTGGATATTCTATCACAAGTTTCACAACAATGCAAGAGAAATTTTTATTTTATTTCAAATTTTAATTCCAATCCATCACTCGACACGTGCGCATGGGTAAATCGACCCACCTCGAACACATGCCGCACCAGCCGATCCTCAACCTGACGCTCCACATAACGGCGGACATTCCGTGCGCCGTATTTTTCCGAGAAGGACTGCTCGGCCACGTACTGCAGAGCCGCCCCATCCCACGTCAGAGAGATGCCCTGCTCCTCCAAACCGTCTCGCAATTCCTTCATAAACCCTTCAGCAATATCGGCAAAGACCGACTGCGGCAAGGGATTAAAGACGATGATTTCATCCACACGGTTGATAAACTCGGGGCGCAGAAAATCACCCAGTGCCTTCATCGCCTTATCCTTAGAGCGGGTATTAACGGTAGCGCCAAATCCCGCCGCCGTACCGCCGATCTGACTGCCGGCGTTGGAGGTCATCACAATAACCGTATGTTCAAAGGATACGGTGCGACCATGCGCATCGGTCACCCGCCCCTCATCGAGGATCTGCAACAAAATATTAAGCACATCGGGGTGCGCCTTCTCTATCTCATCAAACAATACCACCGAATAGGGCTTGCGGCGGATCTTCTCGGTCAACTGCCCCGCCTCATCGTACCCAACATATCCCGGAGGCGATCCGATAATACGGGATACCGAATGCTTCTCCATAAATTCCGACATATCCAAGCGGATCAGCGTTTCGGGCGTATCAAACAATTCCTTAGCCAATACCTTAACCAGTTCCGTCTTACCCACACCCGTCGGCCCCGTAAAGATAAAGGACACGGCACGCTTGCGCGGGGTGAGGGCGGCACGGGCACGGCGCACGGCGGCGGCAATGGCCGCAATCGCCTCATCCTGCCCCTTGATCTTAGCCCCTAAAGCCTGCTCCAAATCCCGCAATTTATCGGTTTCCGACTGAATGATCTTGCCGGTCGGCACACCCGTCCACAATTCAATCACTCGAGCCAGATCCTCCAGCGTAACTACCGACAGGGATTGCTCCTTGGCCACATCCCGTGCAGCGGTAACGCGCAACAGTTCCGCCTGACTCTCGGCCAGTTCTTTGTAGGTTTCATCGGTCATCTGCTCGGTGGGCAGTTCCTTGATGGCCGCAATTTTCTCCTCGGTGGCCGCCACCTGCTTTTCCAGATCATATAAGGCATCAAATGCCTTATTCTTCAATGCCGCATTGGCGCAGGCTTCATCCAGCAGGTCAATCGCCTTATCGGGCAGATACCGATCGGTCACATACCGCTCGGACAGCGTTACCGATTTGCGAATGATGTCCTCGGAAATGGTTAGGTTATGGAAGGTTTCGTAATGCTCCTTGATGCCTCGCAAAATCGCCATAGCATCATCCATCGACGGCTCTTCCACCATCACCGTCTGGAACCGACGCTCCAACGCCGCATCTTTTTCAATATGCTTGCGATACTCGTTTAAGGTGGTAGCCCCGATGACCTGAATCTCGCCACGGGAAAGGGCAGGCTTTAACATGTTGGCGGCATTCATCGAACCTTCCGACTCACCGGCCCCCACCAAGTTATGCACCTCGTCAATCACCAAAATGATGTTGCCAATCTTCTTAACTTCCTCAATCAGCCCCTTGACCCGACTTTCAAACTGGCCGCGAAATTGCGTTCCTGCAATCAATGCCGTCAGATCCAACAAAAAGACCTGCTTATCCCTAAGTTTTGCCGGCACATTTCCTGCCGCAATACGGGAAGCCAAGCCCTCGGCAATGGCCGTCTTACCCACACCCGGCTCACCAATCAGGCAAGGATTGTTCTTGGTGCGGCGGCACAAAATCTGCTGGGCACGGTAAATTTCTTCTTCCCGCCCAATGACCTTATCGATCTTGCCGTCTCTAGCACGCTGGGTCAGGTCGATACAATACTGGCTCAGAAACTTGTATTTGGGCTTCTTGCCATCCTTAGCCTTGGATGCCTCATCAGAAGTCGCCTCGTCCTTGCCCATCATTTTCCCAAGCAGGGACATGGAGGGGGCGCCGCCTTCGGAAAAGTCGCCGTCCTCACCCATCATTTCCATCATTTCAGAGGATATGGAGTCAAATTCCTCGGCCGAAATGCCCATCTTAGAAAGCATATCATCTACCGGCGCCAACCCTAATTCCTTGGCACACTTTAAACAATAGCCTTCGTTTTTGGTTGTCCCGTTTTCCATACGGGCCACAAAAACGACCGCCATGCGCTTTTTACATTTAACACAGAGCATCTTGTTATCCAATGTTATTTTCCTGTTCTTTCTTCTGCCGGATATACACCTGCAGATGGATAAAAATATAATTAATAAAAGCGAAATACAAACTACAGGCCGCCACTACAAACAATATCCGCGGCAATACGGGCGGCATCTCGATCAGCGGCACAAAAACCAGATTGAAACATATCACCGCATAAAATAAGGTTGTTGCTGCCTTGCCGTACCAACGAGCCGGTTGCACCTCCACCTTCTTGCGAAGACAGATATAGGCCAATACGATCTGACTGGCTTCTTTAAGAATCAGCGCAACCATAAACCATAAGGGTGCAATATGACGTAAATACAGGCAGATACAGATAGTGATCTGCGCCAGTTTATCCGCAAACGGGTCCAGCAGAGCCCCAAATTTAGTCTGTAAATGATATTTGCGAGCCAAATGACCATCCACCAGATCAGAAATCATAATGGCCGCTAATAACACAAACGACCATATATGTTGCCCAATCAAATACAGCCATGCAAAAAAAGGCGTCATCACAATGCGAAGCACCGTGATCATGTTTGGCAAGTACTTTAACATACCTTATAACATCTCTTTCCGTTATTTAGTAATCCAATTCACCAAGGGATTTATATCCGCAATATGCTTGAATATGTAGGTTTTCTCCACCGTCTGCGAACCGAACATGGGATCGGTTTTTCCGCCTAATTCAACCACGCAGGCCAATACCATCAAAAGCAGAGCCGCGCTGACAAGGCCTGCCATCACACCCAAGATTCCGTTACACTGCCGCAATACCGGCAGTTTTAAAATCGGCTTTAACAACAACCCGATCAATCTTACGCCCAGAGAAGCCAAGGCGAATAATCCGATGGTGGCCAATGCCATGCTCACCGTAACGGTAATACCAAGCTGCTTGAGTACCGCCTCAATATATTCACCTACCGTAGATGCCTCCGTCGTATTTTCTATGCCAAGGATGTTGACACCGAATTTATCAGCAATTCCTTGGTTGACTACCGCCAAATCCAACTGCTCCACCGGCGCATCGGCCGTCAATCCCTCTTGCGTCTTGATTACCTGCTTAACCGCCCAAGGCCGAACCACCGCATCATCTAACTTCTCGGCTACCGGTTGAGCAAAGCTGGAAACAACAAAAATCGCCAATAGCAAACTAAGTAAACCCGAGATCGACTTGATAAAACCACGGCGCCATCCCAGAATCACACTGCCAACCACTATAGCAATTACTAAAATATCCAGTACAAGATTCATAATTCTCTCCTTACTTCACATAGCGAGCCTGTTTGGCACTATAGGCAATCAGCGAGCCGTTCTTAGCCGTATCCAAACGGTATTCCCCCCGATAGACCTGCGCGATCGGCTGTTCCATACCCAAGCGGTAATAGGCATCATTCACCATCACATACACCGTCTGTCCATATCCCGCCACACTCTGTGCGGCCGAGGACAGATAATATATTTGCTCTTTACCGCCGTTTATCGTTACCGTCCGCAGTTCATATCCTTGATCGGTACGACCGGAAAAAGCAAAGATCAATTGATCTTGCGATATATCAAAACACACCAAGGTGTTTTGCCCAAATGAACCACTGTGCCGTATGGTACCCTTGTTCATATCCAATACGAAATACCCTTGATCGGTCACACATACGGCCGTATTGGCATCTACAATACGCAGATCATACACAAAGGATCCCGTCAAAGAAATCCGACACAACGGTTCATCCTTTTTCGAATCAAAACACACCACCTCACAACCGAGTTCTTCCTGCCCCAACCGAATACCGGCACAGGCAAAACGGGTAGGCAATCCATACACAGCGGTAGCCGTGATATAGGTATCGGACGCATACCATTTATAGCGTTCCCGATAAGCGTTATCATAAACCGTCAGTTGCGATTTATACCCCTCGGTCTTGTGGGCCACAATCAGCGCTCCGCTTTCACTTAAAGCCGCATCGATAATGGCCTTTTCAAATGTCAACTTCTTTTTCTGTGAAAAACTGTCATACACCGCCGCCGTTTTCGATCCTCGGTCAAATACCAGCACCCGCCGCGCCGTAGCCGACACCGACGGCGACTCCATCACCAGCGGTTCATTCATAAAGGCCAACCCCGAGGAGTCGTACACCTTAATGCGGTCATCCGCCACCGCCACGATCCCGTCCTTAAACGGCACAACGGTACGGCTCTCGCCCTCGGTAAAGGTGATCGCCTCCACCTCATCCAACTGCCCGCCAAGGCCGTACGCAATACGGGAGGCGGTGCGGCGAATATCATCCCCGTTTAGCCGACTGAAATTGAAGATAATCCCCAACAGCAGAATAAGCACCAACAATACCAAACAGCCGATGCGCATATAGCGAATCCTCTTTATTCGATTGTCCTGCGGCACGCTTAACATCAGTATATCACCTGTTCCAAAAACAACCCGTAAGGCGGCAGGGTCATGCCCGCCTGCTCACGGTCTTTACTTTCCAGAATCTTGCTCACCTGTTCGGGTGTGAGCAATCCCTTTCCTACATCCAAGATAGTGCCCGCCAAACCACGGGCCATCTTATATAAAAATCCGTTGCCGGTCATGCGAATCTGCAACACATAGTCATTTTCAACCAGTTCGATCCGCTCAATTCGCCGCACACTATCGCCCTCTTTGGCACCGGCGGCACGAAAAGCGGCAAAATCATGCTCCCCGCACAACACCTGCGCCGCCTGCCGCATCGCCGCCCGATCCAACGGGTACGGACAATGATAGGCCACACCCCTCAACTGGGGCGGCAAACAGTGAAACGGACAAATCTGATACACATAGGTCTTCCCCTTGGCGCTGTATCGGGCATGGAAATCTTGCGCCACCCGCTCCAACTTCATCGCCCGCAAACTGTCCGGCGCTATGGCATTAAAGGAGGCCAAAAAACGGGGAATCTCCAAGTCCTGTTCGGTTTTGAAATTGGCACAGTACCCCTTGGCATGCACCCCCGAATCGGTACGGCCGCATCCGGTGATATCGGTATTATGGCGCAGAATGGTCTGCACTGCGCGTTGCACGGCCGCGCACACGCTTTCTCCGTTCTTCTGCACCTGCCAACCACAAAAAGCACTGCCGTCAAAGGCCAGAGTCAGGCGATAATTGTTCACACCAATACTCCCCATCGTATAAAAATATTACACAGAATAACCGCCGCCAATACCAAAACCGACACCACAGCCGCCACCGCATCCCGACGGTGCATGTGATACTGCCTCAAACGGGTGCGACCCTCACCGCCGCGGTAACAGCGGCACTCCATCGCCACCGCCAACTCATCGGCACGGCGGAAGGACGATACGAATAACGGCACCAAAATCGGCACCAAAGCCTTGGCTCTCTGAATCAAATTGCCCGTCTCCAGATCACTGCCCCTCGCCTTTTGCGCCGAGGAAATCTTATCCACTTCCTCAATCAGCGTGGGGATAAACCGCAAAGCAATCGTCATCATCAGCGAAAACTCATGCACCGGCAGCTTGATCTTCTTAAGCGGCGTCAGCAAACGCTCCAACCCATCGGTCAGCATAATCGGCGAGGTCGTATAGGTCAAAAGAGATGTACCGATGACCAACAATACCACCCGCACCAACATCGTCACCGTACGCCAAATCCCCTCTTTGGAAATGGAAATAATCCAAAAACTGAAGATTGGCTCCCCGCCCGAATAGAACAGGTTAAGCAGAGTCGTAATCACAATAATAAACAATATCGGCTTTAATCCCTTGACCATCAACTTAAAGGGAATATGCGACAGCGCAACCGCAACGCCCACAAAGATAGCCGCACACAGATAGGCGGCCGGCGTCTGCGCCACAAAGATAATGACGATCAACAAAAGCACCAGCACCAATTTCAGCCGAGGATCGAGCCGATGAATGGGCGAATCGTAGGGGTAATACTGGCCGATGGTAATGTCTTTAATCATACCCGACCACCTCCCAACACCCGCAACACCTCAGCGGCCGCCGCGTCGGCGGTGTAAATGTCGGTTCTGATGTCAAACCCCTTATCTTTCAGTTTCAAAAACACCTCGGTCATCTGCGGCACCGAAAGCCCCATGGCATGAAGCTCGGCCGCACGCCCGAACACCTCGTCCACCGCGCCGTCCATCACCAATCGGGAATCGTTCATCACCAGCACCCGCTTGGCATACCGCGCCACGTCCGACATCGAATGCGATATAAATAACACCGAATGACCCGCCAGCGAGTAATCACGGATATAGGCCATGATCTCCCGCTTGCCGCGAGGATCCAGCCCCGCCGCCGGCTCATCTAAAATCAAAAGTTTCGGCTTCATGGCAATCACGCCCGCAATCGCTACCCGACGCTTCTGCCCGCCCGAAAGGGCAAAGGGGCTCTTGTCGTACACCCGCTCGTCCAAGCCCACCATGGCCAGACTCTCCCGTACCCGACGGTCAATCTCCTGCTCATCCAGTCCCATGTTCCTCGGACCGAACGCCACGTCCTTATAAACCGTCTCCTCAAATAATTGATATTCGGGATATTGAAAAACCATACCCACCGTGAAGCGGGCGGCTTTGAGCGTCGCCTTGTCCGAGAAAATATCCTTCCCGTCAATCAACACCTGCCCCGAGGTCGGCTTGAGCAGCCCGTTGCAATGCCGAATCAAGGTGCTCTTGCCCGATCCGGTATGACCGATCAACCCAATGAACTCGCCATCCCCAATGGTCAGATTCACATCCTGCACCGCCGCATGCTCATACGGCGTTTCTTTGCTGTATATATAATTCAGATTCCGTAATTCCAGTTTCATGCGTCCACCTCACCCAGCAACCGCTCCAGCACGGCGACACATTCTTCCACCGTCAGTACCGCTTCAGGCACTTCGATCCCCTGCGCCCGCAGGGCATGCATCAACGCCACGCTCTGCGGCACGGTAAGCCCCGCCTGACGCAACACATCCTCTTGCGCAAATACCTCATACGGCGTTCCATCCAGTAAAATTTTGCCGTCATCCACCACGATCACCCGATCGGCTTCCACCGCCTCATCCATGTGATGGGTAATGAGGATCACGGTAATTCCCGACTCCGCCAAACGGTGCAATACCTCCATGATACTGCGCCGCCCCTTGGGATCAAGCATCGCCGTCGGCTCATCCAATACCAGCACCTTCGGCTGCATGGCCAAAATACCCGCAATGGCAATGCGCTGCTTTTGCCCGCCCGAAAGCAGAGAGGTCGAATGGGTGGCATACTCACTCATTCCCACCGTTTCCAGAGCATTGGCTACACGCTTCACCAATTCCTCATACGGCACGCCCAGATTCTCGGGCGCAAAGGCCACATCTTCCTCCACCACTGAGGATACAATCTGATTGTCGGGATTCTGAAACACCATGCCGACCTGCTCACGAATCGCATCCAAATTCTTCTCCTCGGATGTGTCCATACCGCAGACCTCGACCTGTCCCCATGTGGGCAGGTAAATCCCGCCGATCAGTTTTGCCAACGTGCTTTTGCCCGAACCGTTGTGGCCGAGCACGGCAACAAAACTGCCCTCGTCAATGGTCAATGTTAAATTGCCTACTGCCGGTTTTGCGCCCTCTTCATAGCGAAAGGTCAGGTCGCGTACCGATACGATTTGACTCATAACTTATCTACTCCAACGTGCCGTAACTCCGGTCGGCAATACCAGTCCCGTTTCGGTAACGGGCAAGCCCAATTCATCCACCTCAACCTGCCCTCCGAACTTCGGAGTCAGCACTCGGTCGCACAAATAGCGGATCACACCCGAGGCAAAGCCGGTCGTATAGGAATTGATGACCATAAATAACGGATCATCCGATAAAATCTTTGTGGTCAACTCCACAAAATCATACAGCTTTTCTTCCAGTTTCCAGACCTCGCCGCTCGGCCCACGGCCGTAGGATGGCGGATCCATCAGAATGGCATCGTACTTGTTGCCACGGCGAATTTCCCGCTCCACAAACTTCACACAGTCATCCACCAGATAGCGGATCGGCGCTTCGGATAAGCCCGACAAAGCGGCATTCTCCTTGGCCCATTGCACCATGCCCTTGGCGGCATCCACGTGCGTTACCTGCGCACCCGCCTTGGCACAAGCCACCGTCGCCCCGCCCGTGTAGGCAAACAGATTGAGCACCTTGATGGGACGCCCCGCATGGGCAATCTTATCCATCATCCAGTCCCAGTTATCCGCCTGCTCGGGAAACAGTCCCGTGTGCTTAAAATTGGTCGGGCGAATATGGAATTTGAGATCCCGATAGCCGATGGTAAAATCGTCAAAGGGCTTGTAGAACTCCCAATTACCGCCGCCGCTTTTGGAACGGAAATACCGCCCATTGGCCTTGTTCCAAGCAGGATTCGTCTTTTCTCCGCCGAAAATGGCCTGCGGATCGGGACGAATGAGGGTCACATTCCCCCACCGCTCCAACCGCTCGCCATAAGCGGCGTCTATCAATTCATAATCTTTCCAATCGTTTGTTACAAACATAATTTATATATCCAATGTCATTTGATTTGGCGGCGTATTCACCTTTACGCCAATATGCGCACAGGCGGCCGGCGTGATGCAACGACCACGGGGCGTACGGTTGAGAAATCCGATCTGCAATAAATACGGCTCATACACATCTTCAATCGTCACCGCATCTTCACCCGTTGTCGCCGCCAGCGTTTCCAGCCCCACAGGACCACCACGGAAATTCACCGCAATGGAACGCAAAATATTACGGTCGGTATTATCCAGCCCCAACGCATCGATCTCCAGTTTGCCAAGCCCTAAATCGGCCACCTCACGGGTGATAATGCCATCCGAGTAAAGCTGAGCAAAATCACGGATACGCCTGAGTAAACGGTTGGCAATACGGGGCGTGCCCCGACTGCGGCGGGCAATCTCCATCGCCCCCGACTCCTCAATAGGCATATCCAGAATCCCCGCACTGCGCTTGACAATGGATGCCAACTCCTCATGCGAGTACATCTCCAAACGGAACAGCATCCCGAATCGGTCACGAAGCGGGCCGGTCAACTGTCCGGCACGGGTGGTCGCCCCAATCAGCGTAAACTTCTTCAAGTCTAACCGAATGGAACGAGCCGACGGCCCCTTGCCGATAATAATATCCAGCGCATAGTCTTCCAATGCCGGATATAACACTTCCTCAACGGCCGACGAGAGCCGATGAATCTCATCAATAAAGAGGATATCCCCATCATTGAGATTGGTCAGCAAGGCCGCCAAATCACCGGGCTTCTCAATGGCAGGCCCCGAGGTAATGCGAATATTTACATTCATTTCATTGGCAATAACTGAGGCCAGCGTAGTTTTACCCAACCCCGGCGGACCGTAAAGAAGTACATGATCCAGCGGTTCGCCACGACCACGGGCGGCTTCAATAAAGACCGAAAGATTCTCCTTTACCTTCTCCTGCCCAATGTAATCCACCATGAATTTGGGTCGTAACGAAAACTCCGGCTCGTCCCCTCCGGTAAAACCGGTGGACACAATTCTCTCATCCATTTCCATACCCAAACCTCCTTATTTCATCAACATCCGCAAAGCGGCACGCACAATCTCCTCCACCGGAGCCGACGCATCGGTCTGCGCCACCGCCGCTTTCGCCTGCGAACGGGAGTATCCAAGAACCAACAAGGCCTTGACCGCTTCTTCAGCGTTATCGCTCTGCGGCTCGGATACGGCAATGATATCCTCCACATCGCCCGATACCAGCGTAGCATCCACCTTGTCTTTGAGTTCCAAGGCAATGCGGCTGGCCAGCTTCGGTCCTACACCCTGCGCACGGGTAATGGCACGGGTGTCACCGCTGAGCACCGCCATGGCAAACTGCTCGGGGGTCAGGGTAGACAAAATAGCCAAAGCCGCCTTGGGCCCTACACCGTTAACACCAAGCAACGTCTTGAACGACTCCAACTCCTGCCGGTCATAAAAACCAAACAGTTCCACCGCTTCCTGGCGAAATGCCATATAGGTATAAACCGTTACCGTCTCGCCGACGCCGACCCGTTCTAAGCG
>JAZQVM010000001.1:0-5460 GCA_045631845.1 Eubacteriales bacterium | reverse complement strand
CATGCTGGAAGGGGAACTGTATGTGCATACCTGTGCCGGTATCGGCACGGTGGTGCGGGATCTGCGGGATTTGAACCGCTCCTACAAGGAAGCCCAGATTGCCATTGAGATCGGTAAGATCTTTGAGAAGAAGAAAAATATTGTGTCCTACAACAAGTTGGGCGTGGGTCGTTTGAGCTATCAGATGCCTACCACCCTGTGTGAGATGTTCCTGCGTGAGGTGTTTGACCGCGGCTCGGTGGAATCGCTCGATCAGGAGATTCTCTTTACGATCAATAAATTCTTTGAGAACAATCTGAACGTATCGGAAACGGCACGTAAACTGTTTGTTCACCGCAATACCCTTGTGTATCGATTGGATAAGATCCAGCGTGTGACCGGATTGGATATCCGTGAATTTGAGGATGCGATCATCTTTAAGATGGCGTTGTTGGTGCGTAAGTACCTGTCTTCCAAGCCCACTCAGTTCTAAAAAGGAGTTTGAAAAGAAATGATTTCATTTAAGGATGTTTGCCACTCCTATGGCAATGGGGTCAGTACGCTCGACCATGTATCCTTTGACATTCAGGACGGCGAGTTTGTCTTCGTTGTCGGCCCGTCGGGAGCCGGTAAAAGTACTATGATCAAGTTAATGATGGGCGAAATTAAGCCGACTTCGGGTGAGGTGGAGATCAATAACTACAAGATCAGTCAGATTCGCCGTCGGCACATCCCCCATTTGCGCCGTACTATGGGGGTGGTTTTCCAGGATTTCCGCCTGATCGAGTCCAAAACGGTTTACGAAAATATTGCATTCGCCATGCGAGTGGTCGGTAAGCCGGAAAATGAGATTCGCAAGCGTGTTAAGTATGTGCTCACGCTGGTTGGCCTTCCTCATAAGGCAGATAAGTATCCCAATGAATTGTCGGGCGGCGAAAAGCAGCGAGTTACTTTGGCTCGTGCCATTATCAATGCGCCCCGCATGATTATTGCCGACGAGCCGACGGGTAACGTGGATCCGGTAATGAGCCGTGAGATCATGGAGATGTTTTCTTTGATCAATGCGCAGAACATTACCGTTGTCATCGTTACTCATGATAAAACCTTGGTGGATGCGTATAATAAGAGGGTCATTACCCTCAATACCGGTCATGTGGTCAGCGACAGAGAAGGGGGGTATGTGCTGTGAGAGCCATTCAGGATGCCTTCCACGGCATATTCAAACATTTCTGGATGTCCTTAGCCTCTATTATTATTATGGCGGCCTGTATGCTCATTATGGGCTCGGCTGTGTTGATCGTGTCCAACCTAAACGCCTTTGTGGTGCAGATGCAGAAGGAGGACGAGGTGGTTATTTTTATTGACGAGAATGCCACCGAGGAGCAGTCCGATGCGCTGGAAGATCAACTGCGCGGGCATGAAAACGTAAATGAGGTCTACTATGTATCGCAGGACGAAGCCTTGACGGAGTATATGGCCATGTTCCCCGATCAGGAGGATATGTTTGACAACCTCAAGGAGAACAACCCTCTGCGTGCTTCTTATCACATCAAAATAGCCGATCTGGAACGGTATGACGAAACGTTAGGCGAGATTGCTGAGTTTTCGCATGTAGCCAATATCCGCAGTTCGTCGGATGTGGTAAATACCCTGGTAGCCCTTCGCCGTGCTGTAGGTGTGGCCGGTATGGCTATTGTGGCGGTGTTGTTGTTTGTATCTATCTTTATCGTTTCCAATACCATTCGCATGACAATTTTTGCCCGCCGTACGGAGATTAGTATTATGAAATATGTGGGAGCTACCGACGGGTATATCCGCCGTCCCTTTGTGCTGGAAGGTATAATTTTGGGACTGGTGTCCTTTGGTATCACATATCTGACCCAATGGTATGTTTATGATAAACTGTTGGCGCCCGCCGTCAATCAGTTGGCCTTGTTTGCGCCCATTGCCTGGAGTGATATCTGGTGGATGGTGCTGAGCGGATTTGCTCTGTTTGCTCT
Organism: Eubacteriales bacterium; assembly: GCA_045631845.1. GTDB lineage: Bacteria > Bacillota > Clostridia > Oscillospirales > UMGS1783 > CAKSHC01. The sequence goes on along the minus strand of JAZQVM010000001.1, from coordinate 3,481 downwards.
GCTGATGGGGTCGCTTGGCAGTTTGATCCCCATGAGAAAGCATCTTCATGTTTGATGGGAGGATGCCAATGAAAAAAGCAGTAAAATGGATAAGTCTGCTGGTTATCCCCGTGATGCTGATTACCGCCTTTTGTTTTGCTCCGACGGCAACGCCGGTGGTACAAGCGGCTTCTCTGGATGAGTTGTACGGTCAGCTTAACGATTTGAACAATCAGCAACAACAATATCAATCCATGATCAACAGCGCCACCGCTACCTTGTCTGTCGCCCAAGCGGAGGTGGAAAAACTCAGCGGTGAGATCCGTATCTATGAGGATAAGATTCAGGTCTATAACGGCATCATTGCGAATTTGGATGCAGAGATCCGTACCTTGCAAGCCGATTTGGAGCGCAACGAGCAGGAATTGGCTATCTATTATGATATCTACTATGAGCGTGTGCGTGCCAACTACGAGGCAGGGCAGACTACTTATTTAGATGTTTTGCTTGGTGCCGGTAGTTTCACTGATTACCTAACCCGTGTAGATGTTGTCGAGCAGATCATGACCTATGACAATAATTTAATTAAACTCATGAATGATACCATTGATCGGATACAGGATCAAAAGGCACAGTTGGAAAATAAGCGTGCCGAAAATGCCGAGACGCGTGCCAAACTTGATGCTGAGCAGACGGCGCTGAAAAATACGAGAGCCAAGTATCAGAAAACGGTCAATGAGAACCGTGCAGCGATTGCGGCTTATGAGGCTAAGAAACATCAGGCCGAGGAAGCCAAGAAAAAGCTCAATGATGAGATTGACCGCCTAATCAAAATAGAGAGCGGATTTGTCGGCGGTGCCTTTGCTTGGCCTACGCCCGGTATTACCTGGATCACCTCTTATTTCGGTTATCGTAAGGATCCCTTTACCGGTGCGACCAAGTATCATAATGCCATTGATATCGGTACTCCGTCCGGCACGGCTTTGCGTGCGGCCAATAGCGGAACCGTTGTGGCGGTTAGTTATCAGTATGCCGGCGGTTACTATATTGCTATTGACCATGGCGGCGGATACTCCACCCGTTATTTCCATTTGAGCGCCCAGTATGTCAAAGTCGGGCAGACAGTGGCACGGGGCGAGTTGATTGGCCGTACCGGCAGTTCGGGTGCGGCGGTTACCGGTCCGCATCTGCATTTTGAGTTGCACGGGCCCAGAGGAGACGGCTCGATTGGGCCGATCAATCCGCTTGATCACATTAAGCCTTATTAAGCGAAGGAGGCAGTTATGAATAAAAAAATAAGAGTAGACGTTACCGTGTTTTTAATCGTAGCGGCTATCATTATCTCCTGCCTTGCTACTGCCTTTATCATCAATAGCAAGATCAGCAACCTCACCGAGGTGCAGGCGGCCTTTTCCAAGATTAAGAATATTGATGATCTGGTCAACGAGCATTATATCGGCGCCATCGACAGTGAAACGCTGGCCAATGCTGTGGCTAAAGGGTACATTGCAGGACTGGGCGACACCTACGCCGCCTACTATTCCAAGGAAGAATACCGTGCCTATCAATCACAGATCACCGGCCAGTACGAGGGTATCGGACTGACGGTGGTATGGGTGGATAATGTCGGTCTGGAAGTGACTCATGTATCTAAGGGTTCGCCCGCCGAGACGGCAGGAGTCATGATCGGGGATATTATTACTATGGTTGACAATACCAGTGTTCTGACGCTGGGACATGACGATTCGGTCAGCAAGCTGACCGGCACGGTTGGTACCGTGGCCAATTTCACGGTAAACCGTAACGGCGAGACGCAGGTCTTTTCGGTTATGCGCTCCCAGTATGAGCAGGTAACGGTGGAGTATAAAAAATTGGGTACGATCGGCTATGTCAAGATCACCAGTTTTAATAACCTGACCGGTGACTATTTCAGCCAAGCAATTGATGATCTGGAAACCCAAGGTGTCAGCGGTTTTATCTTTGATGTCCGTAACAATCCCGGCGGCACGATTGACTCGGTGGTTAAATGTGTGGACCGTTTGATAGGAACGGGTAACGTAGCCACCGCTGTGCGTAAGGATGTCGGTGACGGCGCCAATAAGACGGTCTATGATGCCGTTACCAAGCAAGAGGTGGCTCTGCCTATGGTGGTATTGGCCGACCAAAACACCGCCTCGGGCGGTGAACTGTTTACCGCGGCTTTGATGGACTATGATAAGGCCGTTATGATCGGCGAGTCCACCTACGGGAAGGGCACGGGGCAGACGACCTATAAATTGCCAGACGGCAGTTATCTGAAAATGACCGACTTTACCTACTATCCTCCCTCGGGCACATCCTATCAGCTGATCGGTCTTTCGCCCGATACCCGTGTTGCCCTTACCGATGCGCAGGCCGCCAATCGATACACCATGGCCTATGCGGAGGATCCTTACATGATCGCCGCTTGTGAAGCGCTGGGTGTCGATGTGGGTGTGTTGGCTGAGGAGCAGTACGAAAACAGCGATATTGTGGAAGGCGGAGAAAATTCATGATTCGAGAGATTCAGGATAGGATTCTTGCCTTAAAAAAGGAAAAAGATATCTGTATTCTAGCCCATAGTTATCAGAATCGGGATATTGTTGAGGTGGCCGACTTGGTGGGGGATAGTTTTGCCCTGTCGGTGCAGGCCACCAAGGTCCCGCAAAAAACCGTTATTATGTGCGGCGTGCGGTTTATGGCCGAAACGGTCAAGATTCTTTCTCCCGAAAAGACGGTTATTTTGGCCAATCCCGAAGCCGGTTGTCTGATGGCCGACCAAATGAATAAGGAGCGGATCGAGCAGATCAAGCGGGAACACCCGGACTATGCCGTAGTAGCCTATATCAATACGACCTCAGAACTTAAAACGGTTTGTGATGTTTGTGTTACCTCTTCGTCGGCCGTCAAGATTGTCAAGGCTATGCCCCAAAAGAATATCCTGTTTATTCCCGACTGCAATTTGGGCAGTTACATAAAGGAGCAGGTGCCGGAAAAGAATATCCTGTTGCTTGACGGCGGCTGTCCCATCCATGCTTCGGTTCTCGAAAGTTGCGCCGTGTCGGCCAAGGCCAAGCATCCCAACGCCAAACTGTTGGTACATCCCGAGTGTCGCTCGTGCGTGGTCAAGCATGCCGACTATGTGGGATCGACCAAAGGGATTATGGATTATGCGATGGAGAGCGATGCCAAGGAGTTTATCATTGGTACAGAGAACAGCATTGCCGAGCATTTGCAACATGCTTGCCCCGATAAAAAATTCTATCTTTTGAGTAAAAATCTTATATGCGCGGATATGCGTGCGACCACGTTGCATGATCTGCTGGCGGCCGTGGAAGGGTGCGGCGGTGAGGTTATGGAATTGAGTGAAGATGTCATGAGTGGTGCTCGCCGTTGCATTGATGCGATGATTGAACTCGGCTAAAAAAATTCCCGCATAAGCGGGAATTTTTCTGTTTGTAAAGGAGCAAATCAAATGAAACAA